>BNUC01000117.1 GCA_025997075.1 Betaproteobacteria bacterium | reverse complement strand
GCCACTCGCCGAAAACTCAATCGGCGCGCGCGCACTGAGAAACTGTTCAATCTGCTCAATCGTCTCAAGCCGCTCTTCGTTCATGTTGATCACCATCCTCAGGATGATCAACCCACACCTCCTTTGCCTTCACTTTTTGCTTCAGGCTCATTCCTCGTTGGAAATACAACCCTCCTTCAGGCTCATACCACGTTGGATAAGGCTGAGTCTTCCTGTCGAGACAGCGTTCTGTTATCATTCAAAGAATTTAAATTCTATCTCATTAAAGTTGATGTTACCCTCCCCCCCCACGAATCGCAGTCATCATTCCATCCTACCGTGTGACGCGACATATTTTGGAGGTGATTCATGCAATTCCTCCATTTGTGAGTCGTATCTATGTTGTGGATGATGCCTGTCCTGATAACTCAGGCGATTTTGTAGAAAGAAATTGTAAAGACGAACGCATCTTCGTGATCCGACATGCCGAGAATCAAGGTGTCGGCGGAGCAGTCATGACGGGTTATAAAGCGGCGCTTGAAGATGGCATGGATATCTTTGTCAAGATAGATGGTGATGGACAGATGGATCCGAGCCTGATTCCCTCTTTTGTAGCCCCAATCGCAGCAGGCGAGGCGGATTACACCAAGGGCAATCGTTTTTTTGATCTAGAAGAAATTCAAGCAATGCCAAAGGTCCGCTTATTTGGCAACGCGGCATTGTCGTTCATGACCAAGCTTTCGTCTGGTTACTGGGATTTATTTGATCCAACCAACGGGTATACTGCAATTCATAGAGATGTCGCATCACATCTCCCTTTTGATAAAATCAGCCGCCGATATTTCTTCGAATCAGATATTCTATTTAGACTAAATATTTTACGTGCCGTGGTTGCCGATACTCCAATGAGCGCAAAATATGGGGACGAGGTAAGTGGTCTAAAAATATCAAAAAATTATTGGCGAATTTTTTGTTAAGCACATGCGCAATTTTTTAAAGAGAATTTTTTATAATTATTACCTCAGGGATATGTCTCTAGCTTCAATCGAACTTCCGGTGGGTTTGACTATGCTTTTGTTTGGTCTCATATTTGGCAGCTATCACTGGATGCTTTCAAAGAATTTAGGACAATCATCCTCTTCAGGAACAGTAATGTTATCGGCTCTGCCAGTCATTATCGGTTTACAATTTGTACTGGCATTTTTAGGTCACGATATAGGGTCAGTACCAAACCGACCATTTCACCGCCTTAAATGCTTTTCAAAGCAAATGTCGAACAATAAATTCCAAGGAAAGGGTCAATGATCACTTATGCGGTCGCATTTCTTGTCATCCTTGGCATGACAATTGGTCAAATCTTATTCAAGATAAGTTCCACAGCTTTGACAGAAAGCGGATCGTTTTTTGCCCTCAAACCTGCAATGACGTTCTTTGCCGCCATATGCTTGTATGGAATCACGTCAATGGCATGGGTTTGGGTATTGCAACGGGTTGAACTTGGACGAATCTACCCCTTGATGGCATTGGCGTTTGTTTTGGTGCCATTAGGAAGTCATTTTGTTTTCGGCGAACGTTTCCAGCTGCAATATTTCCTTGGCGTAGCATTGATCATGGTGGGTATTTTCATTACGGTTAAATCCTGAGGTTCATTTGTCTTCGGGCAGGTGCAGGAATCGACCTATTGTTTTTCATGGGGATTTTTGTCACACTTTTTTTAGTGTTATTCATATAATCGCCGAAACAAAAGCCATGAGAAATAAACATGATTATGCATTTTTTTTGTTTAAAAATTCTGAACATTTCGCAACTACTGGACGGCGACATTCATAGTAATGATAAAGTGAGATTGACTCAGTTAATCCGAATACTTTGCACTTAATCTCATCGAAAAAATATTCCAATACTTCCTTGATTTCTCTTGCTGTATTAACATGTTCATGTTTCATTAGCAAGCCATAGTCAAGTCCATGTTTCAATTTGAACTCCAGCCCTGTGGTCATTTTCCAACCTAGTGTCCAAAGTAATGTACCTTCACTGGGTATGCTTGCACGAAACACACCATTTTCTGCCAATAATATTCCTCCTTGCGCAATAACTTCAGGCAAGTTGCAGACATGCTCAAGTGTAGCTACAGAAGTTATCCGGTCATATCGATAATTACTCGGTACTTCCGAAATGTCTAAATAGACATTTCGGACTCTTTTGAGAAGAGATGAATCCTTGTAAAGATCAGTGAAAGGCTCAACGATGTCATATGGATGAGATGTTTGTTCATATTGTAATTGATTTAGGGTACCTGCACCTAACTCCAAAGTTGCTTTTCCATATTCCAGGGAGTTGACAACATCTTTTGCCACTTGCTTATGCAGCCACGATTCCATCCTCTGTGCTAATGATGAAGCTGTTGTCTGCCCCTCTCTGTTCGATTTGTAATGTGCTGAATAAATCGTTTCGATAGCCTCCGGCAGAGGAGGACGAACCTTTGGAAATTGATCAAACATAGTTGTTAACGCCGAAGAAAGTTGAGTTTATCTAGAATCATAAGACAAAGGTAATCATCTCACAGAAGGTGATATCAAGTTTTTCGATCTATTTGAGTAGTGTATAACCCATGATGCGAAGAAATGAGTAATGAAGGTGACCACCCTGATCGTGAGGAGTCACGTATACTATTCCCCACTTTGCGTTGGCAGGAACGGTAACGGATTTCTGGAAATCTTCATCCGAAGTATCTACCTGAAAAACAGCAATTTCGCTAGACAGGAACTGTTCTTTCTCATTGATCCAATTAACTTGGATTCGCCCTTTAGCTGTTCCAGAAATGCTTCTCGCGCGTGTAGAAATCAACAAATGCTCATTCGGAATAACATTAAAGCGTTGAGTCAACACATTCACATTGTTATATCCAGGACCGACATCCACTCCTTCGCCCCTACCTTTAATCACAAAACAACCTAATCTATCAGACCATGCATTGGGATTATTGAACTCCGGAGCTTCTATCCTTAATGTACTTAATTCAGGGTATACTCGTGGAGAGAAAATTCTCTGACCATATTTATCAAACTGCTTTTTTCGATTTTTGTTCGCATTCCGATATATGACAAAACGGGCGGCGGAATGCAATTGTCCGGTCGAATCTTTTAATTCGCTGGATAAATCAGCGATTTTCAAAAAACGTTCATTTTTTCTGTCAACAATTTCCAATGGTAATTCTCCATTTTCCATCCAGTCATTTGGCGTAAAAAATGAATAAATCGCCGATTCAGGAAAACTGTGAAATGAAAATATAATCCCGTCGATTTCTGAATTGGTACCCGAGTCAAATTCATTACGGGAGGGTAATGGTATCTGATAGGAAAGTCGAGTGAATGCCGATGGGAAAGAATGATTGACAATGACAAGATCATTGAATGAAAAATTCTCAGAAATAATTTTCTGCACACCATTGAAATTGAGAAAGTAAAGGCGGCTCGACAATACGTCATATCTGAAGATATTCCCAAAAGGAAGCCCGCTATAAATGATCCATACGGGAAGTACCGCACAAAAAGTAAAAAAGAAAACATAATAACGTCGCAAACCAGAAGCTGATTTAACCGACATAGAAATAATCAAGAACCAGTTCAAAATAATAAATGGCAGAAATGCCACATAATAACGGGGAGTTGGATCCGAGAATCTGTCGAAGCTGTAAGCCAATAAAGGAATTGAAATACCGATAATAGCAAAAACGGCTAGTCCTTTATGAAGTCGATCCCCAAAATAAAAAGCTAATAAAAATACAACAATAAGAAAAATAAAAAAGTAATCAGGTCTAACTAACACTACCAGATTACGTAAGAGCCGGAGTAGCATTGCAACATAATCAAAGTCCAAAAAAATATTCTGGCCAAAAAAATGATTCCAGTAAAAACTCAATTCAACATTATCATTTAAAGAAGATGGAACCAGAAGACGAAACAAAAATCCAATAATAAGAAAAATGAGAATTCCACTAAGAATAACACGAAAAATAATGATATATCGATTTGCCTTGTCAGAGACAAAATAAAGAAAGGCAGGAATTGTCGCCAAAAAAAAGATAATCTGAAACCTGAAATGCGAAAAAAAGCCAACCATTACACCAAGCAAAAGTGAACTGTATTTCTGCCAAACGAGTACCCAGAGGACAAAACAAGCAAAGAAATATCCAATGGCATCGGTTTGTTTGAAAGCCGAAGTCGTAAGTGGCATCAATAAAACTGTCAAAAAGAACAAGAAACTGGTGGTCCTGTCAAAGAATCTTCGCGCAGAGAGGAAGAGAAAAATATTTCCTGTGACAATCGAAGTACACGAAACGATATGAGAAAACGCAAAATTTACCTCACCTGTCAGCCAATAGTAGAAAGAGAATAAAAAGCTATACAATTTCGATGGATAGCTTTTATGAAGATCAATTAACTTGCCATTTTCTTGGAAATAACCATATGCTGTCCAAGAGCCTCCAGGATTCATTGAGGAATATGGCCAGATCAAACTCTCTCCATCCCTCGCCATCAGCACACCTGATGCTATGTAGTGTAAAAAATCAAACAAGTCGGCTGGTGCATAGTATAGAAAAAAGAATGTTATAGACAATATAACTGTGGTTAGACACAATATAACATCACGCCAAGAGTAATCAATGGGACGAAAATTAGCAGTAACGAGGCGTATGTATGAGTAATCTGAAAAAAATGGAGATGAAAAAACTCGGCGTATCATGCAATTAAAGGCATTCATAAAGCCTTCCATATTGTCACACCTCAACCTTGCAATCAGGCGCTTCCCATATTCCATGCCAGGTTTTTCGATGAAACGATAGGTGATAGCGGACGCCGCCACGGTAACGGAAATCGTAAAAGCAGCATTGACCAAAAAAGCCCATGAGCCTATCACGATTCCAAGTTTGGCAGAAAGCCATTGATTGGCAGGAATAAGCCAAAACATGATCCAGGGGTGGAGGAGATAAATGCTGTAACTGCGCTCCCCCATGAACGTCATGATCCTCGACGCCAGCAGGCGAGAAGGAAACAACGCTTGCCATACTGCCATGCCTCCAAAAAATACGCTGAACAGCACGATATCGGCACGTCCCCAAGGATACAGCCAATGACGTACCGGAGAAACAATGACGAAGCCGGCCATAACAGGGATCGCTACGGCCCAAGTACCAGTATTTTCGGGTATTGCCCCCCCCGCACGACCATCTATCCGGCGGAAAAGCCAGAACGCCAGGAACCCGGTGGCAAAGATACCCAAAGCCGAGATGAACGCGCTGTCGACATAAGCTCCACCAGATTCTTCAAGTGACATCCGCGCAATAACACTCACAAGAGAGGCCAGACAAAAAAAGATAAAAGCATGCCGCAGACGACCAACCAGAAGCAGGATAACCGGGAATACAACATAAAATACCATTTCAACGCCAACCGTCCAACCGGCTGCGACAATGCTTGCATATTTTGCAGGAACAAAATTGAACGCGAACACCAGGTTTAAAAGCACATCGCCTAACGCCGGCGCCGCATTTCTGGCATAAAACAACGCATACCAGGCCGCGAGCATGACATAAAAAAGCGGGGCTATCCTGAAAAACCGCTTGATGAAATAATCCCTTGTCCATCCGGGCCGATCAATATTGACAAGAGTGGAATGACAGAGCGAAAAAGCGCTCAATACAAAAAACAAGTGCACACCCAACCCAAAATATGTTCCTATAAATTCCAATCCCTTGGGCAACGCGAGATTGGACAGCGGTGCAAGATGAAAAAGCAATACCATCAGCGCTGCAACAGCGCGCAATCCGTGAATACCAGGCAATAGACGGTCAGCAGACGCTGTAGCAGAATTCTTCATCTTTATCGACTTTTCAAGAAAACATAAATCTGGTACGGGTCAGATAAAGATCTGTCGATTCCCACAATTTCAAGATTCGGAAATGTTGCTTTGAGCCAGTCCAGCGACATACTGGTGTCGCCATAGGTGATATCGCCATCAATTGGCTCTCTGTTATGCGGAAGAAATGAAAAACCATCTGTATGATGTCGACTTTTTTGCTGTTCAACTGTCCCCCCTTCCCCCCCCCCCCTTGATAGCATGAGCATCAATATCCCAATACTCCACCGGACGGATGGTTATTACAATCAGACCGTCCGGCTTGATGTACTTCGAAATTGTGTTTAGATTTGTTCTGATCGCTCTTTCTGAAAGATGCGTAAATACAGAAAAGGCAAAAATGAGATCAAAGCTTTTTTCTTCGGCGGGTAAGGTCAGCGGAAGATAATCGGACAAAAGGAAATTTTTTGTGAGGCCGTCCTGATTGCATATTTCCAATGATTTATCCCACGGATCCATGGCATGGAAATTATCTTCGCTTGTAAAATAATACATGAGTCGGGCAATTCGCCCATAGCCACAGCCAAAATCCAGTATTTTTCTGGCTTCAAGGGTATTCCCAGTGTATTTCGTATAGTTGTAGGAAAGCGAGCGCACGAAATCCAGAGTTTGCGCCAGCAGTGTTGAACCCGACGAACCCGTCCAGCTTTTTTGTACTTCCTCGGAAGCCATACGAGGAAGAATTTTTGAAATCTTCGGAAACTCCGGGTTGGGCATACCCAGTATCAGCAAGCCGAAATCCGTCAAACCGAGAATTCTGCATCTTTCGAATATTTCCATTCTCGTGGTTTGCTCGTTAATACTTTTCTCTATGAATACAATCTCATTACGAATATAACTCAGCATATATCTCCATGACTCCTCTTTGCTATACGATTAAGGAACGATAAAAATGACATTACTGTCCCGTGTACATGCGAAATTTTATAACAATTCTGTATCGCATGTGCCATTATGCTTTTTTTATCTTCTGACATAATGATAAACAGTCTAGATCTCTTGCAAAATCGTTTCCACTTCCCCATGGTATGATATCTTGTGAAAGCACCTTGAAGCCACAACGTGACGCCAAATATGCGAATATGTCGTCAGACATATAATTTCTGCAATGTGGTTTATAATGATAATGCAATTCTGGATTGAAACATGCATTTGAATGGTGAAAAAGTATCCTGCCTCCATCAACTAAAATTCTATTAGCATCCTTTAGATAATCAATAATATCAAGCATTTCAAAATGAACCATTGCGTCATAAGTAAATATTGCTGTTTGGGTATTTTCATCTATTCCTTTAAAATTATTACCTTCTGTAACAATGTATTTTATTTTAATTTCATTTGGATATCTTCTTCTGCAAAAATCGATATTTTCCAGATTTATATCGGTTAGTATGACTGTTTCGGCATTTTTCAAATACTTCTGAACATGTCGGCCATGACCACATGCCAGTTCAACAATATTTCTACAATCCAACTCTTTAAATCTTTTGTA
The DNA here is from genome assembly GCA_025997075.1 of Betaproteobacteria bacterium. Lineage (GTDB taxonomy): Bacteria > Pseudomonadota > Gammaproteobacteria > Burkholderiales > Rhodocyclaceae > Propionivibrio. The sequence continues at coordinate 3,919 of BNUC01000117.1, read as the reverse complement.
GAATATCGAATCCTCAGCCCACCATGTATCAATATATTTTTCAGCTATCTCATAATATGAACTTTCTTTCCAATCATCTCCGATCATTTTTGTTAAGGCTTTATCCTTCAACTCTAAATTTAATATCCCTACCTCCCCCACGATTCCGGTCGAGCTTATAGTCTTCATGTTACAGTTCTTTTAAATTGAATTGGTTTGCCAGTAAATCAATATATTGCGCGGCGGCAAGCTGGTTTTCTTGCGTCACATCCACTTCCTGAGCGACAAAACGCTGCATGCGGCCGATTTCGTCCACCAGGGATTGATTGAAACTGCCGATGGTCACGCTCTTGTCATGTCGCCGGTGCTTATTCAGCGCTCGCGGAGAAAAGGCGATTTTACCATGTTTTAGCAGCAGCACGTAAACCAGCCAGTCTCCGGCAACCCTGAAAGCGGCGATTTCCGCCATGTGCGCGTCGAGTATTGCTCTCAAATGGGCGGCATCGAATAGCACCGCGCTGACGTTGGGAATCGTGTTCCTGATACTCAGGGCTTCGGCAATTTCGGTCTTTCCTTCGCACACGTAGGCGGATTGCCAGCGGGTCGGCGAAATGTCGGCAACATAGGCGTGATAACTCGTATCAAGAATTTTTCCTTCGCCATCCATCTGCTGGCTTTCGCAGTAACTCAGCACGACGCCGGACGTATCGAATCCCCGCACGGTTTCCGCAAGCAGGGAAGGCGCGCACGAATCATCGGCTTCCGCGATCCACACCAGTTCACCCCGAGCCAGTGCCGAACCGTAGCGCCATTGACTGAATGCCGAGCCGGAATTGCTCTTGTTTGCGATGAGACGATAGTCTATGGGCTGATCGCGCAGGATTGCGCTGGCGGTTTCGAGACTGTTGTCGCTGGATTTGTCATCAAGAAAAATAATTTCGAATATCGGGTAATCCTGATGAATGATGGATGAGAGACGCTGCCTTAGATATCTTTCGTAATTGTAATTGGGTACGACGACCGAGACGCGTTTCAGACCCATACCCAACAGGTCAAGCAAGTCAAAAACATAATGACGGAAGGAGAAGCATTCATCGATCAGCGCTTTGCCGCGTTTGCCGAGTTGTTTGGTCAGAGCGGCGTTGTGTGCCAGTTCGATGACTGCCGCCGCGAATCCGGCGGCGTCTTCCGCCGGAGCCAAACGGCCGCAATCTTCGTGAGCCAGCAGACTGGCGCAACCTCCCGTACTTTCAAATCCGACGACCGGTAACCCGGCATCCATCGCTTCCAGTACTACGGAGGGGAAGGGGTCTTCACGGGAGGTCAGCGCAAACACATCGGCACCGCCGTAAAACATATCTGTGTCCGATTGTATGCCCGGAAAATGGAAAATGGAACGGAACTCGGGTTCGGCGGCAAGCCGCTCTTCCACATGTTTCTGCATACCGCCTTCCCAATGCCCGACCCAGACCCAATGCAGCTCACAACCGGAACGCGCCGCGACGAGACCCGCTTCCACGAAAAGGTCAATACCTTTGCGGTGATCGGCATAACCCATGCCAAGGACAATTTTGGCGTCCCCAGGTATGCCAAAACGCTTACGTAAAGCGATACGATCATCTTGCACTACCCGCTGCCAATGCCGGCGCTTGTACAGGCCTTGCGGACGAATAACGATTTTGTCTTTGACGAACGGTACGATTTCGGCGAAGGAAGCGGCGACTTCTTCGGCCGGAAAGACAACTTTGGTCGCGCGCGCGGCAATGCGGCACGCCGGTTCCTCAAGGTTCATCGCCTTCAATACGCCACCGAGCTCGTGAATCAACGCGACGCACTCGAATCCCGCATTCGCAAGCGTTTCCAGAAAGCCGCCGGATACCGTGGTGTTGACCAGTGCTTTTCTCTGCCCCTCGCGGTAAAGACGCGCGGCAAGTCCCGTTGCCTTTTCACCGCGCTGGCTTTCGCCTGTCAAATCATGCACCGTCGCCCAGCGCGCATAGTCAGGTTTGAGCTTCCCATCGCCCAGACAGACGAGGTCGACATAAACATGAAATTGTTTGCTCAATACGCGCGCCAGATTCAGCGCCAGCATTTGCGCTCCATGCGGGTGCGCATCATGTGTCACCAGTACAAGACGGCGACCAGACGGCCCCCACTGTCCGGTCAGGGCATCGCGCGTCGCCTGCAACCAAGGCGTATCCATGCTTTGCGTCCGGCTCCAGATGCGCGCCTTCCGCCCACTCGTTCCAGGCATTTACAAATACCAGATGTTCATCCGGATTGGCAAAATGCTCACGGGTATATTCGATCGCGTTACGCAGCCAACGCCGGTACAGACCGGGAGAGTTGTTAACAAGGATCGCTCCTTTGTTTTTCCGGCGAGCGGTATTATCCCAACTGGGGCATACCCCGCGGAACAGCTTGTAATTAGGCAAACGATAGTTTTCGCTGCCGGTGACAAGACTGCGCCAGTCATAAACCGTTCCGCAAAATGCCGTATCAAGTGATTTGATATTTTCAGTAATATTCTGCGGATTTGAATTGTTGGGTGGAAATTCGATAGCCGCGTCAAAACCATAATCCTCGGGATTGACGGCTTCAAACGATTGCGTATACGCGAGGTATATCTCGCCCAAACCATTTTCCCGGCACCAGCCGCGCCACCGCCGTGCCGTCGCTTTCGCGTCCGGCAACAGACAGGGGCGGTAAACCAGGAGCAGAGGCTTTCCGCCGATGCGGATGTAACGTGTATCACGCATGTATTTCGCTATATGGAAGATAAATGCCAGATCGTCTTCATGCGAATGAGATTGCGCGATCAATACTTCACTGTCCAACCCGTCCCATCGGCGAGTCCAGTTCTCATTTGCCCAACAAAGGCAAAATGGTAAGTCCAGACTCGGGTCGGCAAGGTAGTTCTCAATCGGCGTATCCAGCAGACGTTTGCCTCCAAACCAATAGAAGTAAAAGCAGAATCCGCTGATGCCATAGCGTTTGGCGAGTTCGACCTGTTTATGCTGCGCTTCCGGATTCGACAGATCGTAATAACCCAGAGGATCTGTCGGTTCATGCGGCTGATAATGCCCTTCAAATTGCGGCACGGCTGGAAGAACATTTGCCCACTCAGTAAAACCATTTCCCCACCAAGCGTCGTTCTCTGGTATGGCATGAAATTGCGGAAGATAAAAACAGATTAAACGCGCCAGGGTGCTTTCGGGAGGCGTGTCTTCAAGCAACGGGATGAACCCCCGCAGTGCCGCATCTTCTGTACGGTAATCAATGGAACTCAAACCCGAGGGACTTGATTGTACCTCGGCTGCACGACCCAATGCTTCATGGTGTGCGAAACGCAATCGACGCAAAATACCTTCCACGCCTTCGCGTTTCAATACACGGCATGTCTTTACCGCTGTAGCCGGTAATCCGCCACCCAAACGGATAACGGTTGGCAGGATTCGCCATAAGAGGTGAATACGCCTGAATTGGTGACCAACGCGTTGCGCATAAGGACGCAGTGGACTCAATGCTGTTTGAAACTCACCGCGAACCAGACGCCCTGCAAAGCGGAACGGCCGAGTTATTTTCCAGGATCGGGAATTTATGATAGCGCTTAATTTCTGACTCAAACTAGCAAGCTGATTATCACGTTCAAATATCTGTGCGTCACGCTCGGCGATTGTCTGTCCCAGGTTTTCAATGTGCCCGTCAAGATCGGCAATCCGGGTGTCGCGCTCGGCGATTGTCTGTCCCAGGTTTTCAATGTGCCCGTCAAGATCGGCAATCCGGGTGTCGCGCTCGGCGATTGTCTGTCCCAGGTTTTCAATGTGCCCGTCAAGATCGGCAATCCGGGTGTCGCGCTCGGCGATTGTCTGTCCCAGGTTTTCAATGTGCCCGTCAAGATCGGCAATCCGGGTGTCGCGCTCGGCGATTGTCTGTCCCA
>BNUC01000116.1 GCA_025997075.1 Betaproteobacteria bacterium | reverse complement strand
GGTAGTGGTGGTTGCTCTGGCTGTTGTAACCAGCTTCCAGCACACGAAGCGAACTCGCGCCGCTGAGTTGGGCATAGACCCTCGCGATCAGATGCGCCCAGCTATCGAATCCCTTGCTGTATTTGTCACTTCGATGGCGCTGCGACAGACGATGAAAGGCGCTACGGGGCAGACTCTTCATGATTTCGTGAATTCGGCTTATCCTGTACATGTTGCAGGCTCGGCTGTTTAAGTGGGCACGGCGGGTTGTACACCCGTTCAGCCTTGTCCTGCAACACTTCCCTTTATTCTCGCTGTTTTTATTCCGGACAGCAGTGCGCCTTCGCGGGAATGACGGGGTGGGGAGGTGACGCGGGCGAAGGACTGAAAAACATGTGATTTTTGCGCGGCACGATAGAAGAAACAGAGTTCCGTATATTCCATGCCCTGGCACAAAAGGTCAAATATTTTTGCTACTCAGGAATCAGATGTCAGCGAAGTAATCGGGCCGGAGCCGAAAATCGTCCCGAAGAAACACGGTGAGCATGAACAGGCGTTTGCTTTCCCTCTCCCCTTGTGGGAGAGGGTGCCCCGGCAGGGGCGGGTGAGGGGGAGGATCGGGCCTGTTCCAGCCCTGTTTCGCGCTGAACCGCCGCCCCCTCTCCTGCGCTTTTGCCAAAATTCGGGGCATCCTCCCCCACGAGGGGGGAGGAAGATGGATCGCCATACTCCGCGGGAAGTAGCCGGTGCCGAAAATCGTCTCGAAGAAACACGGAGAAAGGCAAAAAACTTGAACCACGGCGGCACGGCGGACACGGCGGAAAACAAAAACGGCCTGTCTGCCTTTGCTTTCCGCCGTGTCCGCCGTGCCGCCGTGGTTAACTGCTTTTCGCTTTTCGCCGTGCCGCCGTGGTTAAGTGGTGTTTCTTGAGTGTACTTTCTGGTGGCGAAGCCTTCCCTGATTGCTGTTACCTGCTACCTGGTTCCCTGATACCTGACCAGGTAGCTCCCGGAGAAGCCGCAACACGGGCGGGGAGTTTTTCCATACGGCGTTTGGTGATACATTGGCTCTCTGGTTTTAGGCTGTGCATAACCCGCATGGAGCAACCCGAACGATGACCCGATATGGGAGCCTCCTTTTAGCCCGAGCGCTCGTTTCTTCACACATTTTTCCGCCGCATGGCTGGCAACGGTCGCGCGTGACATTTCGACCATGGATCGTCTGATTCGCGGTTCCGCGCCCCTTGAACTGTACGCGTGGCTGGACGCCGATTCCGAGATCCCCGGCTGGGATATTTTGTCGTCCAATCCGTTCAGTCTGCCCCTGCCCGAGGACAGCTTCACTACCGTGCAAAACTATTTTGCGGAATATCATCTGGAGTACTACCGTCAGCGCCTGTTCAAGGAATTTCCCAGTCGCCTGCACGCGCTTCTGCTTTTCGCCACGCGTGTCGATGCCGAAAATTTCCGCATCAAGCACCCCGCGCGAGTTTTTGGAAAGAACCTCGTTCCCGCCCGCAACAAGGGCGCTTACGTCGTCTCGTTTCACGATTCAAGCTGGCTCGACTACCTGCGTCTTCCGCACAGCCTGAACCTGGCGACGCTTGACGAGGTATCGAATCATTACTGGAAGGGCAAGCTGGTTGAAGAGGTTGGATTGACCTTCATGGACAACGCCTGGCAAGACACTCCTATCATCGAGGCGCTGTTCCAGGGGACGCTCGAACCCGTGACCCATCCCCATCACAACACCGGCTGGCTGCCGGGGTTTTCCTGACAAACCAGGCGCTCGCCCGCCGCGTAACGAGAACTCCTCCAGTCTGGAGCAAAATCCGGGATAATGTGCGTTCCTAATGTAGCCCTTCATGCAGCCCTATACGACGATGGCAGACAAAATCAAGGTAATGATCGTTGACGACTCCGCGCTTGTACGCAAAGTCTTCACCCAGATACTGGCAAACAACCCGACGATCGAAGTGATCGCAACCGCTGCCGATCCGTTGATCGCTCAGGAAAAGATAAAATCGCAATGGCCGGATGTGTTCATTCTCGATATCGAGATGCCGCGAATGGACGGACTCTCTTTCTTGCGCCAGATCATGCGCGAACACCCGACGCCGACCATTATCTGTTCCCACCTCACGCCCGAAAACAGCAAAACCAGCGTCGAGGCGCTGGCCGCCGGCGCCATCAGCGTCATCGGCAAACCCCTGACCGGGGTAAAACAGTTCCTGGAAGACAGCGACAACCATCTCATCGCCGCCATCCACATCGCCGCCAGCGCCAACCCGAAAGCGGTCTTGCCCACCTTCCAGAGCAAAGCCCCACCGCCCCGCGCCTCTGCCATCTCCACAGCCGTCCCCGCCGCCGCAAAGGCACACGCCCTGCCTTCCGGCCAAGCGCTCGATCGTCCCAATTACAGCGCCGACATCATCATTCCGCCGGCCAAATCCACCGCCCCCCCTAATATGGGGCCTATCATCGCCATCGGCACATCGACCGGCGGCACCCAGGCGCTGGAAGCCCTGCTCACCAAACTGCCCGCGACCACCCTGGGCATCGTCGTCGTCCAGCACATGCCGATCAATTTCACCTCTACTTTTTGCAGCCGCCTGAACAACATGTGCCAGGTGCAGGTGAGCGAGGCCCGTACCGGCGACCGCGTGTGTCAGGGCCATGTCCTGGTCGCGCCCGGCGGCAAGCACATGCTGGTCAAGCGCAGCGGCACGCAATACACGGTAGAAGTAATCGACGGTCTGCCGGTCAACCGCCACAAACCCTCGGTAGACGTGCTGTTCCGCTCCGTGGCGCAGAGCGCGGGGCGCAACGCTCTGGGAATCATCATGACCGGCATGGGCGACGATGGCGCGCGCTGCCTGAAAGAGTTGCACGACACCGGGGCCAGAACCATCGCACAGGACGAAGCCAGTTGCGTGGTGTTCGGGATGCCCAAGGAAGCGATCAAAATGGGCGCCGCCGATCAGGTCATCGCCCTGCAGAACATCCCCGACGCCATTGCCAGCTACTGCCGCGGCATGAGTTAGCGGAGCCCGGACCAACTACCAACTCGCTGCGAGGACTGCGTCACTGCGTCACTCTGCGTGGAGCCGTCGGGCGGAATCGCAGGTTCCACACCCTGTATCCCGTCGTCCCGGCGCAGGCCGGGACTCCGTCCGTTCATCAGAAAACAGACTTTGAATTACTTCGGCAAACGCACGACGTGCGCAGGATCGTGCTCTACCTTGTTGAACATCCCCGGCAGGTTGCTCGCCATCCAGTCGTAGGGATAACCGGGTTTGAGCGGCATGACCTCGGTCAACTCCTGGCGGACCTCGGCGGTGAGATCATAATCACCCGCGGCCAGATTCTCCTCGACCTGACTTGCCGCCCGTGCGCCGCTGATGGCCGCGGTGACACGGCTATCGCCCAGCAGCCACGCAAGCGCCACCTGGCTTGGCGTCTTGCCGAGTTTTGTCGCCGTGGCGGCGAGCGCGTCGATCATTTTCAGCGCATCGTCGAACCAGAATCGCGGCAAGGTGATCGCCGCCTGCGCGCCGATGCGCGACTTCAAATCCGGTTTGTCCTGACCGCGATATTTGCCCGAGAGCATGCCGGCGGCCAGCGGGCTCCAGCAGATCATGCCCAGTCCCTCTGCATCGCAGGCGGGCAGGATTTCCCGCTCGATGTCGCGGCGAAGAAGATTGTAGAGATGTTGCGCCGAGACAAGTTTCTGGTAGTCATGCAAGGCCGCCACGCCGTTCATCCGCGCAATCTGCCAGGCATAGAAATTGGAGCAGCCGAGATAACGCACTTTGCCGGCGCGGATAAGGTCATCGGCCGCGCCGAGCGATTCTTCGAGCGGCGTATACGGGTCCGGTCCATGAAACTGGTAAAGGTCAATGTAATCGGTGTCGAGGCGCTTGAGACTCTTCTCGCAGGATTCGACGATGTGCTTGCGCGAGAGCCCGCGCGAGGTAACGCCGGCACCCGAAGGGAAGAAGCATTTCGTCGCCACGACCAGTTCGTCGCGTCTGTGGTCTTTCAACGCAACGCCAAGTATTTTCTCGGACTCGCCGGCCGAGTAGCCGTCGGCGGTATCGATGAAGTTGCCGCCGCCATCGACAAACTTGCGGACGATGGCGCTCGCGTCCTGTTGATCGCAGCCCCACTCCTTGTTGCCGAAGGTCATCGTGCCGAGGCAAATGCGCGAGACAAGCAGGCCGGAACGGCCGAGATAGCGATATTTCATTTTATCTTCCTCAAAATGCGGCGTTTGAAGCAAGGAGTCGGCCTGGCCGCGAGGCACACCCCTACAGGTCATTGGGCGCTTGTGCGCGCACAGGGTGCCAGACCGCGTAGCACGATAATCTCCCAGCCTTCACCCGCCCGGACCATCCATCCGACGCATTCTTTTACGAAGGCATCGCTTGGAAATACGGCGGCGCAACAATGCCAGGGCAATCGCATGAATATATTTGTCATGGTAAAGCATGAACAGGCATTTGCTTTCCCTCTCCCCTTGTGGGAGAGGGTGCCCCGGCAGGGGCGGGTGAGGGGGAGGATCGGGCCTGTTCCAGCCCTGTTTCGCGCTGAACCGCCGCCCCCTCTCCTGCGCTTTTGCCAAAATTCGGGGCATCCTCCCCCGCGAGGGGGGGAGGAAGATGGATCGTCCTACTCCGCAGGAAGTGTCGTCCTTCATTTCAATGACATTCATGCAATTGCCCTGGCAACAATGCAACAATGAGCACCGACCTCACGGCAGGCGGCCATGACAGCCGGCCGCGAACTCAGAATCCCCAGACTTCGCCAGCGCGCACGAATCCTTCCTGACCATCGCGGTGACGCACCTTGATCCAGCCGCCGGGCAAGGTTTCAAGGTAATCCAGCGATACGTCCCGCTCGGCTTCAAAGGATAAGGGCGCGCCTTCTTCGTTTTTCCGCAGGATGCTTGCGCGCCCGGTCTTGACGATAACCGTGCGGCGCTCGGAAATATCTTTTTTCTCGATCCAGGCCAAAGAGCCTTCGGCGTCACGCACCTTAACCCAGCCTTCCAGGCTGACCACCAGCTCCACCGGCGTATCGCGCCGGACGACGAAAAGCTTGGCGCCTCTCAACGACGGGGTGTCGTAGAGTACCGTCGCCGTTTCCACCGTCCGGTATTCTATGGCTTGCACCGGCAGGGAAAGGCCGACAAGAAAGGTAAACAGCGCAAAAATCGGCAGTCTTGACACGGTGACTCTCCTTGGCGATGCGATGAATCAGGCGTTGGCCTTCGGTTCTTGTTGTTCTTGCTGCCCTTGCTGAACACGCGCGGCGTACATGGCTTCGAAATTGACCGGCTGCAGGATGACCGGCGCAAAACCGGCGCGGATCACCGACTCGGAAATGAGTTCGCGCGCGTAAGGAAACAGGATGTTCGGGCAGGCGATGCCCAGCAGGGGTTCGAGATTTTCTTGCGGGATGTTGCGGATACGGAAAAGTCCCGACTGGCCGGCTTCGACCAGAAACATGTTTTTCTCGCCAATCTTGGCCGTTACCGTGGCTGTCAACGTGACTTCAAAAATATCGTCACCGACTTTCGTGGCGCCAGACTGCAACTGGAGATTGATTTCCGGCGTCTCCCGTTCCAGGAAGATGGCTGGAGCATTGGGCACTTCCAGCGAGAGATCCTTGACGTAGAGTTTTTCGATGGAAAATGAGGGGGTTTCTTGTTCGGCCATGATAGATGCTTCTTTCTTTTTGGTTGGGTTACGGGTAAATGATAAACAGGATGAATGGGTTGCGCGGATGTTCAGTCCGTTTCGCCGGAAAGCAGGGGCAGGAGCTTGCCGGCCTGATCGAGGGCGATCAGATCGTCACATCCGCCAATGTGGGTATCGCCGATGAAAATTTGCGGGACCGTCCGGCGCGAGGTTTTTTCCATCATTTCGGTCTGACGCTCCGGGTCGAGATCAACCCGGATCTTTTCGATCCCGGTTACGCCCCGGTTACGCAATAGTTGCTCGGCGCGAACGCAATAAGGGCAAACCGCCGTCGAGTACATGACGACATGTGCTTGTCGGGAGTGTTGAGAGTGTTGGGGGGCACTCATTTTTTCGCTCCTTTGCGCAAGGGAAGGCCCGCCGCGCGCCAGCCCGCGATACCGCCCGAGAGGTTATTGGCTTTGGTAAAACCCAGCTTTTCGAGCTGCCTGCAGGCGTTAACCGCGCGCATCCCGGTCTGGCAGACAAGGATCAAGGGCGTGTTTTTGAGTTTATCGAGCTCTTCCACGCGCGCTTCGAGTTGTTCCAGAGGAATATTGCGCGAATCGGGCAGATGCCCGCCGGCGTATTCGTCGGCCCCCCGCACATCGATGATCTGCGCATCTTCCCGATTGATCAACATGGTGGCCTGCGTCGGAGACAGGCCGGACTTTCCGCTGGCGCCGCGAAAAGTGAGAAATAACCACGCGCCGCCACTGCCCAGCGCAAGAAGAATGAGAAGGATATTTTTCTGAATGAATTCGAATTCCAAGCGACGCTCCAGAAACAAGGACATTTAAAGACAAAATTAACGGACACAAGCGAAAGCTCCGCGGGACTGACCCATCACAGACCACATCACGGCAGCCCGCCGCGCGAAGCAAACACTTGATTTCACCAAGAACACACAGGATTACAAGATTTTGCGCAGCGGGTACGAAATCGACTTGAACACACTGCCTCTCGTTGAATCAAGCGAAACATTATAGAATAATTCCCGATCCCCGGGACATTCCCGGAGCCACGACGCAGAGCCCCGCCACGCCCGCCCCGCGCATGAACGTCTTCGCCAATACACCCGCTTCGTTTACATTCCGCCGGATCATTCCGCGCTGCGTGCTGTCGTGCGTCGCGCTGTTGACGACGCTGTTGACAACTTTGCTGGTGGCTTTTCCGGCACTTTCCAGCGGAAATGATGACGCTTCAACCCAGGCCGAGCTTTCGGAAAAGCGGAGCGATCTGAAGGAATTGCACGACCACATCCAATCGCTACGCAAGGAAATGGCGGTCGCCGAGAGCCAGCGCGACAACGCGGCCGACCAGATCAAGGATGTCGAACGCGAGATTTCCGCGACGCAACGAAAACAGCACGTTCTTTCCGGACAGAAAGCCAGAATGCAGACGGCGCTGGAAGATTTCCGCAAGCAGGCGCAGGAGCTGAGCGAACGCCTGGATGAACTGCACGCGCAACTGGAGAGTCTGGTCCATCGCCAATACTTGCAGGGGCAACCCGATGCCTTGCGCCTGTTGCTCAACGGCGAGGATCCCAACCAGATGACGCGCGACCTGTATTATCTTGGCGCCGTCGCGCGCGCGCGATCGCAGTTGTTGAGCGAGACGGAAACGCTTCTTGAAAAGAAGCGGGTACTGTCCGAAGACATGCTCGAACGCGCCGGGGAGCTTTCTGCGATCGAAGCCCGGCAGAAAGAACAACACGCCCAACTCGTCACCCAGCGCGAGCAGCGCAAAGAGGTATTGGCCAGGATTTCGTCGAAGATTTCGCAGCAACGCGAGGAAATCGGCAACCTGCAACGCGACGAGAAAGCGCTCGCGCGGCTGATCGACCGGCTGGACAGCATCATCGCCGCGCAAACCGCGGCGCGCAGGGAGAGCGAGGCGAAGAAGCGGCCGGGCGCTCGCCCGCCGGGCCATGAAAACGCGCCCGGGATGGACAATGTGGACAACGAGATCACGCCGGAAGCCTTGCCGGCCGGCAACTTCGCCGCCTTGAAGGGCAAACTGCGCCTGCCGGTACGAGGCTCGGTCACCAACCGCTTCGGGCGCACGCGTCAGGAAGGCAGCATCTGGAAAGGTCTGTTCATTCGCGCGCCGCAGGGAAGCGACATCAAGGCCATTGCCGCGGGACGCGTGGTATTCGCCGACTGGATGCGCGGTTTCGGCAATCTGCTGATCGTCGATCACGACGGCGGCTACCTGTCGATTTACGGCTATAACGACGCAGTGCTCAAAGAAGTCGGAGACAGCGTGCATGGGGGCGATTCAATTGCCGTCGCCGGCAACAGCGGCGGCAATCAGGAATCGGGTTTATACTTTGAACTGCGTCACAAGGGGCAACCGATCGATCCGCTCAAATGGATCAACCTCAAGTGACATGGGCATTTTTTTTGGAGCGCGTTCGATGGGCAAGTTAAAACAGACGGGGCTGGTTTGCGCGGGTCTGGTGGGTGGCGTCCTGATCAGCCTGCAATTCTCGGCGATGGCCGAAAAAGAAGCACGGGCCAGTCTTCCCGTTGAGGAACTGCGCGGCTTTGCCGAAATATTCAACGCGATCAAGCAAGGCTACGTCGAGCCGATCGAGGATAAAAAGCTGATCACTCACGCCATCAGCGGCATGTTGTCCAATCTCGACCCGCATTCGGCCTACCTCGACGTCGACGCATTCAAGGATCTGCAAACGACGACCCAGGGCGAATTCGGCGGACTGGGCATCGAAGTCGGTATGGAGGACGGTCTGGTCAAGGTCATCTCCCCGATCGAGGACACCCCCGCCGATCGGGCGGGTGTCAAGGCAGGTGACCTGATCTTCAAACTCGACGACAAACTGGTCAAGGGCATGACCTTGACCGACGCCGTCAAGCTCATGCGCGGCAAGCCCAAAACACAAATCAAGCTGTCCATCCTGCGCAAGGGCGAAGCGCAACCCGTCGAGATTACGCTGACGCGCGAGATCATCAAGGTTCAGAGCGTCAAATCCAAGCTCATTGACGAACAATACGGTTATCTGCGTATCACCTCCTTCCAGGAAAACACGGCCTCTTCCGTGGTCAAGCACCTCGGTGATCTGTACAAACCCGGTTCCCTCAAGGGACTGGTTCTCGACCTGCGCAATGATCCCGGCGGGCTGCTCAATTCGGCGGTCGGCGTCTCCGCCGCCTTCCTGCCCTACGAAACGCTGGTCACTTCGACCGACGGGCGCGTGCCCGACGCCAAGCACCAGTATTACGTAACCCCCGGAGATTACCTGCGCGGCAACAGGGACGATTTCATCAAAGGACTCCCCGTCGAGGCGCTGAAAGTGCCGATGGTCGTGTTGATCAACGGAGGTTCCGCCTCGGCGTCCGAAATCGTCGCCGGCGCATTGCAGGATCACAAGCGCGCGGTCGTCATGGGAACCCCCAGCTTCGGCAAGGGCTCCGTGCAGACGATCATTCCGCTACCCGGAAGCACGGCGATCAAACTCACCACGGCCCGCTATTTCACCCCGTCCGGGCGTTCGATCCAGGCCAAGGGCATCGTTCCGGACATCACCGTCGAGGAAACACCCGACGGCGTATCGGCCACGCGCCTGCGCGAAGCCGACCTGACGAACCATCTGGAAAACAACAAGGACGGCAATTCCGACAAGGAAGCCGCCCCGGCCCAGCCCAAGCTACAGACCAAAGCTCCGGCCAAGCCGAAGACGGCTCCGGGCAAGGATGAGGAGGACGGAGGCTTCGAACCGCCGGGCCGCGAACTGGCTTCGAAAAAGGACTACCAGTTGAATCAGGCGATCAACCTGCTCAAAGGTCTGCAAATCATGCAGAACAAGTAGCCGGCCCCCTGGAGAGCGCATGAAGCGTCCGGTCGAAACGCCCAGGAAACCGGATCCGATCCGCAAGGAACGCGTCATCCGGTTTCAGGAACTTCCTCCCGCCCAGGTTCCCGGGGCGGCGGATTTTCTCGGCGGGCTGGCCGGGCTGGAGATTGTTCCCCACCTCGCCGGGCACTCAGTCGCGGTGGCTTACGACCTGCACGAGCATTCGCTGGAAGAACTCGAATCCGTATTGGAAGACAAGGGCTTTCACCTTGAGTCTTCCCTGCTGAACAAGCTGGTCCGCGCGTTGATTTATTACAGCGAGGAAACCGAAATCCATAACCTCGATGCCCCGCGCCGCCTGCTGAAAAAATCCCAGAACGAAGCCTACATACACGCCTGGGAACACCATTCGCACGGTGATAGCGACGATACACCATCGGAATGGCGCGAATACAAGTGAGCTGTCTCCCCTCACCCGCAAGCGGGCGAGGGCCAACATCAGAATGAACGACGAACAACTTCTCCGCTATAGCCGACACATCCTGCTCGAAGCGATCGGCATCGAAGGTCAGCAGCGTATCCTCGGCGCGCGCGTGCTGATCGTCGGAGCCGGCGGTCTGGGTTCGCCCGCGGCCTTGTACCTGGCCTCCGCGGGCATCGGCAAGATCACCCTGGCCGACGGCGACACGGTGGATCTGACCAACCTGCAACGGCAAATTCTCCATACGCAAGAGCGTGTCGGGCAAGCCAAGGCGCTGTCGGGCCAGACTGCCCTGGCGCAGATCAATCCGGAAGTCCTTGTCGTTCCGGTCACCGAACGCCTGGCCGGAGAACGGCTCGCTTCCCTGGTCGCCGAAGCCGACGCGGTCATCGACTGCTGCGACAATTTCGACACGCGCCATGCCATCAACCGGGCCTGCGTCAAACATCGCGTGCCCTTGATCTCGGGCGCAGCGGTTCGCTTTTCCGGACAGATAACGGCCTTCGATCTCAGGCAGACGGATTCCCCCTGCTACCACTGCCTGTTTCCCGAAGGCGAGGATGTCGAGGAAATGCGCTGCTCGATGACCGGCGTCTTCGCGCCGCTGACAGGCATCATCGGCGCCATGCAGGCAGCAGAGGCGCTCAAGCTCATCAGCGGCGCTGGCGAGCCATTGACCGGACGCCTGCTGCTCCTGGACGGACTGACGATGGAATGGCGCAGCGTGCGCTTTCGCAAGGATCCGCGTTGCGCCGTCTGTGCCACAAAAATGCTGTTTACCAGCAGCCCCTAAAGAAGCAAAAAGTCTTCGTAGCTGATAAGCTGCACCAACTCCTCAATCTGGGTATCCAGCAGCACCTGACCGTCATCCATCTGAAACTGTTCGACACGGTAGGCCGCACCGGAATACCAGTGCTGAATTGTGATCTTGTCGGTACTGCCGATCACGCTGATTTCCAGATTGTTGCCGGTGTGACGGAACCATAGCTGGTCAGCCGTAATACCCGCTCCGAAAGAGAGAATATCCGTATTGCCGGACGCGCTGCCATAGTTGTAGATTACGTCCTGCCCGGAACCGAGTCCGAACAGGTAGGTATCCGAACCCGCGCCGCCTTCGAGATAATCGTTTCCGGCTCCACCATCCAGGGTGTCGTTGCCGGCTCCGCCGTTGAGGGTGTCGTTACCATTGCCGCCTTGCAGGAGGTCGTTTCCGGCCTCGCCGAAGAACCGGTCGTTACCGTCACCGCCGTAAAGCGTGTCGTTGTCATCACCGCCATAGAGCAGGTCGTTGCCTGCTCCACCATAGAGAATGTCGTTGCCGGCATAGCCATAAAGCGTGTCGTGTAAGCGTAGTATCCGCCGGAACCTCCCGTTCCGCCGCTGCTTCCGCTGCTCATACTGGTGCTGGTGGAAGTAGCGTATATCTTGAACCAGTCGGTGACGCTCATGCCGGGGATGAGGTAGAAGAGGACGTAGTTTTTGCCGGCGGCCTGCTGGATGGAAGTTTCCATCGTGGAGGTGTCGGCCCAGTGATCGATGAGGC
>BNUC01000115.1 GCA_025997075.1 Betaproteobacteria bacterium | reverse complement strand
GCAGGGGCAGGTGAGGGGGAGGATTGGGCTTATTCCGGCTCTGTTTCGCGCTGAACCGCCGCCCCCTCTCCTGCCCTTCGGGCATCCTCCCCCACGAGGGGGGAGGACGATGGATCGCCATACTCCGTGAAATTTTCATATCAATAAAATCAATAGGTTAAGTGGTGTTTCTTGAGAGGGATCAGGGATCAAAACCGGACAGCGGGTTTTGGGTTCCTGGGAGCGCGGGCGTTCCGCCCGCTCTTCCAAACCTGCGGGCGGTTACAAAAGGCGCGTCCTTCGCGCCTCCGCTAAAACTGGCGGAGATTCGGGCTGCAAATTAAAAGAGTAAAGAGTATTGCGGAGTACTGGCTTTCCTATATGAAAATCACTACAATCGCGTTCCTATATGAAAAACCACATCCTTTCTGTCCAGTTGCATGTCAATGATGAAGAGCGTGCGCGGCTTGTCGCCCTGCAGCAGGCTTTTTCGGAAATCTGCAACGCGCTCGTGCCCGTGGTGTGCCAAACCCGCTGCTGGAACCGGGTCGGGCTGCATCATCTGGCTTACCACGCATTGCGAACACGCTTTCCGCGCATGGGCTCGCAAATGGTCTGTAATGCGATTTACTCCGTTTCGCGCGCCTACCGGATCGCGCCCAAAGCGGCGGAAAAACCCCTGCCTTTCCTCAAATTTTTACCGAGCGCGCCAGTGTTCTTCGACCGCCATACCATCAGTATCAAGGATGATCAGCTTTCGATGTATACCCTGGACGGTCGTATCCGCTTCGGTTTCGCCGTGCCCCAAAAAATTCTGGATGTCTTCTCCCAGGAGCATTTGCGCGAAATCGTGCTGCATCGCCAGGGTGAGACGTTTTCCCTTTCCTTTTGCATGCAGGGAGAAAATGAAGCCGACACGGCAAGGTCCGGCGAGCTTCCTGAATATCTCGTGCTGCTTCCCGAAGCGCCGGAGGGAATCCCTCCAGGTATGCTTTCGGCACAACTGACAACAGTAACGACAGCGCCCCTGGAGGCATGAGCACCCATGAGTAACGAAAAAAACACAGAAATCAGGAACGCATTGCGGGGACGAAAACCCCTTTTTTCGCGCGCCATCGTTTTCAGCATCGTCATTGGCGCCCTGATGCTTTCGCCGTCCTTCTACATGCTGGAAGTCTACGACCGGGTGGTCAACAGCAGGAGCATGATGACGCTGGGCATGCTCACGCTGCTGCTCGCGCTGGCTTACTTCGTGCTGGAATTCCTGCAATGGGCGCGCATGGGCACCTTGCGGCAAGCCGCCGAACAATTCGATGACGAACTGGGCATGCGCGTCTATGAAGCGGTCTTTAACGCCAACCTCTCCGGCGCGCGCGATCTTGGCCTGCGGGGTCTCCGGGATTTCGCCAGCGTGCGGGATTTCATTTGCAGCGCATCGGCGGCCGCGCTCATGGATATTCCCATGGCGCTCCTGCTCGTCGGCGTCATCTTCTGGATCGATCCGACGCTGGGCTGGTTCAGTCTCGTCAGCGCCTGCATTCAAGCCTTTATCGCCGGCTTTAACAAGCGCGCCTCGGGACCGCCGCTCGCCAAGGCCAACGGAGCCGGCGCGCAAGCGCAGAATTTTGCCCGGACGGCGCTTAGAAACGGCGAAGTCGTGCAAGCCATGGGCATGGCCGAAGGTTTGCGCTTGCGCTGGCTCAAAATGCAGGAATACATGCTCATCCAGCAGGCGGAAGCTTCCGACCAGGGCGGGATATACAGCACGCTTTCCAAATACGTGCAGCTCATTTCCAGTTCACTGATGCTGGGGCTGGGGAGCTGGCTCGTCCTGATCGGCGCTTTTCAAGGCAGCACGGGCCTGGTGCTGATGGCCTCGATTATCGCCGGACGGGCGCTGGCGCCGCTGGTGCAGGTCATTTCCGGCTGGCGCAATGTAGCCAATATGCAGGAAGCCCTGGGACGCCTTGAAACCCTGCTCGAAAAAATCCCCGCACGCGCGCCTAGTCTGCCGCTTCCCCCGCCCAAGGGTTTGTTGCAAGTCGAACAGGCCAGCGCCGCCGCGCCGGGTAGCAACGTCATATTCCTGCAAAACATTTCCCTGGTCGTGCCGCCCGGCAAAATGCTGGCCGTCGTCGGGCCTTCGGCTTCGGGCAAAACCAGCCTCGCGCACCTGCTCATCGGCGTCTGGCCCTGCGCCAGCGGCAAGGTGCGTCTGGACGGCGTGGACATCTTCTCCTGGAACAAGCAGGAACTCGGGCCGAATGTGGGCTATCTGCCGCAGGATGTGGCGCTTTTTGAGGGCAGCATCGCGGAAAACATCGCCCGCTTCGCCGAACCCGACCAGGAAAAAATCGAAGCCGCCGCCAGACTGGCCGGTCTGCACGATTACATCCTCTCGCTGCCGCAAGGCTATGACACGGAAGTGGCCGCGGAAGGCGTGGTGCTCTCCGGCGGCACGCGCCAGCGCGTGGGGCTGGCCCGCGCCGTCTATGGCAATCCCCGCTTCGTCGTGCTCGACGAACCCAACTCCAGCCTGGACGACGCCGGGGAAGCTGCGCTGATGACCACCCTGGCCAGCCTGCGCGCCGCCGGAACCACCGTCGTCGTCATCACGCACCGCACGAGTCTTCTGGGCGCGGCCGATCTGATGCTCGTCCTTGTCGATGGCGAAGCCAAGCTTTTCGGCCCCGCCAAGGAAGTGCTCGCCGCCCTGAAAAACCCCGGACAGGCGCCAGGACGCGCTCCTGCGCCTGCCCATGCTGCTCCAACACCCGCTCCTGCCCCGGCTCCTGTCCGACAAGCGCCCGGATCCACCATTGCCATTCGTGCATAACTCGTGCATAACCCGGGCCTGATTCACCAAGGAAATCAAGAACAAATGACCACCCTGAAAGCAATCCTCGCCTTTCCGCAAAGGAGCGAACTGAGCCGTTTCCTGATGTCGTTCAGGTATGAATTCACCTACGCCTTCTGGTTCACGGCGCTGATCAACGTATTGATGCTCACGCCCACGGTCTACATGTTGCAGATATTCGACCGCGTCCTGGTCAGCCAGAGCGAATTCACGCTCTACGCCATCACCCTGATGCTCTTTCTCTTTCTCGGCGTGATGAGTTTTTCCGAATGGGTGCGGGCGCGTCTGCTCGTGCGTCTGGGGGTAAAACTCGACACCCGCCTCAACGCCCGCGTTTTCAATACCGCCTTCGTCATGCAAAACCAGGGGCACGGCAAGGAAGCCGCCCAACTTTTCAGCGACCTCTCCAGGGTGCGTCAATTCCTGACCGGCGCCGGACTCTTCGCCATTCTGGATATACCGTGGACGCCTGTTTACATATACGTCCTCTGGCTGCTGCATCCCTTCCTGGGCAAGATTTCCATCGTCTTCTGTCTGGTGCTGGCCTGCATTGCCTATCTTTCCAGCCAGGTCATGAAAACCCCCATGGAAGAAGCCGGCGAAGCCCAGCAAAAAGAATCCGCCTATCTGGACGGCAAACTGCGCCACGCCAGCGTCGTCGAATCCATGGGCATGTTGGGCAACATGAGAAAAACCTGGATGAGTCTCCACCGGAGGGCCATGGGGCGCAGTCGCCGGGGGCAGGACGCACAGACACGGATGCAATCCATCACCCGTTTTGTGCGCTTTTTGCAGCAATCGCTTTGTTTGGGCTCGGGCGCGTATCTGGTCATTCTGGGTGGGATTTCACCTGGCGCGATGATCGCCTCCAACGCCCTGATGGGACGCGCCACGCATCCGGTCGATGCCCTGATGAACGCCTGGAAAGACCTGATAGCGGCGAAAAAATCCTACCTCGATCTGGAAAAGGCGCTCGAAGAAAATCCGCATCACGACCCGGCCTCGATCGTCGGCGAAACCGTCGGCGCCGCGCTCTCGCTCGAACATGTCAGCGCCTCGGCCGAACACCGCCCAACGCCGATCCTGGAAGACATTTCGTTTACTCTCCCCGCAGGCGCGGCGCTGGGCGTCATGGGGCCTTCGGGTTCCGGCAAATCCACGCTGGCGCGGGTCATTCTCGGCATCTGGCCGAACACGGAAGGCGTGGCGCGTTACGACGACATGCCCATCCAGGCGCAAGATCGCGTCGCCATCGGCGCCGAGCTGGGTTATCTCCCGCAGGATGTGGAACTCTTCAACGGCACCATCGCCGACAACATCGCCCGCTTCGGCCAGGCCGAGCCCGACAAGATCATCGCCGCCTGTCAGGCGGCGGGCGTGCATGACATGATCCTGCACTTCCCCAAGGGTTACGACACCGAAATCGGCGACGGCGGCCGCATCCTTTCCGGGGGGCAGCGTCAGCGTATCGGTCTGGCGCGCGCGCTCTACGGCAACCCCCGGCTGGTCGTGCTCGACGAACCCAACGCCAACCTCGACGACGCGGGCGACCATGCCCTGCTCAACGCCGTCATGGCCTTGAAACAGCGGGGAACGACCCTGGTCCTGATCACCCATCGGCCACAAATCATGTCGGCCATGGATTACGTTCTGGTGCTCGAAAACGGCAAGCTCGCCCAATTCGGGAAACCCCGGTTCGCGGATGAAAATCCCGGAGCGCCTGGAATACCCAAACCCGGCGGGCCGCGCCTACTGCCTCTCGCCCCTGTCCCGGCCTGAAACAAACTGAAATAAATACCTCATTCACAAGGAACACTCCATGTCCGTGCTTCAACCCATTGTCGATTTTTTGAGACCCCGCCCTATTGAAGAAGAAAAAACAGAAGAGGGCGTTAACAAGGACCTTCCCACCGATACGCGTACCCCGGCCCGTCTGGGATTCTGGGTGCTCGGCGTGGGTTTCGGCGGATTCCTGCTCTGGGCGGCGTTTGCCCCTCTCGATGAAGGCGTGCCCACTTCCGGCATGGTGACCATCGAGACCAAGCGCAAAGCGGTGCAACACCTTTCCGGCGGCATCATCAAAGCCGTGCATGTCAAGGAAGGGCAATTCGTGCACGAAGGCGATCCGCTCCTTGAAATCGACGCCGCCGTCACCCAGGCCAATTTCGAAAGCTCGCGTCTGCGCTACTACACCCTGCGCGCCACGGAAGACCGCCTCACCGCTGAACAGACCGGGCAAAAAGAAATTGCCTTTCACCCCGATTTTCTCCAGGTTCGGCAAACAGACCCGCTGGTCGCCAACATGCTGAACAATCAGGAAAGACTCTTCCGCTCCCGTCGCATGTCGCTGGACGCCGAAATTCACGCGATGGAAGAAACCATCAACGGTTACAAAGCCGCCATCTCCGGTTATAAGGGGCTTCTCGAAGCGCGACACGCGCAAATGCGTCTTTTGCAGGAGGAATCCGAGGGGCTGCGCGGGCTGGTTGCCGATGGCTACGCCCCCAGGAACGACCTGCTGGCGCTGGAACGGACCAAAGCGGAAACCATCGGCTCGATTGCCGACCTGCAAGGCAATATCGAACGCTCGCACCGGGGCTCGGCGGAAATACAACTGCGCATCATCCAGCGGCGGCAAGACTTCAGAAAAGAAGTCGATACGCAGCTTGCCGAAATCAACAGTCAGGCGCAGGCCGAACAGGAACGCTTCGAATCCTTCAAAAACGATCTCGCGCGCACGGTGCTGCGCGCGCCCGCCGATGGTCAGGTCGTCGGCTTTATCGCCCAGACCGTCGGCGGCGTCATTGCGCCGGGGCAAAAAATCATGGACATCGTGCCGCAAAACGAAGCCCTGCTCCTCGAAACCCAGGTGCCGCCGCACCTCATCGACCGCGTGCAACCCGGACGTGAAGCCGACGTGCGCTTTACCGCCTTTGCCCACAGCCCGCAGCTTGTCGTGCCCGGACGCGTCGAATCCATCTCCGCCGACCTGCTCACCAACGAACACTCCGGCATCAGCTACTACCTGGCGCGGGTTTCCGTGACCCCCGAAGGCATGAAAATTCTGGGCAACCGCCAGATGCAGGCCGGCATGCCGGCGGAAGTCATCATCATCACCGGCGAACGCTCCATGCTCATCTACCTCCTGCGCCCGCTCCTGAAACGCCTGGCCGTTTCCATGAAGGAAGAATGACATTCATGTTTGTTGACCAACAAACCCGACAATCGGCGCTTGTGTGTGTTTCCCTGCCCGATGTCGGGTTGTGCTTTCGTCTTGACCAGGCTACCCGTCCCGTTTTCATGAAGGAAGAATGAGATGAAACGAAACCTCGCAAAAAAAGCCGTTCTCTCCCAGGCGCTTGGCGCGCTCTTCGTGGTTTGCGCCGCTTCGTCCCACGCGGATGATCTGAGCGGGCTATACCGTGAAGCCGTGCTGGCGGACGCCACCTTTCTTGCCACGCAGGCCGACGTATTGGCGCAACAGGAACTGATCCCGCAGGCGCGCGCGCAAATGTTGCCGAACCTCTCGTTCAGCGGCTCGAAAACCCGCAACGACACCGAACACAGAAGTCAGGGACTCTTGGGGCCAGTCACGAACGAATACAAGTACAACAGCCACAACTACGTTCTCTCCGTGCGCCAGGCCCTGTACAGACCCTACGCTTATGCCGCCTACGAGCAGTCGCGCGCGCAAGTGGAAAGCGCGGACGCCACCCTGGAATGGGCGACGCAGGATGTCGCCGTGCGGGTAGGCAACGCTTACTTCGACGCATTGCTCGCGCAATCGGATCTGGACGTCAACAAAGCGCAACAGGAAGCCTACGCCGCTCAGCTTGACTACACCGAAAAAGCCTTCGCCTCCGGCGCCGGCACGCGCACCGACATCGACGAAGCCCGCTCGCGTCTCGACCTGGCCAAAGCCCAGGCGCTCGAACTCCAATACCGTCTCGAATACCTGCTGGACACCCTGAAAACGCTCGTCAACCGGCCCCTGACACCTCTGGCTGTCCTTGATCCCAAACGTCTCGAACTGGAGCCGCCCAACCCTGACCGTCTCGAAGACTGGATACTCGAAGCCGAAGCCGTCAATCCCCGGCTCAAATCGCTGCGCGCCAACATCGAAGCGGCGGAAAAAGAAATCGCCAAAGCACGCTCCGGACACCTGCCCACGGTCGATCTGATCGCGCAAGGCTCAAAAAGCGAAAGCGAAAACAACAACACCATCGGCTCCCGCTACGACACGAAAATGATCGGCGTACAAGTCAACTTCCCTCTTTATTCGGGCGGCTATACCAGTTCCACCGTGCGCCAGAGCATTGCCGCGCTGGAAAAACACCGCCAGCAGCTCGAAGCGGCGCGACGCGAAATCAATCTGGAAATCCGCAAGGAATTCGACGCCGCCACCCAGGGCGTCCACTGGGTCAAAGCCTACGAACAAGCCTTCAAATCCGCCGAACAAAGCCTCTTTTCCACAAAAAAAGGCTTCCAGGCCGGCAAACGCAATAACCTCGACGTCCTCAACGCCGAACAAAACCTGGCCTCCGCCCGCCGCGATCTGACCCGAGGTCGCTACCAATACATCCTCGCGCGCCTGCGACTCCTTTCCATCGTCGGCCGTCTGGACGACACCGAAATGACCCGTTTCAACAACTGGCTTGCCCACGCCGAATCCTGACGACGCATTGGTCGGATGAGCGATAGGTAGAGGTCGTGTGTGAGATTTTCTGCTTGCGAGATAAGGCAGAACGTTGCCGACATCGAACCGCCGATTCCAGCAAGAAATTAGCGACAGGCCTTCAGGCCTGTCGGTCTAAGGTGTTTTGGAAGGGGTTTGCATCCCCTCCCAAAACGGTTGCCGAAACCCCGGCCTTCAGGCCGGGGTATGGGCTCCCACCTTTCTTACGGGCGGGGTTTCAACCGGAGTTAGTTTTACGATGAATGTTGTTGAAATGATGGACAATATTTTCTGCGGAGCACTGCGGTCAATCCCTTCGCCCCGCTTGCGGAGCGTGCGAGGCCAAGGTGGCCGAAGGCCGGATGAGGGGGGCGGCAATTCAGCACGAAACAACATTGGAACATGTCCAACCCCCCTCACCCGCCCCTGCCGGGGCACCCTCTCCCGCAAGCGGGCGAGGGAAAGCAAACGCCGCTCATGTTTCTCCATGAGTTTGCATCCCCTCCCAAAACGATCGCCGAAACCCCAGCCCTTAGGCTGGGGTATGGCCCCCGTCGCCTTGAAGAGTGGGGTTTCAACCGGAGTTGGTTTTACGATGAAGAAATTCAGGCGGGGGCGATGGCGTCTCGCCATCGCCCCCGGAGGATGTTTCACGCTAATAACATTGTGACCACCCTGTGAATGGTGGCGGTCATCAGGAGAAGGGGCGGGGCGGTCCGCAAACCGCCCTGCTTCTCAGCGCACAACGGCCGTGGGTTTGTCCCAGACGGTGATGCCGCTGGCTTCCCGTCCGTTTCCGAGATCGGACTGGAAGACGTAGCTGGCGCTCATGCCTTGCAATCCTTTGACTTGCTGCGCCTGGAACAGCGCGCCCCGGACGATCATGTTGCCCTGTGCGTTTTGATTGTTGTAGAAAATGCCGTCCACAGTGACTTGACCATTGGCGTTCAGGCTGTGGGCCTGCCCTGCCGCAATCAGGTAGATCTGGGTAGCGAAGGTGGATTGATCGAAGTTGATGTTGAGCTTGCCATTACCGACGCTGGCTTCCACTATTTGACCTTGCGGTCCTGTCATGTGCGCCTGACTGCCTTGCAGGGAGAAGCCGACGCCGCCGGTTGCGGGCATTTGCAGGGTGTTGGCGTCGTTTTTATTCCAGAGCAGGACATAGGAACTGTTGGGGATGGTGATTATCCCGTAGATCGTTTTGTCGAGATCGGAAAGGTCCGGGTTGGGCGTATCGGGGGCGGACGTGTCGACATCGGGCAAGCCAGGATCAGAGGAGTCGGGATCGGATGCGCCAGGATTGGATGGAGTGACACTGGGGACACTGGGGGGGGTGAGATGCGAAATGTCTACCGTGGCCGGCAGGTCTTCGGAAATCTTCTGCCAACGTCCCCAGATGATGGGCTGCAATTGGGTTTGCTTCATGGGATCCAGGAGGACGTCCGGATGCTCAACGACATGGGTGGTCTTGATGTCGTCTTCCAAAGGCGCGCCCTGAGAGTCAGCCATGGGAGGAACCGCCTTGATGTCGTTCTCCAGTGTTACGTTCTGATGGTCTGGAGCGGCGGCCTTGATATCACTCTCCGGCGTTACGTGAGATTCAGGCGCATGTTCAGAAGCGACCTTGATGTCGGTTTTCGAGTCAAGCGCGGAAGTTGCTTTCGGTTCGTCACGCCGGGGCGGCACGACAATTTCGGGCGAGAGTTTGTTGTCTCTGATGATCGCGGGGTTCGCCTGCCCTTTTTGAACTTGCAGTATGCCCAGCGTGCCGGCGAAGAGTTCCAGGCTGCCCGCTCCTTCGCACGGCCCGCTTCCTTGCGGCAGGCAGTTGGCGTCAAAGCCGGAGACAACGACTCCGCCCGAGACGACAGCCACCCTGGTTTCTTCCGCGTTGGTAAAGATGCTGAAATCCGTTCCCCGCACGCCAATGGCCGCCACGGGTGTGTTGAAACGGAAGTTTTCACGGGCCTTGCTCACGGCGTCGCCCGAGATGCTGCGCGCCACGCCTTGCCGCAGGGAGAATTTGAAGCGGCTTTGTTTGGGGTTCGCCAGGTCGACTTGATAGGCTTCTACCACGGCCACGCTGCCCGGACGCAGGATCAGGAAACCACTGTCGATGGTTTTCAGATAGATGTAGCCGTCCGCACCGGTGGTGAGTTCGGCGCCGACCGACACGCTATCGCCCACCTTGATTTCCTTGCCGGTGATTTTGGCTTCGCCGACGACCAGTACGATTTTGCCGACTTCATTATTGGCCGCTCCGGCAGCGCCGGCTTCGGGGGATTCGGAGGATTCGGCCGCCGCCGCTGCGCCCGTCAGTAATCCGCCTGCCAGCCCGCAGGCCAGAAAAGCGATTGTCCGCCATATTTTGCCTTGTTGTTTCATGATGATTCACCTCGTGCCCAACAAAAACGCCTTATTGTGTCAAAGTTGCGCAAAAATTCACCTTCTGTAATTGCTTCATTATATATAGAATTCTTAACTTTTTTACGAAACAATCTACTGTCGACTTCCCACCCTTTCCTGCATGTTCCCTTGCATGGGGTTTTTACCACACTGTGCGCAATTTTATTTTCCTTTTTATGGCGATGTGCTGCCTCTGTGGTCCGGCGACAGCGGGAGACAGTGCTTATCAGAACGCCTTGCGCCTGCTCAGTGAAGGGCGCATCGAGGAGGCGCGGGAATCCTTGCAGTCAGTCATCGACCAGCAGCCGGAACATGCGGGCGCCTGGCTGGATCTTGCCATCCTGCAATGCGGCATGGGTCTGGCCGATGAGGCGGAAGCCTTGTTCAGGAAAATTCTGGAGCGTTTTGATCCGCCCCAGGCCATCCAGGAGTTGATCCGGCGGATTCAGGCCAGAGGATGCGCCGTTCCGGTGCTCCGTCAGGAGTCTTCGCGTTTGTTGTTCAAGCTGGGCCGGGGATACGATAGCAACGTCAATCAGGGCGCCAGCAATCCCTTTTCCCTGGGGGGGCTCCCTCTGGCGCCGGAATTTCGCCCCAGGGGGGATTCCTTCCTTCAGTACAGCCTGGAGGCGACGCATAACTTTTCCAGTTACGGCACCCTGTTTTACACCCAGATTCAGTCCCGCCAGCATGACCACATTTCCCGCTATAACCTGACGACCGCGCTGGCCGTGGTGGAACAGCCCCTGCGACTGGGTACGTGGAACAGTCGCCTGGGTTTGAGTCTGAGCGCCGCTCAACTGGGTGGCCATTTGTATCAGAAGCAGGGCGGCGTTTATGCGCAGGTCTCGCCTCCCTGGCCTGTTCTGCCCAATGGCTGGCGTTACAGTTTTATAAGCGACTGGAGCCGGGTCTGGTATCCAACGCTCGACCATTTCGATTCTCATATTGCGAGAAATCAGCTCACACTCAATTTTCAGGATGACGATACCCAATTCATGGGCAGCGTGGGCGTGACTCAGGATTTCGGACAAAAGAACCGTCCCGGCGGCGACAAGCATGGCTGGATCGCCAATCTGCTGCTGCGACAACGACTGGGGGCGCGCCTTTACGGGGAAGTTTCCGGGGCGCGTCAGGAATGGCGAGGGGACAAGATTTATTTCGCCGGTCTGATTGATACCAATACCAAACGGGAGCAACGCACCAGCCTCTGGCGGGTCGCCGCGGTGTATGCCCTGACGCCCAAGCAGAATCTGACGCTGGAATATAAGCACATGAATAACCGGGAAAATATTTCCCTTTTCAGTTACCGGAGCCGTCAGGTGATGCTGAACTGGCAATATGACTTCAGCAATTGATGCTGATTCTTGTTTTTCTCTGTGCTCCAACCCTCACCCGCCCCTTCGGGGCACCCTCTTCCACAAGTGGGCGAGGGGATTGTCGGGTAAAGCTGTGCTTACCCGACCTGCGACCCTGTCCCTGCGGTACGGCTGTTACCAGATTCCAGAGTCGCTCCGCGCTTTCCCGCCATGACAGCCAGGGCATTTCGTCCGATCCGGGGTGTTGGTTTTGGGCATGGAGCGCCAGCCATGTTTCGATGGAATGCGCCAGATCATCGCTGAAGTAGTCAGGGTAATCGCACACGCAGAAGTCATAAGTCATTGTATCGAAGAGCATTGTCCAATGGGGTAAGACCGAGCAAAGAAGCGCGGTACTCTGGGATTCGGTCAGCGGTTTTACGTCGGGAACGTAA
>BNUC01000114.1 GCA_025997075.1 Betaproteobacteria bacterium | reverse complement strand
AAGAAGTCCGACCTGGGCTTTACCCTGTCGGACTTCTTCTTGTAGATGGATTGGGCGTCATCATAAAGCAGGAGCAGGGCATCGCTTTCCGGGCCGGAGCCAGGTAGCATTTGCACGACCAACTTGAGCCATTCGGCCTGCATGTCATGTCCTTCATCAATCAGTATGGCTCCGTATTGTGCGCGGGGAATAAAGCCGTTTTCGACTGCGTTAATTAGCGCGCTGACCTGACGCTCGAACAGTGCTGCTTCACCTGGCGGTGGTTCGACGTGATAGGTTTTAAGCTGCTGCCCGCACCAGTCATGAAAATGGTAAATCTGGACTTGTGCACCAATGCCTTTGGAAGAAATAAAGGTTCGCAGTCGAGCCGCCAGCGTAATGTTGAAGCATAACACCAGAATGGGTTTTTGCAGAATTTGAGCCAGATACTGACAACGATAGCCCAGAATCATGGTCTTGCCAGAACCCGCTACTCCATGAATAACGCGATGACCTATACCCAGACTGCGTGCAATTTTTTCCTGCTGAATATCCATGATCTGGATAATATCCGGCAACGCATTCTCAATCGGGGCATCGATTTGCGAATGAGTAGAGAAAAGCTCATTCTGTTGGGGAACATCAATGCGTATTTCGGGAAACAGGTGCCAGCGGATACGGTTGATTTGCGGCAAACTGAGTGGCTGACCAAACTGGTAAGTAAACATATTCCACAATCGCTGCTGAAAATCTTCTGGCTCAGTGTCTTCGGTAAACTCTCCTTTGTAGATCATCAGGTGGTCGGGTAGCAGAACCTCCCGACTTTCTTCCGGCATCCCCCGGACGATCTGGCTACGGGTAATATTGGTCAGCACTACGCCCCAGCCATAGGGCATTGCCAGCTTGCCCTGGTGGGGGCCGCTATGTTGACACAATTGGGGATCGCGCGTCAGCAACTTGATGACCTCGTAGGCATACGCACGGGCTTGCTCCAATGGATGCGCCTCGATTATCTGACCACTGTCAGTCAGCAAAGTGGCCTCACTTGACGTCAGCTGTTTGAGCGTTTCCAGTTTCCAGTCTTTCACTTCTAGGAATAACAAGCCACGCGAGGGATGCAGAATGATAAAATCTGGATAGCGCCGTTTTCTACCCACGGGAATGTCATACCAGACGAGATAGTCGTCTTCCAGAAGCTTTTTCAGCGCCTCGGCAACACGCTTCTCGCCAGGGGTCATACGGGCGAGCGTGTGCTTGTCGAGCTTAGGGATAATCTGAGTCATCGAATACGCATACACCTGTGAGATGCTTGAGATTCTACCTGCAATGCCTGCTGCTGGTCGAGAATCAGTGCAACCCGGCAATTTCCAGTACCTGCGAACCCTGTCATAATCATGGATGTACAAAACCAGAAGAACGCAACATCCAAACGGAGTTTCAACATGAACGTATTACTGATAAACGGCAGTCCCAAGCCGAAAGGATGCACCTACACCGCGCTATGCGAAGTCGAAAAAGCCTTGCACGAGCGTCACATTGACACTACGCATTTTCATATCGGACGCAAAGCGGTTCATGGCTGCATTGACTGCGGCAAATGTGATACGACCCGGCGCTGCGCCTTTCGGGACAACGCCAATCCCTGTGCGGACCTGATGCGGCAGGCTGATGGCGTCATCATCGGCTCCCCGGTGTATTACGCCTCGGCGAATGGTGCTTTGTGCGCCATGCTCGACCGGGTTTTTTACTCGGCAGGCGCTGATTTCCGGCACAAGCCTGCCGCCGCCATCGTCAGTTGCCGACGCGGCGGTGCTGGCTCCGCGTTCGACCGACTGAACAAATACTTCACCATCTCCGAAATGCCTATCGTCTCCTCCCAATACTGGAATGCCGTGCACGGCAAAACACCGGAAGAAGTGCTTCAGGATGGGGAAGGGCTGCAAATAATGAGAACCCTGGGCAAAAACATGGCCTGGATGCTGGAAAATCTGAACCACGGCAAATCTGTCATCACGCTCCCGGAAAGCGAGGAGCGTATTGTGACCAGTTTTGTTCGCTGATGCTATTGGGACAATCAAACCCCCCCGCTCTGTTCGACAAAGTGGTCAGCATGACTTTGGCTGCCTGTCTCTTGGTTTGCAGGTCAAAAGCGTTGTATCTGTCTTCTCTGAATTAGTGAAACTCCATCTCCATAGTCATGAACACATTTGACAATACCGTGATTACCGGTGGGATGCCTTCTGAAAATGGTTGGGTGTTAAGACCGCAGTTAGGGCACAAGAGTATTATCAATGCTGTAGCCTTCTCTCCGAATGGTCAATATGCTTTGTCTTGTTCATGGGATGTAATTTATATTGGGATACTTCTACTGGAATAATCCTTCAGCAACTGCACGGTGGGAATCCTGCTATTTTCTCGCCAGATGGACGGTATGTAATGGCGTGCTGTGAAAACATAGCCAGTTGATTCTCTTGTTTTTTCGTCGGATGGTCAGCGTATACTAACGGCCTGTATCAATCTCGATGATACGAGAATTCGCGTTTATGAAACTTCAACCGGGCAAGAACTCCATGAGCAGAAAATATATGGAGGGATTAAATACCTATCTTTTTCGCCTGACGGCCAACAAGTTTTGGCTGGTTTTTCAGACAATATAATTAGTATTTTTGATATTCTAACTGGAAAAGAATTTTTGAAAATAAAATGGCATTCAGAGGATGATCATCAACCGCTCAATAGCATTACTTCCATTACATTTTCGCCAGATGGGTTGTATGTGCTGGCAGGCGTGCGACATTTCGCAAAAGGATGGCGGTTTGAGTACCATGACGACCATGATCGTCGCCTTTCTGGAAATTCAGAATATTTTGCATACGTATGGAATAGCGCAACAGGAGAAAAAATCCAATGTTTGAGCGGACATGGAAAAAGTTTCAATTTGATTGCCGCTTCACCAGATGGACGACGCATTTTGACAGCACACGAATATTGCACTGTCTATCTGTGGGATATTGAAACAGGCGAGGAACTTTTGCAGCTCACAGATCATGTTGGAAAAATCGAATTTGCTGATTTTTCCAGGGATGGTCGACGAATTTCATCAGGCTCTGTCAACTACAGTTGCTTAAGCGACGCATCCGACAAACCACGGCAACTTTGTCATGTCTGGGATTCTGAAACTGGCGAAGAACTTCAGCAACTGAAAGAGAGGTTCATCCTTTTTTCACCGGATAATAAAAAAATTCTTATAAAAAAAGATAATTCCATCCAACTCAGGAATGCTGAAACCGGCGTGGGGCTTTATCGTATTTTCCCTTATCCCGATGGCTGGCTCACAGTTTACCCGGACAGCCACTACCGTTTGTGGCGGTGTTGAACGCCTCGCGCTGGTGCGAAACGGTACGGAAGCACGCCCGGTTGACGCCGAATTTGAAGCACGCTGGCGTTTGAAGAATTAACCTGGCAAGCCTCGCAATCCGCGTTCAGAAGATACGCAGAAAATAAAGCTCCTGCTTCTCGGTTGGAACCGTTCCCCTGGTCACAGATGAGAGTGCATGTGCCGCGAAGGCCGAAAATAAAAACCCGGCACACACCGGGTCTGCCCGCCGGGCAAGCAAGGAGGATGGAAACTTGCCCGGCGGGAGGGGAGGAAAGAGTTTAGTCGACGAGTCCGGCAAAGAGCGGCGTGGAGAGATAACGTTCGCCGAAGGAGGGGATGACGACGACGATCAGCTTGCCGGCGTTCTCGGGCCGTTTGGCGACTTCGATCCCGGCCCACAAGGCGGCGCCCGAGGAAATGCCAACCAGTAAGCCTTCTTCGCGCGCGGCGCGGCGGGCTGTGGCAAAGGCGTCGTCAGCCTTGACCCGAACAACTTCGTCATAGATCGAGGTATTCAACACATCCGGCACGAAACCGGCGCCGATCCCCTGGATGGGGTGCGGTCCCTTCGGCCCGCCCGAGAGCACCGGGGAGGTGTCCGGCTCGACGGCAATGGCCTTGAACGAGGGTTTGCGCGCCTTGATCACTTCGCTGACCCCGGTCAGCGTGCCGCCCGTGCCAACGCCGGAAATCAGGATGTCCACTTTGCCGTCGGTATCCCGCCAGATTTCCTCGGCGGTCGTCTTGCGGTGAATCGCCGGGTTGGCCGGATTCTTGAACTGTTGCAGGATCAGATAACGCGGGTCGGAAGCCGCCAGTTCCTCGGCTTTCTTGATCGCGCCGCCCATGCCTTCCGGTCCGGGCGTGAGGATCAGTTCCGCGCCGAAAGCGCGCAACAGGGCGCGGCGTTCCTTACTCATGGTTTCCGGCATGGTCAATACCAGTTTGTAGCCGCGCGCGGCAGCGACCATCGCCAGGGCGATGCCGGTATTGCCGCTGGTCGGCTCGACCAGAATGGTATCGGGCTTGATCTGGCCGGCCTGCTCGGCGGCGGTAATCATGGCTTCACCAATACGGTCCTTGACGCTATGCGCAGGATTGAAGAATTCGAGTTTGGCGGCAATCGTGGCCACGGCGCCTTCGGCGATCCGGTTGATGCGCACGAGCGGTGTGTTGCCAATGAGATCGGTCACACTGTTGGCAATGGGCATGGTTTTCTCCTCTTGAGTTTAATAATGATGGACGAACGACACAGTACAGTTTATCCACATGCAACCCGGCTTTGAACGACTAAATCGCTATAAGAATATCTTCAGAATGAATATATGGGCGATTTGTCATGAAAAACCTCAGTCAAAACTGCTTTTACCACAGAGGCGCCGAGAAAGAAAAATTCAGTCAATGGTTTTTCATATTGTATGGAAATGTGATGAACGAACCGGGTCACGGCGATCAAAGGGCCGACGGAGGAAGCGCGCCGCTTCTGGGAAAACAAGGCGGTTTCGGAAACCGCCTTACCGTACTCCGTCTGGCGCAGGCCGATGCTCTAATCGAAAATCTTGCCTGGATTCATGATGTTGTTCGGATCCAGCGCGCGCTTGATGGCGCGCATGGCGTCGATTTCAGCCGCGTTGCGGCAGGCGCTCAGGAAGGGTTTTTTGAGCGTTCCGATCCCGTGTTCGGCGGAGATCGAACCGGCGAATGCCGGCACCTCGGCGAAAATCGTCGCTTCGACATCGTAGGGCGTTGTACCGGCTGGCAGGGTAGTGGCATCGACGATGATGTGCAGGTTGCCGTCGCCGATATGCCCGAAATAGTAGGCGCGATGTTCCGGCCAGCGCGCCGTGAGCGCCTTCTCCAGCGCGGAACGGAATACGCCGATACACGGGATGGGTACGCTGAGGTCGAAATTCACCGGTTTCATGTGCGAGTGCAGATCAGCCACGCAATCGCGCAGGCGCCATAGTTGCGCGGCCTGGGCGAGCGATGCGGCGATGACCGCGTCGTCGATCCATCCGCGTTCAATGCCTTCGCCAAGCGCTTCTTCCAGCGCTTGCTGGAGCACTTCGTCGTCATCGCCAACGATCTCGATCAAGGCAGCCACGGGAGGGATGGGATCGAAAGGAATCGGGACGGGAATCCAGCGTTTCACGGCGCCGAGGAAATCGTTCCACATGATTTCGAAGGCGGCGATCTGCCGTGGCAGGCGACCACGCAGCAAGGTCAGCACTCGTAGCGCGTCGTCGAAGCCGGACAACACCAGGAGAGCCGTCTTGCGAAATGACGGCGCAGGAACGGCCTTGAGGATCGCGCGGGCGATCACGCCGAGGGTTCCTTCCGAGCCGATGAATAACTGCGCGAGGTCGTAGCCGGTGCTGTTCTTCGGCAGCGCGCGCATCGGCAGGATTTCGCCGCTGGGCAGCACGCATTCGAGGCTGATGACCTGAGCGCGCGTCGTTCCGTGCTGGATGACGTTCAGTCCGCCGGCGTTGCAGGCAATCAGGCCGCCGATCTGGCAGGTGCCGCGCGGCTCAAGATCGACGCCGAATTGCAGTCGATGTTCGGCCAGGGCATCCTGCACTGTCTGAAGTGTTGCGCCGGCCTGGACGGTGACGGTGGACGCAGCGAGATCAAGCTGTTCGATCCTGTTGAAACGGGACAGCGACAGGACGATGCCGTTGGCCAGCGGTTGTGCGGCCCCGGACAGTCCGGTCAATCCGCCGTGCGGGACGACCGCAACGCCATAGGTGTTGCATATCCTGAGCGTAGTGGCGATTTCTTCCGTCGTGCCGGGACGCAATACCGCCAGCGGCGCGATCGCCCCCGTGCCGCTCCAGTCGGCGTGGTGATGCGCCTGAATGTCGCTGCCGGCAAGAACGGTCCCTGGGGGCAGCGCTTTGCGCAAGGATTCGAGGAAGGCGTCGGGTGAAAAGTCGGTCGGCATGGCTTAAAAAAGGACGGTCAAGCCGCCCCGATGGGAAAAAGCAAACCCCCTCATCCGGCCTTCGGCCACCTTCTCCCCGCAAGCGGGGAGAAGGGAGAACATTCCCCTCGCCCGCTTGCGGGAGAGGGCGCCCCGAAGGGGCGGGTGAGGGTTGGGCATAACGAAAAACAAGAAGATGTCTGGCAGGAAATTACCAGGCGGCGATGACCGAACCCTGGAAAGTGGCATCGATGAACTTCTTGACCTCATCGGATCGATAGGCCTTGACGAACTGGGTTACCCACGGTTTGTCCTTGTCCTGTTCGCGCACGGCGATGATATTTGCGTAAGGGCCATTGGCGTTTTCAATGGCGATGGCATCCTTGCTGGGATTCAGGCCAGCCGAGATCGCAAAATTGGTGTTGATGGCCGAGACATCGAGATCATCGAGCGAGCGCGGCAGTTGCGCGGCATCGAGTTCCACGAACTTGAACTTTTTGGGATTGTCGGTGACATCCAGCGGCGTGGCTTTCAAGCCGGCATCGGGTTTGAGCTTGAGCAAGCCTTGATCCTGCAACAGCAGCAACACGCGCCCGCCGTTCGTCGGGTCATTCGGGATGCCGAAGGACGCGCCTTCTTTCAAATCTTTCAGGCTCTTGACCTTTTTGGAATAGATGCCGATCGGGAAAGTCACGGTGAAAGCGACATTGACGAACTTGTAGCCGCGATCCTTGATTTGCGCTTCCAGGTAAGGCAGATGCTGGTAGCTGTTCAGATCGAGATCGCCCGCCGCCAGCGCTGCGTTGGGCTGGACGTAATCGGAGAATTCGATGATCTGGACCTTCAAACCGTCGCGCTCGGCGACTTTTTTGACGGCTTCCAGAACCTGCGCGTGCGGTCCGGCAGTGACGCCGACCTTGAGCGGTTTGTCCTGAGCCGAGGCCGTGACGGAAACGATGGCCGCCAGGGACGCGGCGGTCAGCAAACGGAAGAGATGACGACGATTCATATTGCAGTCCTTTATGAGAGTGGAAAAATCAGGGGGTGGGTTTCGCGGCTTGCCCGCGATGAGAAACACGATGCACGAGTCGGTCGCCCAGGCTTTGCACGAGCTGTACAAAAACGATCAGGATGAGCACGACGGCGGCCATGACATCCGGCAGGAAACGCTGGTAGCCATAGCGGATGCCCAGGTCGCCCAGACCGCCGCCACCAACGGCGCCGGCCATGGCCGAAAAACCGACCAGGCTGACCAGAGTGATGGTCAATCCGGCGACGATGCCGGGGAAGGCTTCGGGCAACAGCACCTTGCGGATAATCTGGGCGTCGGTAGCGCCCATCGCCTGTGCCGCCTCGATCAGGCCGGAATCGACCTCGCGCAGCGCGGACTCGACAAGCCGCGCCACGAAAGGAGCGGCGGCGATGGTCAGCGGCACGATGGCGGCGGCGGTGCCGATCGACGTGCCGGTGATCAGTCGCGTAAACGGGATGACCGCGACCAGCAGGATGATGAACGGCGTCGAACGCACGGCGTTTACCAGCAGCCCGAGCACGCGGTTGAACATTGGATGCGGCAGAATGCCGTGCGCATCAGTGACGTTCAGCGTTACCCCGAGCGGGATGCCCAGCAAAGCGCCGATCAGCCCCGACAGTCCGACCATGAGCAGCGTTTCAAGGAAGGAGTCGAAGAACAGCTTGAGCATTTCAGAGGACATGGTTGATCTCCTCGACGGTGACATTGTGTTCCCTGAGCAGGGTGAGCGCCCCGTCGAGCGCTTCCCGGCTGCCGTTGGCGAGCAGGGTGAGCGAAGCGAAGCCCTGACCCTGCACCTCGTCGATCTGTCCATGCAGAATATTGAAGTCGATGCCGAAGCGCTTGACGGCTTCGGAAAGCAGCGGGCGGTCGACATCGTCGCCGATGAAAAGCAGGTGCAGCAGGTGGTCGGGATGTCCGTTGCCGTTGCGGTCCTCGATGCGCCGACGCACGCGCTGCCTCACGGATTCGGGCAACTCCAGAGAGATCACGTCGCCGATCAGCGTGCGCGTGACCTCCGACTGCGGAGCCCGGAACACGGAAAGCACATCGCCACTTTCGACGATACGCCCGGCGTCCATGACCGCCACGCGGTCGCAAATCTGTTTGACGACCTGCATCTGGTGGGTAATCAGCACGATCGTCAGCCCCAGTTCCTGATTGATACGCTGCAGCAGTTCGAGAATGGAACGGGTGGTTTCCGGGTCGAGCGCCGAGGTTGCCTCGTCCGAGAGCAGCACCTTCGGTTGACTGGCCAGCGCGCGGGCGATGCCCACGCGCTGCTTCTGCCCGCCGCTCAACTGCTGCGGATAGCGCCCGGCTTCCGCGGTCAATCCGACGAGCGCGAGCAGCTTATCCAGCTCCGCGCGGATTTCGTCCCGTGGTCGGCCGATCAGTTCGAGCGGCAGGGCGACGTTGTCGAACACCGTGCGCGAGGACATCAGGTTGAAATGCTGAAAGATCATGCCGATCTCGCGGCGCGCGGCGCGCAGTTGCGGCGCGTCGAGCCGGGTCAGGTCGCGACCGTCGACGATAACTTCGCCGGCATCGGGCGTGGTCAGCAGGTTGATCAGGCGAATCAGGGTGCTCTTGCCCGCGCCGCTGCGCCCGATGACACCGAATATCTCGCCCTGCTTGACGCTCAGGCTGACATCGCGCACGGCATGAACGGCGCTCGCCGATGCGCTGTAAAAGGCTTTGGATACGTTCTTTAATGTGATCATAAAATGGGGCTGCGGCCAGAAAAATGGACCGCGTCTGCTTCCGTGGTCAACAAGTAATTATGTGCCAGAGAGAATAAGGGGTAAGGACTGATTGGTTATTTGTTTATAAGAAAATGGTTTTATTCCATTTCCAGATCACCGGTGACTGTGTCGACGTAGCCTTCGTACTATTTGTACTGTCTGCGGCTCGGGGCGTGTCTGCGTGTCACCAATGATTTATAAAACGGAATTACCTGCCACAATCGAAAAACGGATATCTTCCCATGAAATCTCCCGGACGGGTATCAGATCAGAGATCGGAACAGGGAAATGGCATGGAAATGTTTGTCATGGCGAAGCATGGGCAGTGATTTACTTTCCCCTCGCCCTTTCTTCCCCCTGCCCCTTCGAGGCTGCACCATCACTGATGGAGCCAAATACCACACTCCCCGAGGAAGGCGGTATGTCATGCCGGAGGGAGTAATGCGTGTTATTTACCGAGTAGCCGGCCGATCGATTTCCCGATTCCCTTGGCCGAATCGCTGCCGACATGGCCGACGCCCTTGACCAGCGATTCGAGGCTGACGCCAAGTTCGCCGGCCAGCGACAAACCGAAGCGCATGGCCAGGTGTTCGTTGAGCGAGAAACGTGGGTCGTTGATGTCGCCTTCGATGACGAATTTCATCGAGATACGGCCATTTTTGTCCTTCAGCAGGCCGATCACGGCGCTGCGCGGAAGTCCCATGAACTTTGAGCCGTCGCTCAGTTCCAGATCGGACAAGGTCACCGCACCCGGCGCGCGCAATTTGCCGCCCGTGATCGACGAATCAAGGTCGAGATCCAGGGCGCCGCGCTGAACACCGGTCTCGGTCGCCTTGATCAGGTAGGGTTGCAGAGTGATCAAGTCTACGTCACGCAGTTTTGTGACCAATTTGGATTCCTGCGCCGCGATGTTGAATGAGCCGTTGATGGCCAGTTTGCCGTTCCGGCGGGGGCTCTTGGCGATAGCGTCGATTTTCAGGCTTGTGTTTCCGGCAAGCTCCGGTAAGCGCAGCTTGCCAACGGTGGCTTCAATCTGCTCGATGCGAAGCTTGACCGGTGTCGCGCGGATACTCTGATCGTGGAATTCGATGGCACCGTCCGATACGATGATCTGGCCGATATCGAGCGCCATTCCCCCGGCGCCGTCTTTTTTATCTTCCACGCTTTTGACACCTTCCGCAGCAGACGGCTGTTCCGATGGCTTGTCAAGCAGGCTGGGAACGATCCTGACCTTCCCATCCTTTGTTCGCAACAGGACGACGTTAGCGCCTTCGATGAAAATGTTATCGATCGACGGGCGGGCGCTCATGAAACTGAAGAAGTCCGGCACGATCAGGATGCGCCGTGCGCGCAGTTCATCATCACCCGGCCAGGAGCCGCCTTCCTGAGATCGGATGCGCAGATCGAGAATCTCGACGCCAGTCAGTCCGGCGTGGATTTCCCGCACTTCTCCCCGTGAGCCCAGCGATTGCACGATCTGTGTTTTCAACGAGTGGATGCCGTACTGCCATGCGGCGAAACCCACCAGGCACAAGGCGAAGACGAGTGCGAGGAGGATCAGCGGTCGGCGGAACGAAGAACGGGACATATCGGGTAGACCTTGTGGGCGGAGATCAGGATTGATTCCATTTATTCTAGTAAACAAATGGGATAATGACAGCCTTTTTCGAGATTCTTATGTCAATCCAGTGGTTTCCCGGACACATGACTTCGGCGCGCAGGAATGCGGCCGAGACGATGGCGGTCACCGACGTGGTCATCGAGGTGGTCGACGCGCGTCTGCCGGAAGCGAGCACCAATCCGCTGGTGCATGAGCTGCGCCGTCAGCGGCAGCGTCCGTGCCTGAAAGTGCTGAACAAATCCGATCTGGCCGACCCCGTGGCGACGCGCGAATGGATCGCCTGGTACGACCGGCAGCCGGGCATCAGGGCGGTGGCCGTTTCGAGCAAGAATGCCGGCGAGGTGGCGTGTCTGCCCGGTCTGTGCCAGGGATTGGCGACGCATCGCAACGACAACGCCAAGCCCTTGCGCATGATGATCATGGGTATCCCCAACGTCGGCAAATCCACGCTGATGAATGCGCTGGTCAAGCGCAAAATCGCCAAGGTCGGCGATGAACCTGCGGTGACCAAGTCGCAGCAGAGCCATTCGCTTGGCGCGCGTCGGTGGATTACCGATACGCCGGGGCTGATGTGGCCGAAAATCGAGTACGACAGCGATGGCTACATGCTCGCCGCAAGCCACGCCATCGGCCGCAATGCCATCATCGACGAGGAGGTGGCGGTATTCCTGGCGGATCTTCTGCTGGCGCGTTATCCGGAACGGCTGGCTGAACGCTACGGCTTCGCGGTCGAGGGTCTGGACGGCGTGGCCGTCGTCGAAGGAGTCGCCCGGCGGCGCGCCTTACGTGGACGCGGCGGCGAGCCGGATCTGGAAAAGGCGTCGCAGGCGTTTTTGCAGGACTATCGCGACGGCAAGCTCGGACGCATCAGCCTGGAGACGCCAGAAACACGGCAGGCGATGCTCTCACGGGCTGATGCGGCACGGAAGGTGACGGAACAAACGGTTATCGGCACGCCAAATCAAGACTGACTAAGGAACTGTTACCAAACAAACTAGGCAATTACATTAAGACAGGAGAGATTCTGTAGTTCCATTCGCCATGGAATTCTGCGGGTTTGATATTCAAACTTTCATAATCTTCATCTGAAACCT
>BNUC01000113.1 GCA_025997075.1 Betaproteobacteria bacterium | reverse complement strand
ATCCCGCAATTCGGCTTCAAGTTCGGCAACATTGCGCATGATAAGGCGAGCATGCCGCAAAAGAGCCGCTCCGGCGGTCGTCAGGAACATTCCGTTCGGCTTGCGTTCAAAAAGTTTGATGTCAAGGCTGAGTTCAATGTCCGCCAGGCGTTTGCTGATCGCGGAAGCCACCAGATGTTCCCGTTCGGCCGCTTTGGCAAGGCTCGCCTCTTCCGCCACGGCGATGAACAGATTGAGTGTAACCAAATCAATGCGCGTCAAATCGGAGTCCCCTCCCGCATTTTTCTCTTTATAGTCCCTGTATTGTATAGACAACTTGAAGGAGCTGTCCAAACAGCTCGCCGCGGAGCATCCCAGCCTCTACCCATTGTCCATGTCCTTCGTCAACCGTGTACGCTGCTTGAGTAATTAGAAATGGCGCGTCCGCGTTGTTCGGCACATGATAATTCATATAGAGAAGATTCTGTGGAGAGAATCATGTTCGAGAAATTCACCGACGCCTTCATCGACACCAGCGAAACCCGAATCCGGGTACGGCATGGCGGCGAGGGGCCGCCATTGTTGCTACTGCACGGCAACCCGCAGACCCATGTCTGCTGGCACAAGATCGCCGATCAGCTCGCCGAGGACTACCACGTCGTGGCGACGGATCTGCGCGGCTATGGCGACAGCTCGGCGCCCGAGCCCAACGCCGATTGTTCGAATTACTCGTTCCGCGCCATGGCGCAGGACCAGATCGAGGTGATGGAAGCGCTTGGCTATAAAAGCTTCTTCCTGGCCGGTCATGACCGGGGCGGGCGTACCGCGCATCGCATGATCCAGGATCACCCCGAGACGGTCACGAAATGCGCCATCCTTGATATTCTGCCGAGTCGGCACGTCTGGCATAGCGCTTCGCGCACCTGGGCGTTGAAGTCCTGGCACTGGTCGTTCATGCCGCAGACCGGCGGGCTGCCGGAGGCGATGATGGCCGCCGTGCCGCCTGAGCAATTCCTCACCAAGCTGATGGTGCTGCCGGGCAACACGCGCAGCGTGTTCTCCGAAGAAGCGTGGGCGGAATACGTACGTTGCTTCACGCCGAAGATGATCATGGCGTCTTGCGCCGACTACCGCGCCTGCGCCACCGTCGATCTCGAAATGGACGATGCCGATTTTGGCAGAAAGGTCGACGCGCCACTGATGATCATGTGGGGCGTACGCAGCCATACCCAGGCCGTCTTCAACGATGTGCTGACGATCTGGCGCGACTACGCCAAGCATGTGGAAGGCGGACCGGTCATCAGCGGCCATTTTATCCCGGAAGAGGTTCCGGAGGAAACGCTGGCGCGTTTCCGCGCCTTTTTCGTCTAACCCGTCCGCAGTGTAGATCGACATGATCCGCGTGGCCGACGCCACAGTAAGGCGCCGCATCTCCCTGATCTGCGGACAAGAGTATGATGCTTATGGACAGCGCCTTGAAAGCGGCGAGCCTCACCCGGAAAAAATGGCAGAGGCTTTTCTGGTAATTTGTTGAAAATCAAATGTTGTCAATAAGACAAGGAGCGATAAACATGAATGAAACGATCAAGAAGCAACTATCCCACCGTTCTATCCGCTTGTTTTCCGACAATGCGGTGTCCGAGGATGTGGTCAATACCCTGCTTGAGGTTGCAAACCGCACGGCCTCAAGCTCGGGTTTCCAGCAGTTCAGTATCATCCGTGTGACCGATGCCGAGATAAAGCGCCGCATTTCCCTGATCTGCAAACAAGACTATGTGAACAAGCTTCCGGAATTCTTTATTTTCATCGCCGACTGTTACAGAAACGCCCGCATCATCAAAGAACAGGGCTGTGGGGACAGAAGCACCTACGACATGGATCGTTTCTTTCAGGCATTTACCGACGCATGCCTTGCAGCGCAGAATGTTACTACCGCTATTGAATCCCTCGGCCTGGGAGCCGTGTATTTCGGCAGCATCCTGAATGATCCGCAGGAGCTTATCAACATCCTTGCTTTGCCTGAGTTTACCTTCCCGGTTCTGGGAGTTGGTTTTGGGCATCCTGCCCAGGACCCGCAGCTAAAACCACGCATGGACGTTTCACTCAAGGTATTTGAAAATCAGTACAAGGTCTTTGATAGTTACCTCGAAAACATCGCCGACTACGATAAAGAAATGCAAACCTATTATGACCTCCGGGACAATGGGAAGCATTCCGACACTTTCAGCCAACAGATCGTCAAGAAATTCCTGGCCGTCAATGAAAAACGCAGCCGGCTTCTGAACATCGCAAAGAAGCAGGGTTTTAATTTGAAGATTGAATAAGCACTGAGTGCAAGACAGCCAGCCAGATCTGCGGATCTGACGGCGATAAAACAGTGAGCCGCCTAGTGCAGCTCACTTCATTTTTGCTCTCAACAAAACACTCAAAACCAGACAAATGACGCCAGTGTCTTCACGTAATTGATTGCCCGCCTGGCCGCTGTTTCACTATCCGGCGCCTGCTTCACCTCCATGGCAATAAATGCTTCATACTTGAGCGTCTTGAGAATATGGAGCACCGTGGCAAAATCAATACTGCCTGTCCCCGGACATTCACGGTTAGTATCGGCAAAATGCACATGGAACAACAGATCGGCGGCATCAATGAAGCTTGCTGGAATGCAGGCATCCTCAATCTGCATGTGGAATACGTCCAGCACGATCCGTATGTTCGGCATGTTCAATTCGCGAATCCACGCCACGGTCTGCTGGGTGGTCATGCTATTGTCACAGCAAAAACGGTTTTGTGGCTCATACCAACTTGCTTTCAATAATATAAATATGGAGATATCTCCATGCTTTATCTTTAGATTCAGATGGGTAGCCTCTATATCATCGAACGCAAATTGGTATCAATGGTAATGAACACGTTCTTTCTTTGCGCGTAGGATGCAATTTCCCGCATCGCGTCATCCATCCACGCTTTCTTTCGCGAATCTCCGCCGGTATTGCCCCGAAATTTCCCCACATTCATCTGGCAACCAAGCGCCGCCGCAAAATCAACGACGGTCTCGGCCCGCGCTATGGCATCCTTGCGCACCACCGCATCGTCATGGGTCAGGAAAAGTTTGTCTTCCGCCACAACGGGTCCCGTTCCCACAGCTGCGGCCAGCGGACCATTCCCCGCCAAAAGCTGCTTGATTCTTTCGACATCGAGCTCACGCGGATCACGGACAAAAAGCTCCACTCCGTCATAACCGAATTCGCTGAGCTTGCCAAAGGTTTTTTCCATATCTCCCGACCAAGACAGAGCTTTTGTCCTTGTATCAGGAGTGTTTACGGTAAATGCGAATTTGGGCTGCATGGCCTCTCCTTTGTTTTTAGCGAAAACTTCTTTTTTAGCTTATTTAACTTGCAATTCCCCGTGCTCTTGGCACGGAGAACACTTCAGGTTTTGGTGTTGCTTTTGGCGATGTGCGCCGTTTTCGCGCTGTAATACCTCGCGGTCTTGCCGCAGGGATAGGCGCGAGGCGCGCTGAGCTACTTTATTATAATATCATGCGTCCTGTTCGACCGCTTTGGCAAAGCTCGCCGCCGGACATCCCGGCGCTTGGCAATTGCCCGTGGCCTTCGTCAACCGTGTACGCCGCTTGAGTAATTAGAAATGGCGTGTCCGCACAGGACGGCGCATGATAGTTTATATATAGAAGACTCTTCGAATCTAGGAACTGAACTGTTCATCAAGAGGAGCAGATCCGCTGAATCAAAGACGGTTCAGAACAGGTTTTTTGACCTCGCGGCACTAGATTCATTCAAAGGACTCGCGATGTCGGTCACCATCAAAGGAGGCTAATAATGGAAAAAAGCGTCAAGAATGATAAGAAGTATTCTGGAGCGGCAAAACGGACCATCAGATCCATAGGCGCGGTTCTTGGGGCGTTACTCTTGATCGGAACCATGGTTGCGCCTTCGTACGCGCAATCTTATCCGGACAAGCCGATCAGGCTGGTCATCATCTTTCCGCCGGGAGGCGGGGTGGACAATGTGGGACGCATTATCGCCACAAAGCTTTCCGAGGCTCTCGGCCAACCG
The DNA here is from genome assembly GCA_025997075.1 of Betaproteobacteria bacterium. Lineage (GTDB taxonomy): Bacteria > Pseudomonadota > Gammaproteobacteria > Burkholderiales > Rhodocyclaceae > Propionivibrio. The sequence goes on along the minus strand of BNUC01000113.1, from coordinate 7,744 downwards.
GTGGTCCCCGAAAACCGTGCCGGCGCCGGCGGCAATGTCGGCCTTGAATTCGCCGCCAAGGCGCGCCCTGACGGCTACACCATCGTTCATTCAACAGAGTCGCTGACCATGAGTCCGGGTCTCTACAATCGGCTCAACTACGACCCGGTCAAGGATCTCCAGCCGATCGCGCAGACTGCAGTGAGTCCCATTTTGATGGTCATCCGTCCGGATTTTCCGGCCAAGAACCTCAAGGAGCTCGTAGAGTACGCCAAGGCCAATCCAGGGAAAGTCACCTATGGCACGGGCGGCGTCGGCTCGGCGCCTCATCTTGGCGGCGAGATGCTCAAGAGTCTGGCGAAAATCGACATCGTACACGTGCCCTACAAGGGCGTGGTTCCGGCGCTGGTGGGAATGATGGGCGGCGAAGTGGACATGGCGTTCCTGACTCCTGCGGCGGCAGCCCCACAGGTTCAAGCAGGCAAGGCGAGGGCGCTGGCGGTGCTCGGCAACACTCGCGCGTTGCTGTTGCCTGACGTGCCGACGGCCAAGGAAGCCGGCATTGACAACTTCGTGGTAACTGGCTGGTACGGGTTTCTTGCGCCGGCGGGCACTCCGCAGGACATCGTCAACCGGTTGAGCGTCGAAGTGAATAAGATCACGGCGATGCCCGAGATCAGGGAAAATATTCAGAAATTTGGCGTTGAGCCGGTCACAGGTTCCGTACCTGAACAATTCGCGGAATTCATCAAGGCCGAAATTCCGCGCTGGAGCAAGGTCGCTAAAGACGCCAATATTCCAAAAATCGATTAGTTCCATTGAGTCCCCAATGATTCGGCGGATTGCGAGTATAGAGTCTGCGTTTTCCAAGCCGCTCAGCGAACTGAAACGCCATTCCCCGCACTGTAGCCGTGTGGGGGATGGGCGCAGCAGTAGAAGAGCCGAAGAAAACGTAATAGTTAGACGCTGGAAGATGCCATGAAAGTTGAATTACGCAACAACAAGGACTTTTTCACCGGACTGCTGTTTATTGCCGTCGGTCTGACGGCGATGGTCATCTCCCTGAGTGATTATCCGCTAGGTACCAGTTTGAACATGGGTCCGGGTTATTTTCCCTCGCTGATGGGTGGCATTTTAACTGCCTTCGGCCTGTACATCATGGCCCGCGGTCTGATCAAGGGTGAAAAGATCGCGGGCGCGTGGGGAATCCGACCGCTCATTCTGCTGAATCTGGGCGTCATGGCTTTCGGATTCCTCATCGACCGTTTCGGGCTGGCACCATCGCTTGTTGTCCTGTTCTTCATTAGTGCCCTTGGCGGCAAGGAGTTCAAGTTCAAGGAAGTACTGATCCTCACCGTCTTGATGACGGTGGCCTCCTGGGTGCTTTTCATTTACGGACTTGGCATACCTCTGCGGCTATTCGTCTGGGAAAACTGAACATAGAGCTGAACATAGAAATGTTAGATCATCTTATTTTTGGCTTTAGCGTAGCGCTCTCGCTGCAAAATCTCTTTTACTGCTTTATCGGTGTATTCGTGGGCACTTTGGTCGGCGTGCTGCCTGGAATCTCCCCGCTGATTTCGATTTCGATGCTGCTGCCGATCACCTTCACACTGGAGCCGCTCTCCTCCCTGATCATGCTGGCCGGAATCTATTACGGCGCCCAGTACGGAGGTTCAACAACCTCGATTCTGCTCAATCTTCCAGGCGAAGCGAGTTCGGTAATCACCTGCATGGACGGGTACCAGATGGCGCGGCAAGGACGCGCAGGTCCCGCGCTGGCCATTGCCGCGATCTCCTCGTTCTTTGCCGGCTGTGTCGGCACAGTACTCATCGGGATGTTCGGTCCTCCGATCGCCGAGCTGGCGCTCAAATTCCACGCCGCCGAATATTTCTCCCTGATGGTGTTGGGTCTGGTGGCGGCAGCCGTACTGGCGCAAGGCGACATGGTCAAGGCGCTGGCAATGGTTGTATTCGGGATCGTGCTCGGTGTTGTCGGTACCGACGTCAGTTCTGGCAGGCAGCGCTTTACTTTCGGCATCTATGATCTCTCCGATGGCATCGGCTTTACGATCGTGGCGGTTGGACTCTTCGCGGTGGCTGAAGTCGTGAAAAACCTGGAAAATACAGAGACAACAGAGGTATTCACCGCCAAGATTACCAGTTTGATGCCAACGCTCGCCGACATGAAAGCCTCGGTCAACCCGACATTGCGAGGCACGGCGCTTGGTTCTTTTTTCGGTATGCTGCCCGGGGCCGGTCCGGCCATTTCGGCGTTCTCCGCCTACATGCTCGAAAAAAAGATAACCAAGGATCCTTCTCGTTTTGGCCAAGGCGCAATCGAAGGGGTTGCCTCGCCCGAAGCGGCCAATAACGCACATGTCCAGTGTTCTTTTATTCCGACACTGACCTTGGGCATTCCCGGCAGCCCCGTGATGGCGTTGATGCTGGGAGCATTGATGATCCAGGGCATCGCGCCCGGCCCGCAGGTCATGACACGCAATCCCGATTTGTTCTGGGGACTCATCGCCAGCATGTGGATTGGCAATCTTATACTGGTCGTACTCAACCTGCCTCTGGTTGGTATCTGGGTAAAGCTGCTCAAGGTTCCTTACCGCTGGCTGTTTCCCTGCATCTTCATGTTCATCTGCGTTGGAAACTACAGTCTCAACAACAGTGCCATCGAAATTTACCTTACGGCGGGGTTCGGTGTCTTGGGCTATATACTTCTCAAGCTTGAATGCGAACCGGCGCCGCTGATTCTGGGATACGTGCTGGGTCCCTTGATGGAAGACAGTCTGCGCCGCGCCATGCTGCTTTCGCGCGGCGATCCCACGGTCTTCTTTACCCGGCCGATCAGCCTTGCTTTCATCCTCGTCACCGTACTTTTGCTGATCACGGTAATCATGCACGGGCTGCGCAAAAAACGGGAAAAGGGTTCGTAGTCGGTCACCATCAAGAAGTAAATAACGGAGAAATACATCATGAACGCAAATGGCAAAAAGTATTGTGGAATGGCGAAGCAACTTCTCAGCGCCGCGAGCGCAATTCTGGGAACGCTGTTTTTGATCGGGGCCACGACAGCGCCCTCGTACGCTCAATCCTATCCGGACAAGCCGATCCGGTTGATCGTCATCTTTCCGCCGGGTGGCGGCATCGATACGGTGGGACGCATCATCGGCACGAAACTTTCCGAAACGCTTGGGCAACCGGTAGTGCCTGAGAACCGTGCCGGCGCTGGTGGTAACGTCGGCCTTGAATTCGCCGCCAAAGCACGCCCCGATGGTTATACCCTCGTAATCGGGTCGGAAACCTTGACCTTGAGTCCCAGCCTTTACAAAAAACTCAACTACGACGCAGTCAAGGATCTCCAGCCCGTCGTCCAGGTGGCGCAGGTACCTGTCATGCTGTTTGTCCGTCCGGACTTCCCGGCCAAGACACTCAAGGAACTCGTGGAGTACGCCAAGACCAACCCGGGGAAAGTCACCTATGGCACGGGTGGCGTGGGCTCGGCGCCCCATCTTGGTGGCGAGTTGCTCAAGAGCCTGGCGAAAATCGACATCGTGCACGTACCCTACAAGGGCGTCGCCCCGGCATTGGTCGGAATGATGGGTGGCGAAGTGGACATGGCGTTCCTGAGTCCTGCGGCGGCGGCCCCGCAGGTTCAGGCAGGCAAAGCGCGGGCACTGGTGGTGCTGGGAGACAAGCGCGTGAAATTGTTGCCCGACGTGCCGACAGCCAGGGAAGCCGGCATCGACCGGCTTTTGGTGCCTATCTGGTACGGGATACTGGCGCCTGCAGGCACTCCGCAAACCATCGTCAAGCATTTGAACGCCGAAATAAACAAGATCACGGCGATGCCCGACATCCAGGAAAATATCCAGAAGGTTGGCGTCGAAACAGTTTCGGGCTCCACACCCGAACAATTCTCGGAATTCATCAAGACTGAAATTGCGCACTGGGAGAAAATTATTGCGGGCGCCAATATCCCGAAGCTTGATTAAGCCTCGCAAATGACCGCAGCCGCTTATCCGAACCGCGAGACAAAGAAACAGCGGCTTCGTTAACTGCGTATATCAGTTGCCAAAATAGAAATGGCCTATTCGTGCAGGCTGGAGTATCAAGAACCCTATATGAAGAAGACTTTTCTTTCCGGATTTAAAAATTAACCAAACAGGAGGTTTTCCATGACGCAGACCACACGCCGCCAATTCATTGGCAAAATGGTAACCACGATGGGTGCCGTTGCCTTGTCGTCCAAAGCGATCGGCGCACCGCAGTTTCGTTACAAACTCGGCCACAGCACCCCCGCGGAGCATCCGTTCCACAAGCGCCTCGTCGAAGCCGCGAGCGCTATTCTGGAACAAACGGGCGGACGCCTGAATATACAGGTTTTCCCGGCCAGCCAACTCGGCGGAGATAACGATCTTCTGTCGCAGGTCAGAAGCGGGGCCGTCGAATTTTTCCCCGCTCCCGGATTGATTCTGGCGTCTGTGCTGCCGCTCACCGCAATTGACGGTATGGGTTTTGCCTTTGCCAATTACGACAAAGTCTGGGAAGCAATGGACGGTGATCTGGGAGCGTATGTGCGTAGCCAGATTGTGGAAAAAACCCCGCTTGTCGCAATGGACAAGATGTGGGATCTCGGTTATCGCCAGATTACCAATAGCGTGCGGCCAATCAATACCGCCGATGATCTGGTTGGCCTGAAACTGCGCGTACCCGGCGCTCCGGCGCTGGTGTCGCTTTTCCAGGGGCTGGGTGTCGCGCCCGTCAGCATGCAGTTCGGAGAAATCTATACGGCATTGCAGACCAAAGTCGTCGACGGCCAGGAGAACCCGCTCGCGCAAATCGATACCGGCAAGTTTTACGAGGTACAGAAATACATATCGCTGACCAATCATGTCTGGGATGGTTTCTGGATCGTTGCCAACGGAGCCGCATGGAAGCGTCTACCCAAGGATATTCAGGAAATAGTCAACAAGGTTTTCAATGAAAAAGCCCTGTTGCAGCGCGCCGATCTGGTCACTCTCAATCAGACTCTTGCCGATCAGTTGAAAACCAAAGGCTTGTCCATCAACACAGCGGATACGACTTCGTTCCGCGAAAAGCTCAAAAAAGTGGGCTTTTACGCCAACTGGCGAAAACAGATCGGTGACAAAGCCTGGAATCTTCTGGAACAACACGTAGGCGTTCTGGGTTAAAGAATACGGCACATCGCGCGAAATAATCGTTTCGGAGAATATGATGACATCTGCTTTTGATACCCGGCCAACAGGCCGCCGTCACCGTGTCAAAACCAAAGACGGTCTTGACATCGAAGTACGCGAATGGGGCGATCCCAACGGACCGGAAGTGTTGCTGATACCTGGCGTGGCGCAAAGTTATTTGTCGTTCGTCAAGCAATACTCCGCTCCCGAAATGCAAAAATTTCGTATCGTATCGTATGATCCGCGCGGTCATGGCCTCTCGGACAAACCGCTCGGGAATCCTTTGTATCAGGAAGGATGGCGGTGGTCGAGCGAAGTCCGTTCGGTCATTGATGCTCTTGGGCTGCGCCGTCCCGTACTTGCCGGCTGGTCATTGGGGGGACGGATTGCGCGGCAGTACCTTGTCGACTGCGGTGACGACGGCTTGAGCGGTGTTGTCTTCCTGTCATGCCGTCCTGTCGAGGTTCCCCAAGTCCTCGGTCATGGAAACGCCATCTTGCAAAATGTGGATATGGATGATTGCGCAAGCCGTATCGATGTGGCAACGGCCTTTTTGCATAACTGCTTTGGGAAACAGCCGGAAACCGAAGAATTTATTTTCGCGCTTGCCTTCAACATGCTGTGTCCGTTTGAAATACGCAACCAGATCGGCCAGTGGCGAACCGAGCCGTCGGTTTCAGAAGAAGCGTTGCGACGGGTAAAGGTTCCTGTTCTGGTTGTGCATGGCCGCCAGGACATTCTGGTTCTGCCGGAAGCCGCGCGGATCACGGCCGAACTGATCCCGCACGCCCAGGTACAGTGGCATGACGATTGTGGTCATTCTCCTTTTTTTGAAGACGCTGATCAGTTCAATGCGGGATTTGTCGATTTTGTCGGCAGCGCCTGGAAACGGATAAACGGGTAAGCGTGTACCAGCCAATAACGGAGGAATGACCGTATGGATGTAACAAATAATCCAAACAGCGGAGATGCGAGCACTCGTAAAACTTCGTTTCTGGATACGCTGGACAGCCGGCTTATCAGTGTTCTTTCAAACGCAGCCGCTGTTCTGCTCGCCATCGAAATTGTTGTGCTTTTCGCGGGAATCGTTGCCCGTTACGTATTTCATCATCCCTTCGTGTGGGCGGACGAATTCACCTCCACTCTTTTCCTGTGGCTGGGTACGCTCGGCGCGGCCATCGCATTACGCCGATGGGAACACATGCGCATGACGACCTTCGTGGCCATGCTGCCCAACACATGGCAAGTTTATATTTCCGGCTTCGCCATGTCGTCTGTTCTGGTGTTCCTTATCTTGTTGCTGCCCTCGTGTTACGAACACGTCATAACGGAAAGCGATGTAATCAGCCCAAGCCTGGAAATATCGATGGCATGGCGCTCATCGGCGATGATGACGGGAATCGTGTTGATGATCATCGCTTGCCTGTCGCGATTGCGTCTCTTGCCGCGCGCGGTTGTTATCGTTTCACTGTGCGGTGTGGCAGTGGCGGCGGGCGCGCTCATCGCGTTGCAGCCCGTTTTCCTGGAACTCGACCAGACGAATCTGGGAATCTTCTTTCTGCTGGGGGTGCCCCTGTTGGTTTTTTCCGGCGTGCCCATCGCCTTTGCGTTCTGCGCGGCAACCCTCGCCTATCTGTCGCTGGGTACTTTTGTCCCACCGTCGATTCTGGTGGCGCGGCTCGATGCGGGTATGTCCCAACTGGTTCTTCTGGCGATCCCGACATTTATTTTTCTGGGTCTTTTGATCGAAATGACGGGAATGGCGCAACGCATGGTGGCATTTTTGTCGAACCTGCTGGGTCATAAACGCGGAGGCTTGCAATACGTGCTGGTCGTCGCCATGTATCTGGTATCAGGAATTTCGGGGTCGAAAGCCGCCGACATGGCGGCGATCGCGCCGGCGCTGTTTCCCGAAATGGAAAAGCTCGGGAGCGATCGCAATGCCATGACGTCGCTGCTTGCCGCGACCGGAGCGCAAACCGAAACGGTGCCGCCAAGCCTTATTCTGATTACTGTCGGGTCGGTAACAGGACTGTCGATCGCCGCGCTTTTTACCGCGGGGCTTTTGCCGGCGGCATTTCTTGGCAGCATGCTTTGCGCCTATATCTGGTACAACACGCGTAAAGACACATTACCTGCCCGCCCGGCATCCGATCAGTACAAAAAGATAGTGTGGCAGAGTTTCATCGTGGCGCTGCCGGCGCTCGTTCTGCCATTCGTCATTCGGAGCGCCGTGGTGGAAGGCGTAGCCACCGCCACGGAAGTATCGACCGTGGGTGTCGTTTATACCGTGATCGTAGGTCTGATGATCTACCGGAAATTCGAGTGGAAAAGTATTTTCCCCATGCTGATATCCACGGCGTCGTTGTCCGGAGCGATTCTGTTTGTAACCGGCGCGGCGACGGCCATGGCCTGGGCGATTACCCAGTCGGGATTTTCCAATACTCTTGCCGAGGCAATAACGAATGTGCCGGGAGGTCACGCCAGCTTCATCGCCCTTTCCATTCTGCTCTTCGCCATTCTGGGAAGCGTCCTCGAAGGATTGCCGGCTATCG
>BNUC01000112.1 GCA_025997075.1 Betaproteobacteria bacterium | reverse complement strand
GCCGGAAATGTCACCGGTGTTGTTCACCGCGTCGTCGTCGGCGCGTTTCAGGGACAGCGAGAATTCGATTTTGCGCGGCGCGCCGTCGCTGAAAAACTCGGTGCGCGTGGTCTGGATCGACTCGATGACGAAGACGCCCATCAGCGTGCCGTCGCCGTTGATCAGCACGTAGGCCCTGCCGTCGTCGGCCATCGCCCGCAGCCGGTCGAGCGAGGGTTGGCCGCCGGAGATCTCCGGGTACAGCACGCCGGCCAGGGTGAGGGATTCCTCGTCGCGTCCCAGAAACTGCCGCGCCGGCCGCAGACCCACGCGGGAATTGGCAGGATGCCGCCAGCCCAGTTGTTGCTGGCTGTTCTGGTAGGGCGTGGTCTTGAGTTCAAAGACGAAATCGCCGAGGCACATCATTTTCAGGGGACAGAAGACAGGTGACAGAGGACAGCAGAGTGTACGTCGCTGCGCTCCGTGTTGGATAAAACCGTGCCGTGTTCGGGCGCGGAGGGTTTTTCGTAACTCAAATTACTGTCACCTGCCCCTGTTACCTGATCCCCTGAAAACGGCGGCTCGAAAGGCCAGGTGTCCCATTCGCGGCGGCTTTCCGGCACGTCCTTGATCCAGAACGTCCAGTGTTCGACCCACCAGGTGGGGTCGGTCGGCGGCTCGGAGAGGTGGGTGATGCTGGCGATCGCGCCCTTGCCTTGCAGATCGTCCGGTGTCCCGGTATCGGCGATCGCGCGCGTGACCAGGACGCGCTCGGTGAGGGCCTTGAGTTTGATCTCGATATCGCATTTGTCGTGGTCCAGGTAGTCGACGGCAAACTCGAAGTTTTCGCGCTGCTTGTCGAAGTTCTCCAGCATGTCCGGCTGCTGCCAGCGCAGCCACGCAACGATCGGCGTCATCAAGAGGTCGGGGTTGTCGGCGTAGTCGGTGATGATCAGGGTCATCGTATAGACGTACTCGAAGGAAATGCCGCTGGCCTGAGTGCAGCGCACATTGCCGTCCTCGACAAAGACATGCAGGTTTTCCGGGTTCTGATGCAGCCAGGGGCAGGCGGCAGAGAGCGCGGATCGGAGCGAGGCAGGTTTAATCATTTGGCGAAAAAATTCATCATTTGGCGAAAAAATCGCGGAGCGCGTCTATTCGTTCGCGGCATTCGTCGTGCCGGTCGCGGGCGTCTCTTGCCCAGAGAGCGACATCGGTATCGGAGGCAGCGGCTCGATCGGCGTCAGCAGCCAGGCCGGAGGGCGCGGGCAGTTGTCCGCTGATCCCTGATTCCTGATTCCTGTCGTTGAGCACGCGGACAAGGCCAGCGCCAAGGCAAGGCTTGTTTTTTGCAAGACGGGCGATTTCACGATCTTTCTCCTTGGATGTCTTGAGCCGGGCGGCTTCGGCGTCCGCCAGACGCCTGGCGAGCTCATCGGCTTTCCGGTTGGCGGTGATGATGGCCTCCAGCGCCGTTTCGGCGGCATCGGCCCTTGCTTCGGCGAAAGCCTTGCGCTCCTGGGCGATGACTATCTCCTTTTCCATCACCTCGATGCCGCGTAGCCAGTGCGCCGTACCGAAGCCGGCGCCGAACGCCGCCGCCGCGAGGCTGATCAGCGCCAGGGGATGTTTCATGAGAATGCCGATGACGAAATCAAGCGCGGCGTTCATGTCTTAACCACGGTGACACGGCGGGCACGGTGAGAAGCCAGTTAGAGAAGGAAAAAGCAAAAACGGTTTTGCCTTTGCCTTTCGCCGTGCTCGCCGTGTCGCCGTGGTTAAACTCGTTTTCATTAAACGATCTCCAGCCACGCGTCCTCGCCCGCCGTTTTAATCAGATGGATCAGTTCGGCAAGCTGCCCGGCGCATTTGCGCACGCCAGTATTCGTGCGTTCTTCACCGACGAGGATGCAGCCCTCGGTATCGGCCGCGGTATTGCCGCCGTGGATACGCACGCCTTCAAAGCCCGGCACATTCAGAATTTCCGGCAGGCGACGCCCAAACCGATTGGACAGGCTGACGGCGACTCTGTACTTGCCGCGCGGAATCGCCGTCTCGCCCTTGATCTTTGCGCCACCGTCTTCGAGACGCCGGTCCCTGTCTTCGCAGGTATAGCAAAAAAACATCCCGTCGATGAACAGTTGCCCCAGGGTGAAACTGCCGGAGAGAACATCCCGGCTCACGGTGATAATCATTGGCCGTCCTCTTGTCGATCAGTGCTCCTGCGGCGCATGTTGCGGCTGTCTTCAAAGTTATATTTCCTGGACATCCGGAGGCCGAGAATTCCCAGAAGCACGCCGACACCGAACATCAAAATGTCGACTATGTCGAATACCCTGATCATTCTTCTCCCTTTCTCTTCATGATTCTGAAAAACAGCCGTTCCAGTCCGCTAGTGCCCAGACTGGCGAGTGCGGCGGACAGGCCGACCTGTCCCAGCACCGGGGCGTCGGGTATCCAGATCAGAATGGCTCCAGCGGCGACTGACAGGCCTCCCACGGTGATTGCCCGAGCGAACGCCAGACGCCAGGTGACCGGTCCGCTGCCCGAGACGAGCTGCGCTACGCCGATGGACGCGCCCACCAGGAAAAACACGGCGGAGGCGAACAGCGCCTCGGTGAGGGCGTTGAGTCGGTTCACGTTAAATCCTTATCAGGGCGTAGGGCGGAAAAGCGTAGCGCCTTCCGCCGAATGCAAGAATGTAATGAGAGGTATCCCGCTCTCCGTTTTCATCCTGGTAAACACAATCCATCATTTCTCTCTTGAAAGTATCCATTCGGCGGAAGGCGCTACGCTTTTCCGCCCTACGCAACTACGCAACCGATCGGTACTCTTGCGGCAAATGTTTTCGCCGCATTTCCGATTCATGGCACAGCTCGCAATGACCTATCCGGTAGAACCCTTTCTCGAAGGAATGGTCCTGCTCGTAATTCCAGAAAAACAGGCGGTCGATCCAGCGCCGGTATTGCGGCGCGGCCTCGCGCAGCCGCCAGGCGCGAGCGGAGAGGGTCTCGTCTGGCAGCCCCCATTCCCCGTTGATGCGGATCAGGGTATTGAGCGCCTGATCCTGGGCGATGAGGAAGTTTTTGAAGATGCTCATGGCGTGACAACTTCGGGATAAACGATCAGCGGCGGCGGATGGGTTACGATAACCGGGTCAGCGGGCGGGACAATCACCGGGGAAGGCTGCGTGACCACGGTCGGCGCGCTGGTCGCATCGAGCCGGCCATAGACGCCATTGCCCAACACACCATCGCCGCCGATAGACTGCGTGCTAGTCGTCTCGGTGTTCGTGAATGACGTTGATGTATTCGTGATATTCGCCTGCGCCGCGGCGGGAGCCTGCACATACGGATAACCCGCCGCCGCGTTGCGACCAGCGCTGTCAGAGAGTCTGACAGCGCCATCCACAGCGTACTTGATACCGAGCACCGTGCCTACGACCTGCAAGCCCTGACCGAGCACAGGCGCCCACTCGTTCGGGCGTGCCTGTTGTATCTGCGGCGGGTTCACCGGAAGATTGACCTCGATGCTTTGAAGGTTGATCGACTGCCCCGGAAGGGCCACGATCTTGAGGAGTGGCTTCTGGTTCGCCTGGGCCTCGCTGAAAGCTTGCTGTTGCGCCTGCACATACTGGTTGTAGTCTGTGCTGGCGCAGCCCGATAAGGTCAACGCGGTCAACGCGGCCAGCGCAGGAATCGTAATAAGGGATTTGAAGCGGCTCATGTCAGTTCCATAGGTTGACCATCTTGATTTCCCGAACGCTCGCGCGATCGGGCAGCGTGACCTGCGCGCCTTCGGGAAGAATCTCGCCAAAGCGCGCGAGGCCCGGATTCATTTCAAGCACTTCCTCCGTCACCGCCGCCGTCACGCCGAAATGCCGCTGGCAAATCAGGTCAAGCGTGTCGTATTGGCGGGCTATCACTACGGCGCTCATGACTTCGCGCCTTCGTTCCAGGGATCAGGGATCAGAAGACAGGGATCAACCCCCCGGTTTTGATCCCTGATTCCTGATTCCTGATCCCTGAACCTCATATCAACTCCACGGTGGTGCGGCATTCGCCGAGCATGTCGCGCACGGCCCACAGCGCATTGCGGTAGTGGTCGTCGATCGCCGGTTCCTGCGCCTCGGCGCGTTTCTGGCCGTCGGCGGTGGCGGAATAGCCGATCATGCGTTCCATCAGGTCGGCCTTGGCGCGCTCGAAAACCGCGCGGCGGTAGAGGAACGGGAGGCGAACCGGATCGCCGGGGTCGACTTCGGCGAGCGTCGTCGCGCCGCTGCCCTGCGCGGCTTCGCGCCAGGCTTTCAAGTCATTGTTGATGGTGACCACCGCCTCGGTGAGCGCGAACACCAGGCGCGGCGTGGTCACCGTGCCGTCGACGTTCATCACCGCGCGAAAGTCCGCCGGCGAAATGGCCGGCCAGAACGGATGATGCGGCAGGTCGGCTTCCGGCGTGGTCGGGGCGGGGGCGATAAAGCTCATTGAGTCCTCGATATAGGGCGGAAAAGCGCAGCGCATTCCGCCGTATGGCTATGTCCAGAGGACTGAAGACAGAGGACAGTAAGGTGTACGTCGCTGCGCTCCGTGGTAGATAAAACCGTGCCGTGTTCAGGCGTGAATGGTTTTTCGTAGCTCATATTGACTGTCCTCTGTCATCTGTCCTCTGATCCCTGATTCAGGCGCCCCACATCCGGCGGATTACGCTTCGCTTATCCGCCCTACAGCCCTGAATGCGGGTGGCGGGGAAACGTCCGGGAGGGAAGGAGTGACCCCCCCGGACATTCCCCGGCCCGCAGGCGGCGTGGGTCGCTCTATTTGGCCGTTTGCTCATTGGCCAGGTTCTTTAGCGCGCGCTGGACGCGCTCGATGTCTTTTTTCACGCCGACCTTGTCGTGCAGGGAGAGCGCATGCTGGAACGAGGCCAGCGCCCGTTGCGGGTGGCCGGCGGCTTCCTGCGCCAGGCCCTCGGCGCGGATCAGCCGGGCGCGCACTTCGTCGGGCATGTCGGCGTCCAGAGTGAGTTCGAGGACGCGGGTGAGGATGTCCAGCGGGAAAGCCGGGTCGCCCGCGGCGAAGCGCCGGAGCGCGGCATCGGCGATTTCTTCGGCGACCAGCGTGCCCAGCGTGCGTTTGAATTTGTCGGGCAGGACCAGGCCGTGGCGCAGGGCGTGGGCGGCCAGCGTCAGCGCGCCGGCATAATCGCCGGTGTCGATGCGCCAGATCATCACCGTCACCACCACATCATCCTGTCCGCCCGAGTCGGCGGCGAGCACGCCGTCCACCCAGGCGGCGTAGACGGGGAGGATTTCCCGCTTCACCGCGATCTTGCGCTCGACCGACTGGATCAGATGCAGGCGGCGCTTGTCTTCGTCGAGCCGCGCCAGCATCAGCTCGTAGGCGTTGCGCTGGCGCGACGGTTCCGGGGCGCTCCGGGCCGTCCCCGCTTTTTTCGCGGCGACGAATTCACGGTGGCGTTGGGCGGGGGTGATCATCGCTACGCTCCAGAGGACAGAAGACAGGTGACAGAGGACAGAAAGGCGGTCATTCTCATTTCCTGGTCCTCTTGCTTTCACTCCCCTCGCCCGCTGGCGGGAGAGGGGTAGGGGCGCTCGCAATCTTCGCCCGCGCCGCTTCGCCGAGGGCGTGATACTCGTGGTGGGCGATGTACTTGTCGGCCAGCGCGCGCCTGAGCACGGCGCGGATCGCCGCTTCGTCGCCGGCGGCGGCGAGGTCTTGCCGGTACGCCGCGAAAAGCGGCGAGGGCGAGATAAAGCGTGGCATCAGTCGTCACCTCCTGGCGCGGGCGCTACTTCCTCGGGGACCGCGGCATCCGCGATGTTTTCCACCAGCGCGACGAGGCCGTAATCCTCGACCACGTAGGCGTCGTTCGAGGACTCGAAGTTCTCGATCTGATCCTTTTCCGGATGATCCTTGAGGTAGCGGCGGCGCGCGCCGTCCTGGTAGTAGCGCGAGAGATTGTCGAGCCGGGTGACCAGCAGCGAATCTTCTGGGAAGTAAGGCACCTGCACGGCCTGCAGCCCGCCGATGCGCTTCTGGCTGACGATCAGATCGGCGGCGATCTTCTCGGTCGGCTGGACGTTGCTGTTGATCAGCGGGAAATACTTGTCGGCAAAGAGCTTGCGGCCGAGGATCACCACCAGTTGGGTGTCGTTGCGATACCAGGGATCGATCAGGTTGTTCACCACGTCATAGACCAGCGCGTCGATGTTGCCGTAATCGCCGTACACGCCGTGCGCCGTGTCCGCCCCCAGCGTCACCTTGCCGCTGTTGGTCACAATTTCGGAGAGCACGCGCTCCTCGGCTTCCGTGCGGATTTTTTCCAGCCAGCCGATGTTCACGTCTTCGAGCAGCGGGTTATTGGCGCGGTCGCTGGTCGCGGCGCGGCTCGCGCCGTTGAAGCCGATGGTGATGATGTCCAGCGCCTGCCGCCGCAGGATGGTGTCGCGGATGCGTGTCTGGAAGTCGGGGAACTTGGCCCAGGCGTCGAGCTTGGCGTAGCGGATGGCGGTGTCGAAGTTGGTCTGGGTGCACAGATAGCCGCGCGCGTCCAGCGCCGTCGGATCGAAGGGCTTGCGCTCGCCTTCGCCAGAGGTGTCCGTGGTGCTGGCGATCGTCGAGCCGATGCCCAGCCCCACGCGCTGACCGGCCTGCTCGCGCACGCCGATGTTGTTGACCTTGCCGAGGAAATCGGAAGATTCCTGAATCTTGGTTTCCAGCGTCTGCTGTACCGAGGGATCGGCGGTAAAGCTGACAAAAGCGTCACCGACATGGTTCAGCGCGGCGATCTGCGCGGCATAAGCATTAAAAAGCAGGCGTGTTTCGTTTCTCATCTTGTTTCCTCTCGTTGCTTCTTTCTCAAAAAATCGACTGGCTTTGCCAGCGTTTTTTTGCTGACTCACCCGGCGCAAAGCAGGGTTTTACTTTGCGACGTTGACCTAGCAATCGGTTTTCACGGCGCCGGCGCCGCCGGGGGCGGACGGACGCGGGGGCGCGGGGTCGATTTTGGACAGCGCGAGCTTGAGCGCGGCGACATCCTCTTTCATGGCGTCGAACCCGGTCGCGGTGAGTTTCAGGGCGGCCAGCAGCGCGGCCATGTTCTCGCCGGCTACCTTGGCCGCGGCCAGCAATTCTTTTTGTGATTGCGCCAGCGTTTCGATCGCCTGCGCCTGGTCTGCAAAGCGCGTGTCATGGGTTTTTCCGGCCAGGCCCAGCAGTTCCTTGACGCGGGCAAACATCGATTCGCCCTTGTCAGCGGCGGGAGTATCGGGCTTGCCTTCGTCAGCGGCGTCGAACTGCAACTCGGTTTCAGCGTTTGAGGCATAAACCTGGTTCTTTTCGTCGCCGGTGAAAGCGGAAAAGCGCATTTTTTCCGTACCCAGCGAGGCGGGCTTGTCGGTCAGCGCCAGACCGGTCAGATAGGCCGCGCCCATGCCGGTGAAGTTGGGCACGACCTCCATCGAGGCAAAGCATTTCTTGCCGGCCATTTGCATCGTGACGGCGTCCTCGCTGGCCTCGACCACGGCGGTCAGTTGCAGGCGTTTCTGGCCGAAAATCTCGGCTTCGCGGGTGGCCAGCGAAATGACTTTGCCATACGATGAAAACGTCGAATCGGGCGAGAGGGAAAGGATATGTTCGAGGTTGACCACCGCCGTATAAATCTCCGGCTGGTAATTGGCCGCCATCTGCATCAGCCAGTCTCGGCTGATATGACGCCCGTCAATGGTATTACCCTCGGTCGCCACGACGAAGGGTCTGGATTTTTTCGGCATGCGGGTTTTGCTCCGATAAAATGAAAGCACAACGCATCATTGCCAGAAATTCCGCGAATAAAAAGCGAATGATGTTGTATTTCGGCGATTTACAACATTCAGGGATCAGGTAGCAGGTAGCAGGTGGCAGTAATTTGAGTTACAAAACCCCATCTGAAACCGATAGCAATTTGGGGCGCGAAGCGCCTATGTCACCTGATCCCTGTCCTCTGATCCCTGAACCCGATCCCCGCCGCCTGGCCCAACTGCTGTATTGGGCGGGCTGGCGCGTGACGCGCATTGCCGAGCATCTTGGCTTGAAACCGATGACGGTGTTCTCGTGGAAAAACCGTGACGGATGGGAGGCCGCCAGTTCCGTCGAGCGCGTCGATAAAACGCTGGAAACGCGGCTGATCCTGCTGATCGGAAAGGAGAATAAAGAGGGCAAGGATTACAAGGAAATTGATTTACTCGGACGGCAGATGGAGCGCACGGCACGGGTCAAGAAATACCTGTCCGGCGGCAATGAAAACGATTTGAATCCCAATCACGCCAACAAAAACAAAGGGCCGCGCAAAGCGCCGGAAAGGAACGTGTTTACCGAAGAAGAAATACAAAAGCTGCGAGAAGCCTTCGACGACTCGCTCTTCGACTACCAGCGGGGCTGGCATCGGGCGGGCGAAACGGCGCGCATCCGCAACATCCTGAAATCGCGGCAGATCGGCGCGACCTGGTATTTCGCGCGCGAAGCCTTGGTCGACGCGCTCATGACCGGGCGCAATCAGATTTTCCTGTCGGCATCGAAAGCGCAGGCGCATGTGTTCAAGGGCTACATCATGCAGTTCGCCCAGGACGCGGCCGGCGTCGAGCTGAAGGGGAACCCGATCGTGCTGGATAAATCACATGGGGGCGCGACGCTGTATTTTCTCGGCACCAATGTGCGTACCGCGCAGAGCTACCACGGCAATCTGTACATGGACGAGTATTTCTGGATACAGGGCTTTCAGGAATTCCGCAAGGTCACCAGCGGCATGGCGATGCACCGGAAATGGCGGCAGACCTATTTCTCGACCCCCTCGGCGATGGGGCACGAGGCGTATCCGTTCTGGACCGGGCAACTGTTCAACCGCGGGCGGAGGAAAGAAGAGGCCGTCGAAATCGACGTTTCGCACGCGGCGCTGGCCGGCGGGCGCGCCTGCGAGGACGGCCAGTGGCGGCAGATCGTCACGGTCGAGGACGCCGCCGCCGGGGGCTGCGATCTTTTCGACATCAAGCAACTCAAGCGTGATTATTCGCCCGACGAGTACGGCAACCTGCTGATGTGCCTGTTCGTCGACGATACCGCCAGCATCTTCCCGCTGGCGCTTTTGATGCGCGCGATGGTCGACTCGTGGGAGGTCTGGGACGATTACCGCCCGTACCATGATCGGCCCTTCGCCGACCGCGAGGTGTGGCTCGGCTACGACCCGTCCGTCTCCGGCGATTCGGCGGCGCTGGCGGTCGTCGCGCCGCCGCTGGCCCCCGGCGGCAAGTTCCGGCTCCTGGAGCGGCATCAGTTCCGCGGCCTGGATTTCCAGGCGCAGGCCGATCAGATCCGCCAGATGCTCGACCGCTACACGGTGAGCTACATCGGCATCGACACCACCGGCGCCGGCCAGGGCGTCTACCAGGTCGTGCGCCAGTTCTATCCGGCGGCGGAAAGCATCCAGTATTCGGTCGACCGCAAGGTGGGGCTGGTGCTCAAGGCCCTGGACGTACTCAACCGGGGCCGGCTGGAGTTCGACGCCGGCTGGACCGACGTGGCGCAGAGTTTCATGGCGATCCGCAAGGCCACCACCGACAGCGGCCGGCAGATGACCTTCAACGCCAACCGCAGCCAGGATGTTTCCCACGCCGACCTCGCCTGGGCGACCATGCACGCGCTGGCGCACGAGCCGCTGGCGGCGGGAGAGACGGGAGTGGCGACGGCGAGGATGGAGATGATCGGGTGATCAGGTAACAGGTGACAGGTGACAGGTGTCAGTAATTTGTGGCGGCAAAGCCGCCGATGTCACCTGTTACCTGACACCTGATCCCTGTTATCATGACCCATAGAGTCAGTTTAACGACTCGTTGCCGATGACCTTTGGTCGGGGTCGGCTTCAAGCAAACCACCTCCCTTCCGGGCGGAGATTCACCGGGTTACGCCCCCGCTAGGCGCAACTCGGTGCGCCCGGAACGGAGAATACCAGAGGACTGATGACGGAGGACAGAGGACTGTCATGCTTGCGGCGGCGTAGCCGCCGGTAACTGACTGTCTTCTGTCATCAGTCTTCTGTCTTCTGATCCCTGATCCCTGATCCCTGACGTCTACTTTTGCCCGTGAAAGCGCAAGAACGCCACAGCCAGCGTTCCGATCATTGCCGTAGCAACGATTCCGCCGAGCCAATCATGTCCCGACAGGGCGGCGTAGAGGCCCCCGCCAACACCGCACAAGCCGACGACCAAAGCGATAATCAAGGCCATGATTCGCTCGCAGAAAACAAAGGTGTTGATCCGGCGCTGTTCGGCGCGCCGCTCATCCGCCTCCGCCTGAGTCTGTTCAAAAACCCAATCAACGCGGTCAGGCCGGATTTTATGCAAGCGCTCGATGGCGGCAATAGGAAAAGTGGGTGCGTCCGACTGGTTATCCTGCACCAGCAGTTCGGAGCCGTCTCTACGCCTGACGTGCGCGTTTGTCTGACGGCTCACGGTTTAATTGTTTTCGCAAATCCCGGCCAAGCGCCTCATAATCACCGCGCAGATTACGCGCATCCGTGGCAAACCCAAGGCGATCCAGCCGGTAAGTCCGGGGCGACAGATCGAAGACACCGGCCAGGCGGCGCATGAAATTTATCTTATGTTCCATACGAGTCATTTTGACACACATTACCACACATTGCCACATGGGTTTCAGTCCGAGAAGAATCCTGGAAGCGCTCCCAATCAATCCGAATCGGTCAACCTCGACCTCGCCCGCGCCGCGACGCTGAGTTGCGTTTCCCTGATCTTTTTAGCCACCAGCTCGGCGAGGGCTTTTTCGTCCATGCCGGGGGCGGGGTTGACCGTGATCTGGACGAAGGTTTGCCCCGCGACCGGTTTTGATTCCTGATACCTGATATCGGATACCTGACCCGCCGTGGCTTGCCGCCCAATGGGGGGCAGGGGCTCGGCGGGCATCTCATGCGCGGTCATCGGTTGCAACTCGGCCACCACCCTCATGGACTCCGAGGCCATGACGGGCGACAGGGTGATCTCGCCTGTCGCCGCCAGTTGCGCGGCCAGGGTTTTGATCGACTCCAGCGGTCGCTGGAGATCAGGGTTCAGGTAACAGGTGACAGGGATCTGATGATTCGCCATCAGCCCTTCATCCATGCCCGCCGCCTGAACCGTCGGCGCCATGACCGGCGTGAGGGCCACCGCGCCCGCCGTCGCCAGTTGCGCGGCGACGGTTTTGATTGTTTCCAGCGGCCCCTTGAAGTTCGCCATCAAGCCCTCGTTCAAACCTTCCATCGTAAACCCGCCGATCTGGGCAAAAACGCGCGAGGGGGAGTTGATGCCGAGCTTTTCCCTGGCCCAGCCGACCGTGTCGCCGATCACCGAAGACAGGCTGTCTTTCAGGGCGCCGAACTTGCTGGTGATGCCGCTGATCAGCCCATTGATGATCATCGATCCAAACTCGCTGAACTGGCCCGGCAGCTCGACGCCGAACCATGACAGGACGCCGGCGAAGGCTTGGTAGAACAGGCCCAGCGGCGACCAGTCGAGGATCGTGGCGCTGATGTTGCCGATGCCGCTGGTAAAGAAGGCGGTGAGGGTTTCCCAGGCGTTCCGGGCAAAACCCGCCAGTTGATCGCAGAGGAGCAGGAAACCGCCCTGGATGCCTTTCCCCCATTCGGAAAAAAAGGCCAGCGTCCCGTCGAGCATATCGCCAATGATTCCACTAAAGCGGATACAGAAGGCCTGGACAGGCGCCCAATATTTGTAAATGAGGAAAGCCGCCACGGCGATGCCGGTGATGATCAGCCCGATGGGGTTCAAGAACAGCGCGCGGCCCAGCCATAAAAACG
>BNUC01000111.1 GCA_025997075.1 Betaproteobacteria bacterium | reverse complement strand
GGACATGACAAAACCGGGTTCGTGTTTCCAGGGCGGGTACATGGGCGTCCAATCAGTAACGCCACCATCAATCGGGCTTTACAGATACTGGGCTATAGCACCCAGGAAGAAATGACCGGCCACGGCTCGCACCTTGCTGGCTGAGGAGTTGGGTTTTGACCCGCTGATCATCGAGCATCAACTGGCGCACCGCGTACCGGACAATCTGGGCACGGCGTACAACCGGACAAGGTACCTGCCGCAACGAAAGGCCATGATGCAAGCATGGGCGGATTACTTGGACAAGTTGAAGGCCGGGGCGCAAGTGATACCACTCCACGGCGGGCAGAAGGCATGATGTAGAGTTTTGCCGCGCCTAGGCTGATCCCCGAAAACCGGGAAGTCCTACCCGGCTGGCGCGGCTCCTGAATAGGACATCGTGAAGGACGCGGTGATGGATAAAGATTACATATCGAAAACAGTTGCTTGGGACGCGGTTAATCTGGCTTTTAACGCATGGATAAAACAATGCAGGCCTGCTGATGTTGTCCTCGTTGCCGAAGCTCAAGATATATTTCTTCGAGACGTTTGGAGAAAAGCCGGAGAAAACAAATGGAAGACATGCAAAGAGGATGATTATTTATCCAGCTTGATGAAAGATGGAAGCATTTATGATGTGCCAGAGAGAATAATTCATCTTGTCGCCTCTTATGCCATGCAAGCGATGGACGCAGAGGAAGAAGAACAATCTATAGAGGATGCGGTCATTTATGCAGGAAGGGCAATGTTTTGGGGCGGCGTGCTGGAAAGTTTGTACCCACGAAAACAGATTGAAGAAAAAATTGCCCATGATGCGATTTTTAAAGTACGTAGTGACATTGGTAAAAAAGCCCGAAAAGGGCGTGATAGCAAGCCCGGTGGGCCAGCAGAAAAGCGTAAAGCAATACAGGCAATTTGGGCTTCTGGAAAATATTCAACCCGTGACACTTGCGCAGAAGAGGAATTTGCAGGTTTGGGGATAACCTACAAAACAGCCCGAAAGGCATTGGAAAACACACCTAATCCAGACCCGTGGCCTGCTAAAAAAATATGACATTGATCACCCCTCTACGTGTAGAGGGGGTATTCTACGTGTAGAGGGGATTATGTCGGAAAAAGAATGCTAATTTAATGTGAGCCATGCCGGTAATTTCCGGCGATTGCTACGGAGTAATCAGCATGGCTCAAGAAACACAAAATCCCCATCGCATCATTTCGCGCAAGGCGGTAACCGATAAAACGCGCCTTCCTTGTTCGAGTATTTACGAGCGCATCAATCCCAAAAACGAACGGCATGATCCGACGTTCCCTCGTCCTATTAAATTGGGGGCGCGTGCTGTCGGCTGGATCGAATCTGAGATAGACGCTTGGCTAAACGCCCAAATCCAGAAGAGCCGCAAGGCATAGGGGGCGGGCCATGAAAAACACCCAAACCCTAATTCGTCGGCTATCCCGTTGCATCGACGTGGCGCACGATGTACGCGACGCAAAAGCCTTGGACGAATCGCAGATTGACAGCCTTATTGTTGCGGCGGCGATTCTCAACAAGGATACTCCCCGCGAAACTCTCTTTCCGATTCCTGCCCGTGCATGGGATTTATTGACCGCCGCTAAGTTGGTTTGCGGCAGTGCCGAAGCTATCCACAGTAACCGGGCAATGAAACGACTTTCAGATTGCATCCATCGGTTTGAAACATCGTTGCCCAAAGACCCTGACACTGGCGAAGTTCTGGTCGACGGTAAAACCTTCATTGGATTCGATGACGAGGGGTATCTCATTGAACCGCCTCCCATTGTTTATGGGGAGGAGGATTGACCATGCCTAGAAACAACAAGGGCCGCGACCGCCGGAACGGTGCGACCCAAAGGAACTACGACACGCGAAATTATACCGCCGATGATCCTGTTTTGGGTTGGTTCAACCTCGCCAAGCCCGCCCGTATGCGTCAGCCAAAGCGGTCATGGGGAAGGAGCCGAAAATGAAAGCTCCTATCGTGACCGGCCAATGCGCCGAAGTGCTGGAACTGATCCGCAAGCATCAACCCCTGCTGTCGTTCGTCCTGACGGCTGATCACGCGATACCGGAAACAGCGGCACGTGTACATAACCTGCGGTGCATGGGATTCAACATCCAAACCCGGATAGTCCCTGAGATTGTGTTCCGTGGGCGCATCCGGCGCAATGCGGCGCTGTACTCGCTTGGATCACCGGAATGGTTGAACCCTGACCGGGAAAGGGAGCACCATGAATGATCCCGTTGAGCAATTCCGGGCGGCGCTGGCTGATCGCGGCATTGTCCCGCCCGAGATCATCGCCGATGGCGTTTTGCATCGTTGCGACGTGGAAGGCAAGCGCGGCAAGGGTGACGCCGCCTACGTCCTGCACCTGGACGGTATCCCGGCGGGCGGATTCGAGAGCTGGCGCGATGGCCTGGGCTGGCAGAACTGGCGGGCCGATATTGGCCGGAAACTCACCCCGGACGAGGAAGCCACGCACAAAGCCATAACCGAGGCCGCGCGGCGCGAACGTGAAGCCGACGATGCCAAACGCAAATCAGAGGCGCGGGAAGCCTGCGAACACACCTGGAACAAGGCCAAGCCCGCCAGCAAGGATCACCCCTATCTGGTAAAAAAAGGGGTTGAGTCCTACGGCCTGAAAGTGACCGGCAACGGGCAACTGCTGATACCGATGCGCGACACAGAAGGCACGCCGCACAGTCTTCAATTCATTGGCCCTGACGGAACCAAGCGATTCAAAACCGGCGGGCGCAAGCAGGGCTGTTACTTCGCCATCGGCAAGCCTGGCGGTGTTCTGTGTATCTGCGAAGGGTACGCGACTGGCGCAAGTATTCTCCAAGCGACCGGGCACGCCGTAGCCATCGCCTTCGATGCTGGAAATCTGCTACCCGTTGCCAAGGCGCTACGGGCAAAACTTCCCGATGTGAAAATCATCGTCTGCGCTGACGACGACTGGAGGACAGAAGGCAATCCCGGACTGACCAAGGCACGGGAAGCGGCGCGCGGCGTGCGCGGGCTGCTGGCGGTTCCAGTCTTCGGGGCTGACAGGGCCGACAAGGATACCGACTTCAACGACATGGCGGCGCGCGCCGGGCAGGAAGCCGTTTCTGTTTGCATCGCAGCGTCGCAAGCACTGAATACGGTATCCAGTGACGCGGAACCGGGCGGAGCACCAGAGAGCGACGACGCGCAGACGTGCCCCTATGGTGGCGGACGCTTCGAGCTTTCCTCGCGCGGAGTCCATTTTATCGGCGTGGACAAGGACGGCAACGAAAAAGCGCCGCTATGGATATGCTCGCAGCTTGAAGTTCTCGCAAAAACCCGCGACGCCAAAAGCAACGAATGGGGCGGGCTGCTGGCGTGGCGTGATACCGACGGCAAAAAACATCAATGGGCAATGCCGCTGGAATTGTTGCGCGGCGATGGAACCGACGTTCGAGGCGAGCTTATGCGCCAGGGGTTGAAAGTATCACCCAACAAGGCCGCCCGCGATCTGCTTTCCTCGTACCTGCAAGTCTGGCCCGCGAATGCGCGGGCGCGGTGCGTGGATCGTTTGGGATGGTGCGGTGATGTGTATGTCACACCCGGCGAAGCCATCGGGCAATCGGCTGAAATCGTCGTCTTCCAGAACGCGCAAAGCCTGGAGCCGGCCTTCTCGGAAACTGGAACACTGGAAGGCTGGCGCGAAGAAGTGGCTCGGCGCGCGGCGGGCAATTCCCGGCTTGTCTTCGCGCTGTCTGCGGCCTTCGCTACGCCATTGCTGGAACTGGCGAACGAATCAGGCGGCGGCTTCCATTATCGAGGCGCTTCCAGTACCGGCAAGAGCACGGCGCAATATCTGGCGGCTTCCGTCTGGGGACACCCCGGCAAATATCCGAGAAGCTGGCGGGCTACCGCAAACGGCCTTGAAGGACTGGCGGCGCTGCACAACGATGGCCTGTTAATTCTGGATGAATTCTCCCAGATAGACCCCCGGCAAGCGGGCGAAGCGGCCTACATGTTGTCGAACGGGCAGGGCAAGACACGGGCGGGCAGAACCGGCGCGGCAAGAGCGGCGGCGGCATGGCGTCTCCTGTTCCTTTCCAGTGGAGAAGAAAGCCTGTCGGCGATGGCGACGCGCGCCAATCAAAAAACCCACGCGGGGCAGGAAATCCGCATGGTGGATATTGAAGCTGACGCCGGGGCGGGACTGGGCTTGTTCGAGAACATCCACGAATCCCCAACACCGGCGGCTTTCGCGCTGGCCTTGACGGATGCAGCCACTGGGCGACACGGCACTGTTGGTATGGCATGGTTGCGCCTGATCGTCGAGAACCGCGCCGGTATTGCCAAAGAAATAAACACCGGTATTCAGCAATTTGTGGAAGCCGTCACGCCCAAAGACGCCAGCGGGCAGGTATCGAGAGTAGCGCGGCGCTTTGCTCTTTGCGCATGGGCGGGCGAACTGGCGACGCTTTGGAATCTGACCGGCTGGCAACCGGAAGAAGCCGAGAACGCGGCCAAAACCTGTTTTACCGCTTGGCTTTCTGGTTTCGGCGGGGCGGGCAACCGTGAAGAACGGGAGATTCTTTCGCAGGTACGGGCCTTCTTTGAAGCGCATGGCGCAAGCCGATTCGAGGACATGCGCCCGGCGAACCTGGACAAGGTGGAGAAGGTTATCAACCGGACGGGCTTTTTCAGAACCCTGGAAGATGGCAGGCGCGAATATCTGGTATTGCCGGAAGCCTTCAAGTCCGAAGTCTGCAAGGGCTTGGATCCCAATCTGGCGGCCAAGGTGCTGAGGAAAGCCGGATGGTTAATCCTCGGTGAAAAGGAAAAAAGAAACACTCAAGTTATTCGTTTGCCGGGATGTGGATTGACACGTTGTTATGTTTTCGGAGGCGCTATGTGGGAGGCGGAATCATGAAAATGGATTTTTTACCTCAGACTCATCAAAAAACAGTGGTAACACTGGTAACAGCGGTAACAACCAGCAACCACAAGGGATTGAGCGTTACCGCACACTTGAAAAACGCGGTAACAACCGGTAACAGGAAGCGCCTTTCTGTTGATCTTGTTACCGCTGTTACCAGAGAAAAAAATTACTTGGTAACAGTGAAACCCTTGCCATTACTGGCTGTTACCGCTGTTACCGCTGTTACCGCTGTTACCGCGAAAAAACACATAAACGTGATTGATTGCAGAGCATTCAGGCAAGTCCGTTGCTATGTGTTCAACGTGGGCATGTGGGGGGCAGAATCATGATCTTCGATTTTTCATCTTTGCAGATTCATCAAAAAACGAGTCGGGCAGGTCGGGCAGTCGGACTTTCCGCTCAACCACGGCCTTTGCTCTTGTCCGACCTTGAAAAAATCGAGTCGGGCAGGTCGGGCGGTTTAGCACTCGATGCCTTGCAAGTGCCCGACCTGCCCGACCGCGAAAAAATCAAGTCGGACACTTTGAACCCTAGTAACGGCAAGGAAAGTCCGACCTGCCCGACCTGCCCGACCGAAAAACAGGCAAGTCCTGAAAACATCCGGGCGGACATTCGGAAACATTCCTGTAACGCTACGGAAATACTTCCGAAGGATTACGGAAACCCAACGGAAACCCAAGCAATAGCCAACGGAAAGCCAATCGAAACCGCGTGGCGCTGGTATCTGGAATTTCCCGACCGTGACCCGGTAACGGTTTCATTCTCGCCAGAAGCGACCCGTGAGGAAGTAGCAGAAGCCTATCCGGGCGCGGTGGCTATCGTCCCATATACCCCGACGATCCAACCGCCGGACACCCTGAGCGCCGCCGACGAACAAAAAATCCGGGCATGGCTGGATCGCATTGGCGAATCCGATATGTCCATTTGTAGCGTGGTGCTGGAAGGTTGCCAGCGTGACCCGGAAGCGCGGCGCTATTTCCTCGCGCGGGCGGGCGAAACCCAAGAGGACGCCGATCCGATCACCATGTTCGACGACGACCGGCGGCGATGTGTGCATTGCCTGAACCTGCAAATCAACGGCGTCTGCAAGGTGGCGACTCCGGGCGGGCAGGTATCCGCTCGGCGAGGCTATCAACCCGACACGGCGATTCTGCAACGCTGCGCGGGCTATCGGCCATGCCCTGACGATCCAGACCAAAGGCCAGGGGCTGAACGCTGGCCGGAATATGCGGGGGCGAACACATGAGCGCCCCATTCAGATTGACCCGCCCGGAGCCAAAGGAAACCGATATTCAGGCCAGCATCCTGCAAGCGTTGAGCGCGCACCCGTCTGTCGCGTGGGCAAACAGGATGAATGCTGGTGCTGGGAAACTGGCATACCCTGGCGGGAAAGCGTCAAGGTTTATCCGCTTCGGCTTCCCTGGAATGCCGGACATCATCGGGCAACTCACGGACGGGCGTTTCCTCGGTATCGAGTGCAAGCGGCCATCGGGGAAGGTATCGCCAGAACAGGCCGCATTCTTGGAGAAGTCCGCCAAGTATCACGGCGTGGCTTTTGTGGCGCGGGATGTGCGGACGGTGTGGGAAGTTCTGGAAACAACGAAAGGAAATCATTCATGATTGATGCACTTATTGGCGGTTATCACAAGTACCGCACTGGCAGAACATCTAGGCGTATCGCATGAAGAAATATGCGAGGCAGTAGAAGAAATTGGCAGGGAAACTGAAAGCTGATTTGCTTGTTACCAGAGCAAGTGTTACCAAAGGTGTTACCAAGAAATCGGGGCTTCCGAGAACACTCCCAAGAGATGCTGGCGACATTTCCTTTGTTTGGTTTCCAAGCAGGTTTCCAAGGTACGCAAACTTGGTACGCAGGAGTTGGAATTTTCCACGGCGGGATTACGATAAATGTCCGTGACATTTATTCATTGTTTGGTTAGCAGACTGGTTAGCAAGAATTTGGTATCCAACATTTGGTATCCAACGAGGTATCCAAAGTTGTTGCCAAAGCATCGGTTGCCAAGCTGGTTGACAAGAATCGCATGTCAACCGAAAGGCAAACGCCTATTGACTGCCGGCACCATTCATCAGTTGCAATGAAGCTGATTACCTGCCCGGTAACAATGCCCACCGTTAGGATTCCAATATCCATTATTGGATGGCGCGTAATAACCGCTTGGCCCCCAACAGCCGTTACCGTTACAAGAGACTATCCCCGGCGGCTGGGATTGAGCCTGAGCTTCCGCTTCGGCTTGAGCACGTGCTTGGGCGCTGGCTTTTTTTCCAGCCTTGGCTTGTTCTTCTGCGGCAGCCTTTATAGCTTGTTCCTGTGCCGCTCGTTGTGCAGTAGCTAGTCGCTCTCGTTCTTTTGCAGCAGATTGTTGTGCCTGCTCCCGTTCATAAGCTTGTACTCTGGCTGCTTGCTGTCGTTCTCTCTCATTTACCTTGTCTAGTTCTTTTTGCATGAGCCCTCGGTTGTACTGCACCCACGAAGCTTGTTCTTCTGGGGTCATGTCTGGCTTACTTGAAAGCAATTTTCCGCCTTTGGGACATGGGGTGGCCTGAAAAACCTTCTTTCCCTCAGGTGTAGTGCAGCTATAGACATCCCCAGCCTGGGCGCTACCAAGCCAAAAGCAAAAAAGAAGAAATATCGAAAATTGTTTCATGGCGGATCACCTTCATTAGTTTCGCTACACAGGACAGTGGCAAATATTTGTGTGCAAGTCAAACTGACAAAACTGACAAAAGTACTTTAGGCACTTTTGTCACTTCCCATGTAGCGCATAAAAATTCATTTTTTTCTTGACCGCTGGCTGACACAAGGCGTATCTTCTTCACGTTCCTGCAAAAAACAGGGATCGGGTTTGAGAGCCCGGATACAAGGCGGACGTACCGCCACCACCGTAATCAGGCGGTTTTTTATCGTCCGTCGCATGGCAAGCTTCTGGCGGGCCGTGTGGGAGGGCGCGAGCCCTGCCGGTTCCTTGTACCGGTCTCTCAACCCGCACGGTCTGCCTCCCCGTTTGAGAGCGGGGAAGCGGGCAACTCAACCGCTTACAAGGAGTATTGCCATGAAACAAAAATCACCCGCACCCGGCGCGACCGCGCCACAAACCCACGCCGTCCCGTTTTTGACATGCACCGACACAGGGCAAAACCTTTTTGCCGTGCAGCCGGGAATTCCTTATGAAGATGCCTGTAAAAAGCTGTCCCTCTTCATGACCATCGCGCATGAACTGCTTGAAGATGCCAATGGAAGTCTCAACGTGGAGGCTGGTCACATTGCCGCGTACTACATTCTCGGAACGGCCAAGGCCATCGTTGAATCTCTGCCGGAAGATTTTGGGGTGTATCAGGAAGGGGGTGCAGCATGAGCCAAACCACCCAACGAAGCGAAGCAATCGAGATGTGCGAGGACGTTCTCGGGCAAGACCCCGCCGACGTGATCGCCCTCGTCGCCGAATCCTCGGAAGTACTGGACAGACTGAGCACGCTCTTTTCTACCATCGAGGAAATTGCCGAGTCGAGAAAGCCATGCGGTACGCCAAGCCTCTGCACCATCAATCACCTGGCTTGGCTTGGGCGGTACGTCGCGTACAGCTTCTCCGACAATTACACCCGCCAGCACTCGGATTTATCCGCCGCCCTCAAGGCATTCGTGGAGGGCCAGTCAAAATGAAGCGTGACCGATACCAGCGGCAAGCCTACGCGCTCCGGCGGATGAGCAAGGCCGTCGAGCGCGTGGTGCTGTCCAAGGATGCCGAGGTGAAGACCAGAGCGGCAAGGTGGGCGGAAATCTGGCGCTGGCGGGCAGGGTGGGGGCCGGTATAGAATCGCCCCATGCAAAATCTTCTGAATGCGATTGATAAATTCAAGGCCGATTTAATCCGCTGGATAGTCGGCGTCGCCATCGTGCAAACCGTAGTGACCGGCGGATTGATTTTGATGCTGGTACCTGCGGGTAAATTGTAGATACAAAAAGGGGCAGCATCACTCTGGCGGGGGTATATTTGGGGGTATATTCAAAAAACAGATTTTTAAAACCGCTTAACCATGCGGGTTACAGCGAATTGTTCGACTCTGGCTCGGACCATGAATGATACACCTTTTTGTATTATTCTTTAAAATCAATAACATATTTCAAAAGAACGGACACCCGGACACCATTTGACGCCTGTTTGACCACGTTGAAAGGGAATCGTCAGGGGGATTTTACCGTGTCCGTGTCAGGCAATTGGCGGCTGACCTTTCATTTCGAGGGTGAAGACGCCACAGACGTTGACCTTGAGGATTACCACTGATGAGCTTACGCGACCCAAACCGTAAACTCACACACCCCGGCGCGATCCTGCGAGAAGATGTACTACCCGAGCTAAACATGACGCAAACAGAATTCGCACAACGATTGCAGGTATCCCGGCCGACCGTTTCCAAATTACTGCACGAGAAGCGTGGATTGAGTCCTGATCTGGCGGCGCGCAAGCAGGATTATTCGATGATGTTCCAGATGTAGGTTTAGACACGGGCAGCACGCTGATGACATGGGATCGAGTAAGCCATGCGCACAAGCCAGCGCCCCTGCCAGCAGACGAACAGGCGTTGATTGATACCAACTTGCTTTCAATAATATAAATATGGAGATATCTCCATGCTTTATCTTTAGATTCAGGTGGGTAGCCTCTATATCATCGAACGCAAATTGGTATGAGACATTGAAAAGTCAGGGACTGAAGGTCTACCGGCGCAACAGGCAGTTGCGCGCGGCGCCTGCCCGGCTCCAGCAAGAGGGTCGTCCGATTCTGGACGAAATGGCGCAAGTCTCCCGGCAGGCCGCGCTGAATCTGCCGCTGGATGAAGCAATGATTGACAGCGCCGTGCGAGCCACCTTTAATCTGTTGCGAGAAAAAGAAATCCACACGGAATTGATCGGAGGTCGCTGGTCTGTCAGTGGCTATGATGGAACTTCAGGCGTCATGGACAAGTCTATTCATTGACACTGTCAGGGGTTCACACTTATGATTATCGATTCTTTTTACATGCTTTGTCTTGGCGAAGTTTTCCGGTCAAGGTCGTTTTTTTCAGATTCATCATCCAAAAAAGGAGTCACATAATGTCAAAAGCCCCCATCCGTGTCGCTATCACCGGCGCCGCCGGCCAAATCGGTTACAGCCTGCTTTTCCGTATCGCCTCCGGCGAAATGCTGGGCAAGGACCAGCCAGTCATTCTGCAACTGCTTGACTTGCCGCTACCGCAAATCCAGAAGGCCTGCCAAGGCGTGATCATGGAACTCGATGATTGCGCCTTTCCGCTGTTGGCCGGCGTTTTCGCCACCGACCAACCTGATGTCGCTTTCAAGGATGCCGACATCTGTCTGCTCGTCGGCGCCCGTCCGCGCGGCCCCGGCATGGAGCGCGCTGACCTGCTCTCGGCCAATGGCGCCATCTTCACCGTGCAGGGCAAGTCGATCGCCGAAAACGCCAGGGAGGACGTCAAGGTGCTGGTCGTCGGCAACCCGGCCAACACCAACGCCTCCATCGCTCGCGCGGCGGCCAAAAAAGTCGGCCGCACCAACCCGGCCAACTACCACGCCATGCTGCGCCTGGACTACAACCGCGCCAAATCGCAACTCGCCGCCAAGATTGGCCGTCCGGTCAGCAGCCTGCAAAAACTGGTCGTCTGGGGCAACCATTCGCCGACGATGTACGCCGACTACCGCAACACCACGTCGAACGGCGACAGCGTCAAGCAGTTGATTAACGACGAAAAGTGGAACAGCGATGTCTTCCTGCCCACCGTCGGCAAGCGCGGCGCGGCCATCATCGAAGCGCGCGGTTTGTCATCAGCGGCGTCGGCGGCCAACGCGGCGGTCAATCACATCCATGACTGGGTTCTCGGTTCCGACGACTGGGTGACTCTGGGCGTTCCCAGCGACGGTTCCTACGGCATTCCGGAAGGCATCATTTTCGGCTTCCCGTGCGAATGCAGAAATGGTTCCTACAAGATCATCCAGGGAATCGCCATCGACGACTTCGCACAGGAAAAGCTCAACAAGACGCTCAAGGAATTGACCGACGAAGCCGAAGCGGTTAAAAATCTGCTCTGATTTGCTTCGGTGGTTTGCAAAAAAGCCGCGATACGTTCGCGGCCGTTTGCGGCTTTTTTTGGTGCGCCCGGCAGGGCGCACTCACTTGGAGGTGTAATACCAACTTGCTTTCAATAATATAAATATGGAGATATCTCCATGCTTTATCTTTAGATTCAGGTGGGTAGCCTCTATATCATCGAACGCAAATTGGTATAAGACCTCTACTCGCCCGGCAAGGGGAAGAGTTAGCTGAACGGCAAGGGTGTCGCGGGCGACTGCGAATCTGGAGGAAGCCGAAGGCAAAGCGCTGGTCTGACGAACAGGAAGCGGATAGGAGGCGTCACGGCGGGGTGAGCAGGCCAATATCTGTAAAGCCCGAAACTTGCACGGAGTGCCGTGCCGAATATCTGAAGCTGTCGCATGGAACACCGTCACACGACACCTTCAGTCGGGTATTCCGGGTGCTGGACGCCCACGTATTTGAAGCCTGTTTCCGGGACTGGATCAGCGGATTGATGGGTATTGTCGAAGGGGTCGTGGCGATTGACGGCAAGACCGTCCGTAGGTCGAAGGACGGACCGAACACGGCGTTGCACATGATCAGCGCCTATGCCACGGCCAGTGGATTATGTTTTGCCCAGGAAGGTGCCCAAGGCAAGGGCAAGGAACTTTCCGGAATCAAGGCGCTTCTTGACACCCGACTTTGACACCGCTAAGACACACAAACCTCTGGAAGCCGCCTAGCGCAAGGCCTCCGGCGAAGTAGCCGAAAGGGGTGTGTATCTAGGCGGGGAACGTGCTCAATCCAGATTCAGGAT
>BNUC01000110.1 GCA_025997075.1 Betaproteobacteria bacterium | reverse complement strand
CTCTTCGTTCATGTTGATCACCATCCTCAGGATGATCAACCCACACCTCCTTGGCCTTCTCTTTTTTTGCTTCAGGCTCATTCCTCGTTGGAAATACATCCCTCCTTCAGGCTCATACCACGTTGGATAAGGCTCAGTCTGGCAAATCAGTCAAAAATCAATTAACATCGGATGTCGTTCCAACAATTAGACGTGGAGTATCAACCATGAGTAATAAAGGGCAACTGTTACAAGACCCCTTCCTTAACGTGCTGCGCCGTGAGCATGTTCCTGTTTCCATTTATCTTGTGAATGGAATCAAGTTGCAAGGCCAGGTTGAATCTTTCGACCAATATGTCGTTCTTTTGAAAAACACGGTGACTCAAATGGTGTATAAACACGCCATTTCGACGGTTGTTCCTTCGCGTCCGGTCAGTATCCAGCAGGAAGCAGGCGACGATTGACCGTCTTTTTGTGTTCAATTGGCGTGCGATTCATTGCTTTCCGGGGAGTTGGTGTCGGCGAGTGTGGGATGCGCGGGTTTGTGAGATCTTTATTTTGGGATTGAAGCGCGCCGATGCTTGAGCGTCACCCTGGTGGGGAACGTGCGGTTATTGTTCAGCTTGATTTTGGCGAAAGTTCGATAGCCGATCGGCGTGAGGAGGTATGCCTGCTCGCCGGGTCGGCTGGCGCTTCGGTTTGCGCCACGATCGAGGGAAAGCGAAAATTTCCGGACAGTGCGACCTATGCGGGCAAGGGCAAGGTGCAGGAGATCGCGGAGGCGGTGGTATTGCACCAGGCTGATGTGGTCATTTTCAACCATGCCTTGAGTCCGGCTCAGGAGAGAAACCTTGAGCAGGCGGTGCAGTGCCGGGTGATCGACCGGACGAGTCTGATTCTGGATATTTTCGCGCAACGCGCCCAGAGTTCGGACGGGAAATTGCAGGTCGAACTGGCGCAACTGGACCATCTGGCGACGCGGCTGGTTCGCGGCTGGACTCACCTGGAACGGCAAAAAGGCGGCATCGGGCTGCGTGGTCCGGGGGAAACACAGTTGGAAACCGACCGCCGGCTGCTCGGAAAGCGCGTCAAGCTCTTGCGCGAGCGTTTGCGCAAACTTGAGCGTCAACGCGGGGTGCAGGGTCGTTCACGCTTGCGTAACGAGGTGCTGAGGGTTTCACTGGTCGGTTACACCAATGCCGGGAAATCGACGCTGTTCAATGCCCTGACGCACGCGGATTCCTATGCCGCGGATCAGTTGTTCGCCACGCTCGACACGACCTCACGCAAGCTCTGGGTGGGCGAGGCGGGGCATATTGTGATTTCCGACACGGTGGGCTTTATCCGCGATCTGCCGCACGAACTGGTGGCTGCGTTCCACGCCACGCTTGAGGCGACTTCGCAGGCCGATCTCCTGCTGCATGTCGTGGACTCGGTCAGTCCGATTCGTGAAGAGCAGATGCAGGAGGTCGAAAAAGTCCTTGCGGAGATTGGTGCGAGCGAGGTGCGGCAGATTGTCGTGCTCAACAAACTCGATCTGGGAGAGCTGTCTCCAGCGGTAGAGCGGGATGAATATGGTAATATTGTCCGGATTCGGTTGAGCGCCAGACGCGGCGATGGCCTGGAACTGTTGAGACAGGCTCTGGCCGAGGTGGCGCAAGAAAAATCACATTACGGTAATCAGCAAAAAGTGGCTGATATTTCACATATTACGGGATCGATGGAATCGTTTATCCCGTTATGATTTCGACTATCGGAGTGCTTATGTCGCTAAATGATCCTCAGTGGGGGAATCGCGGCGGTGATAATGGGGGGGGCGGCGGAAGACGTCCGAATCAGGGCCCGCCCGATCTTGAAGAGTTGTGGCGTGACCTGAACCAGAGGCTTGGCGGAATGTTCGGCAAGAAAGGTGGCCGGCGCATCCGTGGCGTGGGAGACGACAATGGAGGCGGCGGTCAGCCGCCTGCCGAGTTCAACCCGAAGTTCCTTGGCGGGGGCATTGGCCTGCTGCTTGGCGTCGTTGTCATAGTATGGCTGGCCAGCGGCCTTTATATCGTCGATGCCTCGGAGCGCGGTCTCGTGCTTCAGTTCGGCCGGTACAAGGAAAGCACCCAGCCCGGCTTGCAATGGCGTTTGCCGTATCCGATCCAGTCGCACGAATTGGTCAATATTTCCGGGATGCGGGTGCGTGAGGTCGGATACCGGGGCAACGAGAGGAACAAGGTGCTCAAGGAAGCGTTGATGTTGACCGACGATTTGAACATCATCGATGTCCAGTTCGCGGTGCAATACATCCTCAAGGATGCGGTCGATTACGCCTTCAATAACCGTGATCCTGACGAATCGGTCATGCAGGCGGCCGAAACGGCGATCCGCGAGATCGTCGGCAAAAGCCAGATGGATTTCGTGCTCAACGAGGGCCGCGAGCAGATCGCCGTCAACGCGGCTGAACTGATGCAGGGGATTCTCGACCGTTACGGGACGGGCATCCTGATTTCCAAGGTGACGATGCAACCGGCGCAACCGCCGGAGCAGGTGAAGGCGGCTTTCGACGATGTGGTGAAGGCCGGACAGGACCGTGACCGGCAGATGAACGAAGGCCAGGCTTACGCCAACGATGTCATTCCGAGAGCCCAGGGCACGGCGGCGCGTCTGTTCCAGGAAGCGGAGGGCTACCGGCAACGGCTGATTGCTACCGCGGAGGGCGACGCCAGTCGCTTCCAGCAGCTTTATGCGGAATACGCGAAAGCCCCCGAAGTGACGCGCAATCGCTTGTATCTTGAAACCATGCAGCAAATTTACACCAATTCCACCAAGGTCTTTATCGACGCCAAAGGGCAGGGCAATCTGCTCTTCCTGCCGCTCGACAAACTGATGCAGGCGGCGGGCGCAAACGCGCCGTACGCTGAAACGGGAACGGAACCGATGGCGCCGACGCCAGGGGTAGGTAGCGCTTCGCTGCCGCCAACCCTGGACAGAGCAGATGTGCGTTCGCGTGATGCCTTGCGTTCACGCGACCGGGGAGTGCGCTGATGAGAGCCTTGAATTTTGTCGTGGCGGTTGTGGCGGCGGTCATCGCCGTGCTGGCGACCGCGATCTTTGTCGTTGATCAGCGCCAGTACGCGATCGTTTTCCAGTTGGGCGAGGTACGCGAGGTCATTGCCGATCCCGGTCTCTATTTTAAATGGCCGTTGATCCAGAACGTGCGTTATTTCGACAAGCGTATCCTCACGCTCGATGCCGCCGAGCCGGAGCGTTTCATCACTTCGGAAAAGATGAACGTGCTGGTTGATTCCTTCGTCAAGTGGAGAATCGTTGATCCCCGCCTGTACTATGTTTCCGTCGAGGGCGATGAATCCCGCGCCGTGACGCGTTTGTCGCAGACCGTCAATGCCGGATTGCGCGAAGAGTTCGGCAAGCGCACGGTGCATGAAGTCGTTTCGGGCGAGCGCGACAAGATCATGGAACAGATGCGCGAGAAAGCCGATATCGATGCGCGCAAGATCGGTGTGCAGATCGTCGATGTCCGGGTAAAGCGCGTCGACTTTCCGGATGAGGTGAGCATTTCGGTTTACGATCGGATGCAATCCGAGCGTAAACGGGTCGCCAACGAGCGGCGTTCCGAAGGCGCGGCAGAGGCGGAAAAGACTCGCGCGAATGCCGACCGGCAGCGGGAAGTGATCGTGGCCGAGGCTTATCGCGACGCCCAGAAAGTGCGGGGCGACGGTGACGCAAAAGCGGCGGCGATCTATGCGGAGGCATTCAATCGGAACCCCGAGTTCTATGCCTTTTACCGCAGTCTGGAGGCTTACCGCAGCAGCTTCAAGGGCAAGTCGGACATTCTGGTGGTCGAACCCACTTCGGACTTCTTCAAATACATGAAGAGCATGGGGCAAGCCGGCGGTAGATGACCGATACCCTGTTCGCTGCTTTCGCGCTGATGCTCGTACTCGAAGGCGTGTTGCCGTTCATCGCGCCGGCGATATGGCGCGATACTTTTCGTCGTGTGATTCAATTTACCGACGGACAGATTCGTTTCATCGGCCTGGCGTCAATGCTGGCCGGAATTATTCTCTTGATGGTTTTCCAATGAACTGGCTTTTACCCGAGCACATCGCCGATGCGCTGCCTCATGAGGCGGCGCGGGTCGAGCGCTTGCGAAGAACGATCCTCGATATGTTCCGCGCGCATGGATACGAACATGTCATGCCGCCGATGCTGGAATATCTTGATTCGCTGTTGACCGGCTCCGGGGGCGATCTCAAGCTCCGGACGTTCAAGCTGGTTGATCAGTTGTCCGGGCGGACGCTTGGCTTGCGCGCCGACATGACGCCGCAGGTCGCGCGGATCGATGCCCATCTGCTTAACCGGCAGGGGGTGACCCGTCTCTGTTATTGCGGCAGCGTCCTGCATACCTTGCCGGCGTCGCTCGCCGCGAGCCGCGAGCCGATCCAGCTCGGCGCGGAGCTTTACGGGTTTCCGGGCATCGAAGCCGATATCGAAGTGATCCGCCTGATGGACAGGGCGCTCAGGACGGCTGGCGCGTCGGCGACCCGGATCGATATCAGCCATGCCGGCGTTTTCCGGGCGCTATCCAGAGCGGTGAATCTGGATGAAAGCGCTGAATCGAGAATCCTGCAACTTTTGCAGTCCAAGGATATACCCGGCTTGCGCGACTGTTGCACCGGCATCGAAGCGCCTTACCGTTCCGCCTTGTTGAACTTGCCGGAATTGTATGGCGGCATCGAAGTGCTGGACGATGCGCGTTCGAAGCTGCCGGAGCTGCCGGAAATCCTCTCGGCGCTGGAAACCCTGCGGATATTGCAGCAGGCGCTGCCGGAACTCCCCTTGTCATTCGATCTGGCTGATTTACGCGGCTACAATTACCATAACGGCGTTGTTTTTTCCGCCTATTTCCAAGGTTTTCCGGGTGCGATCGCGCAAGGCGGACGTTACGACGGCGTGGGCGAAGCCTTCGGCCGCGCCCGGTCGGCGACGGGGTTTTCGATGGATTTGCGCGCCATTGCGAGCTTGACCAAAGGTGAAAAATCAGCGGGCGCCATTCTGGCGCCCTATGCCGCGAAAGACGACATTCTGGCGGCACGCATTGGGGAATTGCGGGCCGAGGGCAATATCGTGGTCGAATTGCTGCCGGGCGAAATATCAGGCAAAGCGCCGGGCGAAGGGCTGTTGTACGACAGACGGCTGGCGCAAGAGAACGGACACTGGGTTATTCAGACAATCAACGGGGACTGAAGAAAATGGCAAAGAATGTCATCGTGGTGGGCACGCAATGGGGCGACGAAGGAAAGGGCAAAATCGTCGATTGGCTGACCGATCATGCCAAGGGCGTAGTGCGCTTTCAGGGCGGACACAACGCCGGGCATACGCTTGTCGTCGGCGAGAAAGTCTATAAGCTGAATCTGGTTCCGTCCGGCATCGTGCACGCGGGCGTCGAATGCTTCATCGGCAACGGCGTGGTCCTGAACACGCAACATCTGCTCAAGGAAGTCAAAGAGCTTGAGGACGGCGGCATCGAAGTGCGTTCGCGCCTGAAAGTCAGTCCGGGATGTCCCTTGATTCTTGGCTATCACTCGGCGCTCGACAACGCCAGGGAAGCGGCGAAAAGCGTCGGCACGCGCATTGGAACCACCGGCAAGGGCATCGGGCCGGCCTACGAAGACAAGGTGGCGCGCCGCGCATTGCGGGTTTACGATCTCTTTTATCCAGAGCGTTTTGCCGAAAAACTCAAGGAAAATCTGGATTACCACAACTTCGTGCTGACCCAATATCTTGGCGCTGCCCCGGTCGACTACGCAGGCGTCCTGGAACAGGCGATGACCGACGCCGAACAGATCAAGCCCCTGGTGACCGATGTTTCGGCGGCGCTCCACGATCTCAACAAAGCCGGCGGCAACCTGCTTTTCGAGGGCGCGCAAGGCACCCTGCTGGATATCGACCACGGAACCTATCCCTTCGTCACCTCGTCGAACTGCGTCGCCGGACAGGCTTCCGCCGGCTCAGGCGTCGGCGCCTGCCTGCTGCACTATGTGCTGGGAATCACCAAAGCCTATTGCACGCGCGTGGGCGGCGGCCCCTTCCCGAGCGAACTGGACATCGAAACCAAAGGCGCGCCGGGTCACCAGATGTCTCAAAAGGGCTACGAATTCGGCGTGGTCACGGGGCGTAAGCGCCGTTGCGGCTGGTTCGACGTTCCCGCGCTCAAGCGCTCGTCGCAAATCAACGGCGCGACCGGTTTGTGCATCACCAAGCTCGATGTGCTCGACGGCATTCCGGAACTGAAAATCTGTACGGGATATCGTCTGCGCGGTCAGGTCGTCAACCTGCTGCCCATGGGCTCGGATGAAGTGGCCGCCTGCGAGCCCATCCTTGAAACCGTCCAGGGCTGGACGGAATCCACCAAGGGCCTGACTTCCTTCGACGCCTTGCCCGCAGCCGCGCGCGCTTACTTGGCGAAAATCGAGACGCTCTGCGAGGTTCCCATCGACATCATTTCCACCGGCCCCGAGCGTAAAGAAACAATTGTGCGGCGTCATCCGTTTGAGTAAGACAGGTATCAGGTGTCAGGTGGCAGGTGTCGTAGGGGCGGGTTTCAACCCGCCCGTAGGTCGGGAAAGCCGCGAAGCGGCGCACCCCGACGAACGTAAATAAACGGCGCGAACGCGCCGCAAAATAATGAAAGTGGGGAGCTTCCGGTTCCCCGGTACATTCGCGGGAGCAGGATGCTCCCGCCACTTTTAGACTAAGCAATGTCCAAGGTTTTTGCCTGACGCTGGGCGTATAGCTTGCCCGCATTGAGGATATTGCTCTTCCGGGTATCGATGATGGATTTTTCATCAGCGGACAAGCGGGATTTGTCCAGATTGTTGAGACGGGTGTAATGTGATTTGAATGCTTGCCGTGCTTCATCCAGCGGCAAGTCCTTTTCGCGGTTCCTGGGCAAGATATGGGATTTGTTTACACCTTCATAGCGATTCTTGTCATCGACGATTGCCAACAGTCCTTCTATGGCGTTTAGTTCCGACAAGGCGGCGTTGAGGCTGGAAATCATGCTTTTGCTGTTGGCGTAATGATCGAGATCACCCTGAACGATGTTCTTTTCAGTCTCAACCATGAACGCCAGGTCACCGCTTTTCCCCACTTCCCGTACATGTTTCAGAAGATTGTTCCGCGCTTTTTCCAGACGTTTGGCTGTTTGTGTCGCGGCATGTTCCCTCACAAACCCTTCTTCCACCACTAAAAGTCGCGCCAGCTTGGATCGGTCGCTTTTGCCCATCAACGAGCCTCAAGCCAGTTTTTGCCATATCTGGCTTCTGCTGTTTCGGTGCGCAACCCTTTCTCCCGGATGAAGTCAGCGCCTAAATTAACCTTCATCGTCATAAGCGCATGGTCAGGAAGCTCGGCGTACTTCAACCACGCCCACGCTGTTTCTTCGTCGCCAGCTTCACCCGCGGCCTGCGATTCCGCCAGATAAATTCCGTTTTGCGTCAGTCCTTCCCGCTCTGTGTCGGGCAGGTAGCTCTTGGGCATTTTATTCATCGTAAAACTAACTCCGCTAATTTCTTGCTGTTTCCTCGTTGCTTTCTCCAACGGGTTGCAAACAGAAGCCTCGGCAGGTTCCAGCCTTTCGGGGCTTCGCTTTTCCAGAGGACAGAAGACAGAGGACGGTAATGCTTGCGGCGGCATAGCCGCCGGTAACTGACTGTCTTCTGTCCTCTATCCTCTGTCTTCTGATCTCATCCCTGCCACGGAATCACCACCAGCACTTTCACGTCGCGTTCGTCCTGGAACAGGTTTTTATATCCGATCCAACTCGGGAGGTGGGTTCCGTTGTCATAACGCGTGTAATGGAGGCTGAAGCTGGCATCTTTCAAGACGCCGGAAGACAGGCGATAACCCAGATCAATCGACCAGGCGCGTTCCTTCAAGGTTTCGGAGACGCCGTAAACCCGTCCGCCCCAGCCGCGTGCGGCGGAAACGCCGATACTGGCGCCGGGCAGTCCCCAATCGCCCAGGGCGCGGGAAAGACTCACGAAGGCCGCGCTTTCACGGTTGTGGTTCCAGTCCGAACGATTGTCCCACCACGGCTCATACGCGCCTTTCACGCCGCCGTACCAGCCGGACAGGCGATAGGCGAAATAGCCCACATGCCCGGTGGATGAGGTCGGCGCGCGGGTGTGGGTGAATTCCGCCTTGAAGGTGTAAGGCGCAAACGCCTGCGAAAAAGCCAGATAGTGCTGCCATGCCTTGCCGCTGCCCGCGTAAAGGTCGTTGGCACCGCTGCTGGCGCGGTCGCCCATGACATAGAGTTGATAGCTGGCGTAGCGCCCGTCCCGGTCATACTTGAATTTCAGGTGCGCGCTGCGCAAATAGCCGGGCGCTTCACCGTAGGCGGCTTCGGCTGTCAGGCCGGTGGCCAGGGTGTAACGCGCGCCCAGCGACCACAAATTACTCGTATCGCGCTGCTCGCTATCCAGGAAGCGGTAGGTGTGACGATACCAGGGCGCTTTGTAACGGGTCACGTACGCGCCCGCCACGGACAGCGGTCCGTGCTCGAAGCCGCCTTCCGCGCCGGAGAAAGTGCCCGGCATCAGGGACCAGTTGACGCCCAGCACGCCGGGGCCTTCCGGTTGGAAGTATCCCAGTTTTCCCCACCAGCGGCCTTGCTCCGTGATGTTCTGCGCTTTCAGATGGGCGCGATAGAGCGAAACGCCGCTGCTCGCGTCCCGTTTCGACCAATCGGCTGACCAAGGATTTTGCCACGGGAAAAAGCTGATTTCATGATCGGGAGCGCCCGCGCCGTTGCCCAGATCGGTGGTGCCGAAAAAGCCTACTTCCAGGCCCAGTGTGTTGTTCAGGACATAGGGCGTGCTGATGTGGATCTCGCTTTGCAAGGTGCTGTGATGCAAATTGCTGCCGAAGCGGTCTTCATCAACCCGATAGCGTTCGCGATTGCGCTGGAAATACATGACGCTGCCGGCGATTTCCGTTTTTCGCAGCGCCGTCCATAGCGGCGCGGAAAACTCACTGTCCTGCGCCTGCGCCGGCGTCGTAAACAGGAGGACGGCCATCACCATCAGACTGTGAGCAAGCGGGTAAGCACCGGGTTTGACGCGTCTTTCCATTTTCTTACTCGCGATGTTTGGCGTTGGCGGCGGCGTTCATGCGCCGCGCATAGGCCAGCATGTTGTCGCCAGAGAGCGGAGGGCTGTAAAAATACCCTTGAATAATGTGGCAGCCCAACTCGTTCAGACGGTCGATCTGCGCCTGATTTTCCACGAATTCGACCACGATCTTGATCTTCAGCGCGCGGCACAACTCGACGATGGTGGTGATGACTTCCGCGCTGGTTTTGCTGGTGGCCACATCCTTGCTCAAAACCTTGTCGATTTTCAGCACGTCGACCGGAAAATATTTGAGATAGACGAGCGAGCTGTGGCCCATGCCGAAATCGTCGATGGAGATGGCAAAGCCCATTTCGTGCAGGCGGATCAGGATTTGATTGTGCCGCGCGTCCGGGTCGAGGGCGACGGATTCCGTGACTTCGATGCCGATCGTCCGTCGGGCCAGGTGGTAGCGATCCAGATACTGCACCACCCGATCCGGAAGGCCCTCGTCGTCGAGTTGCAGGGCGGAAAAATTGACCGAAGTCTTGAAATCGTCCGCCAGTCCCACCTCCTGCCAGCGCGCCCGTTCGGCGCAGGCTTCGTTCAGCACCCACATGCCCAGAGGCTTGATGAATCCGGCATCCTCGGCAATGGCGATCATGATGGGCGGGGCAACGGGGCCGAAGG
The DNA here is from genome assembly GCA_025997075.1 of Betaproteobacteria bacterium. Lineage (GTDB taxonomy): Bacteria > Pseudomonadota > Gammaproteobacteria > Burkholderiales > Rhodocyclaceae > Propionivibrio. The sequence continues at coordinate 2,231 of BNUC01000110.1, read as the reverse complement.
CCGGATGCCGCCAGCGCACCAGCGCTTCCGTGCCGACCACCTGTTCCGTACGGCTATCGACCTGCGGCTGATACTCCAGATACAAGCCTTCGCCTGTTTCCAACGCCATTTCCAGATCATGCGCGAGCGTGCGCGCCAGCGCGCCCACCTCGTCATCCCGATCGAGGCACTTTTTGCCCGAAGGACCCACCACATTGCTGAGGGCGATTTCCAGCAATTTTTTTTGTGCCGCCCTTTGTCCTTCATCCTTGATCCGGTCGGAAATTTTGACGAAAGGCAGATAAATGAGCGTGCCCAGAGCCAGGTTGAAAGCTTGCAGCAGGCTGCCCAGCAGCGAATGTGTCGCCAGATACCCGCCCAGAATGGGCGGCGTCGTCCATTCAAGCGCTTCCATCGGCAAGGGCACGAAGCCCACACGGATGGCCACGAAACTGACACAGGTGAGCACGAGTGGCACGAGCAGAAAGGGCACGAGAAATACAGGGTTCAAAATGACCGGCAGGCCGAAGAGCACGATCTCGTTAATGTTGAACAATCCCGGCGCGATCGAAATTTTGGCCATCCGGCGGCTGCCATGATTGCGGCTGGCAATGAGAATGGCCGCCAGCAGGCAGATTGACGTGCCCGCGCCACCCATGAACACGAAAATATCGAGAAAAGTCTTGGTAACGATGTGTGGCGGTGGCAAGCCCTGCGCTTGCGCCAGCAGATTGGCCTGCGTCGCCGCCTCGAAAATGTCGCGCGTCAGGGGATCGAGCACGTTGGTGCCATGCAGGCCGAAAAACCAGAACAGATGCGTGACGAAAACGTAGGCAATGCTGGTGTCCAGCATGCCGTGGAAAAAAACCAGCCGGAAAGGGAAAAGCACCAGATCGTGGATAAGCTCCTGGACGGATACGCCAAAAGCCGCGCGAAACCCGATGCCGATCACGGCGAACACGGACAGGGTCAACATCCCCGCGATCAGGCAGGAGAAGGCTTGCGGCGCGGACGCCATGCCTTCCGAATAGACCTGCATTTGCAGCGCTTTCACGTCCGCCAGCCACAAAAAGAGCCGGATCGCGCACAAGCTCACCAAAATGCCGACGAATAAGCCTTGCACGCCTATATGCCCGAGGATGTCGTTCGGCGGCAGCAAGACCACGAACGACCCCAGGGCCACGACGCCCGCCGTCACAGGATTGACCGGCGCCAGCGGAGATTTCTGATTGTGCACGAGCACGAGGCTATGGCAGATGCCGATCACCATCGGCAGCGACAGGATACCGAAACTCCCCTGCCAGATCAGGGCGAACAGACCTTGCCGCCAGTCCGGGCCGAACAGGGTTCGCATGGCCTCCTGGTAGACGGGCAACGGCAGATTGTTGCAAAGCACGGCCAATGCCCCGGCCACCACCAGCGGCAGGCACAACAAAAAGCCATTGCGAATGGCTTGCATCGTGGAGCTCAAGGCCCAGACCGGGTTGGCCCAGGCGTAAAGCTTTTCCATAAAGCCACCGGAACGGGCTGAGCACGACAAATTTGATGTAGATGACATGGCGCGTCCCTGGTCTCCGGGTCTCAAAAAGCATATCGGAGATGAAACAGATAAGCTGAACCGTCTTTGCTCTTTACGGAAAATCGGACACAGTCTAACAAAAATCGTTCTGGATGGGAAAAGAGCAGGGCTGAAGGGCAGGGCCATCGCATGAATATATTTGTCATGGTAAAGCATGAACAGGCGTTTGCTTTCCCTCTCCCCTTGTGGGGGAGGGGATCAGGTATCAGGGAGCCAGGTAGCAGGTAACAGCAATCAGGGGCGGCTTCGCCGCCAGAAAGTACTGGCGCCTGTCACCTGACCTGCCCTTCGGCATCCTCCCCCGCGAGGGAGAGGAAGACGGATCGCCCTACTCCGCGGGAAGTGTCGTTCTTCATTTCCCATTCCGGCTATCAAAGGAATGACAGGGGTTTTGCGTAGGTTGGGTAAGCGAAGCGCAACCCGACAATCGTAATATATGCGGCGCGTAGCGCCGGAAGACACGACCGTCGGGATGCGCCGCTTCGCGGCTTTCCCAACCTACGCTCCCCTCCCCCCTCGTGGGGGAGGGGTTGGGGGAGAGGGGGAAAGGCGCTAGAAGCGATACCTCGCCTTCAGACTCCCCAACACGCCTTCGCGTTTGCCCGCATAGCCTTGCACGCTTATATCCAGCGTCCAGCCTTGGGTTTTTGTCGTGGGATTCAGCGTTACGCCG
>BNUC01000109.1 GCA_025997075.1 Betaproteobacteria bacterium | reverse complement strand
GGAGCACTGCGGTCAATCCCTTCGCCCCGCTTGCGGGGAGAAGGTGGCCGAAGGCCGGATGAGGGGGCGGCAGTTCAGCACGAAACAACACTGGAACATGTCCCCCCTCACCCGCCCCTGCCGGGGCACCCTCTCCCGCAAGCGGGCGAGGGAAAGCAAACGCCGCTCATGGTTTGCATCCCCTCCCAAAACGATCGCCGAAACCCCAGCCTTTAGGCCGGGGTATGGCCCCCCACCGCCCTGAAGAGTGGGGTTTCAAACCGGAGTTGGTTACGATCAAAGTTTTACGATCAAAGGAATGACAAAGTAGCAGGTTGGTGGTGAACTTGCGAACCTCAACACGCCAAACAATGAGTCACATTCCAATGTTGGGGTTCGTTGTGCTCACCCCAAAACGTAAAATGCTCTAAAACCTCAAAACGCCGGAACCACGGCGCCCTTGTAATGTTCCGCGATAAATTTCTTCACTTCCGGCGAGGTCAGCGCGGCGGTCAGCTTCTCCAATGCCGGGCTTTTTGCATTGTCGGGACGCGCGACGAGAATGTTGACGTAGGGCGATTCCGCGCTCTCGATAATCAGGGCGTCGGACAGCGGATTGAGCCCGGCGTCGAGCGCATAGTTGGTATTGATCAGGGCGACATCTACCTGGTCGAGCACGCGCGGCAGGGTGGCTGCCTCCAGTTCGCGGAATTTGATTTTCTTCGGGTTGGCGGCGATGTCGCGCAAAGTGGCGGTGATGCCGGCCCCGTCCTTGAGCTGGATCACCTTGTGCGCCGCCAGCAACAAAAGCGCGCGCCCGCCATTGGTCGCGTCGTTAGGAATCGCGATAGCGCCTCCTTCCGGGAGCGCATCCAGGCTTTTCACTTTCCTGGAATACGCGCCAAAAGGTTCGACGTGCACGCCGACCACGCTGACCAGCGTGGTATTCCGGCTCTTGTTGAACTCATCAAGATAGGGTTTGTGCTGGAAAAAATTGGCGTCGAGATTTTTCTGCGCGACTTGCAGATTGGGCTGCACGTAATCGGTAAAAACCTTGACATCGAGCGCAACCCCCTGTTTTTCGAGGAGGGGTTTGACGAATTCCAGAATCTCGGCATGCGGCACCGGCGTTGCGCCAACCACCAGTTTGTCCGCCGCCGACGCGGCCAGCGGAAGCGTTGTCAATACGGCAAGGAACAAAGCGGCAAACTTATCGATAAATTTCATAATTTGATTCTCCTGACAAAGGCGGCGCATCAACGCCACAAAGCCGACAGCTTATCACCGAACATTCCTGCCATCTTATCGCAAGAATTCATAAACTAATTCCCGATAAAAATATGCTAGCGCCGCGAAAACCGGAGCACCAGCTTGTCGCCGAGCATTTGCAGAAATTGCACGAGTAACAGCAAGAGCACGACCGTCACCACCAACACATCATTCTGGTGGCGATGATAACCGTAGCGCACCGCCAGATCCCCCAGACCGCCGCCGCCGATCACGCCGGACAGGGCGGTATACGATACCAGCGCAATCACCGTCACCGTCGCGGCGGCGATGATTCCGGGCAAAGCCTCGGGGATCAGCGCGCCGAAAACGATTTGCCGCTTGCTCGCCCCCATCGCCTGGGTCGCCTCGATAATGCCCCGGTCGACCTCGCGTAGCGCCGTCTCGACCAGACGGGCGAAAAACGGCGCCGCGCCGACGACCAGCGGCGGAATGGAACCCTGCACGCCGAGCGAGGTGCCGATGATGATTTCGGTCACCGGCATCATCACAATCAACAAGATGATGAAGGGCACGGAACGCAGGATGTTGATGACGAAGGACATGACATTGTAAACAGCCGTCTGTTCCATCAACTGCCGCTTGCCGGTCAGAAACAGCAGAATCCCGAGCGGCAGGCCGAGGATGAGGGTAAAGAGCATGGATACCGCCAGCATGACCAGGGTATCGAGCGAGGCCTCGCCAATTTCGGGCCAGGGAATGGCGGCAATGAGTTCCATCATCTCAGTTCCTCCACCGTCAGTCCGGCGTGGCGAAAATGGTCCAGCGCCTCACTGATGTGTTCGCCATTCAAACCCAACAGGAGTTGCCCGTAGGGCGTGTTTTTGATCCGGTCGATACGCCCGGAGAGGATGGAAAAATCAAGCTCGTGCTCGCGCATGACTCTCCCGAGCAGCGGCTCGTAGGTTGTATCGCCGCGAAAGGTCAGGCGAATCAGGCGACCATCGACGTGCTCGAACGCCGTCTGGAGAAGCTCCTCATCGACATCCTCGGACTCGAACACGAAACGGCGTGACACGGGATGTCCGGGATGCAGGAATACATCGACGACCTCTCCCGATTCGACAACCCGGCCCTCGTCGAGCACGGCCACCCGGTCGCACAAGGTGCGAATCACGTTCATCTCGTGCGTGATCAGCACAATAGTCAGATTGAGTTCCTGATTGATTTCATCGAGCAGGCGCAGCACGGACTGCGTCGTTTGCGGGTCGAGCGCCGATGTCGCCTCGTCGCAAAGCAGAATGCGCGGCTGCGTCGCCAGCGCCCGCGCGATGCCCACCCGCTGCTTCTGCCCGCCGGAGAGTTGCGCCGGATATTTGCTGGCGTGCTCGCTCAAACCCACCCGATCGAGCAGCGCCGCCACCCGGCTGCGGATTTCGTCCTCACTCCACAGTCCGGCGATGCGCAGGGGAAACGCGACATTCTGCGCCACGGTTCGGGACGAGAGCAGATTAAAGTGCTGGAAAATCATCCCGACCCCCCGGCGCAGGGTCCGCAGGCCCAGCTCATCGAGTTGGGTCACATCCTGACCATCAACCAGTATCCGGCCCGCGTTCGGACGCTCCAACAAATTGACAAGGCGAATCAGCGTCGATTTCCCCGCACCCGACTGACCGATGATGCCAAAAATCTCACCCGCCTCGACCGTCAAATCAATGTCGTGCAGCGCCGCCACGTCCTGCTGCCGGACACGGTAATGCTTGGAGACGTTCTGGAATTCGAGGATGGTAGACACGACTGGACAGGTTTTCTTGCCTTTTCTTGGGGAAATATCCCGCCAAAATTGGGCTGGTAGACGAAAAATATGAAGTGTAATGGAATTCTCACCCGCCAGTCATTTTGATAAGCGCCTGATTGCGTTTCATAGAGTGTTTCGTAGGTTGGGAAAGCCGGAATGTTAACGTTGCGGCGCATCCCGACGCTTGTAAATTTGCGGCGCGAAGCGCCGGAAAATACGTTTGTCGGGTTGCGCTTCGCTTACCCAACCTACAAAATCGTCCCTGCGAGCCTGGGTTTCGGGCATCAAAGGGACGACGGTGAATTGAGCGTCATCGCCGGCTGCGTGGCAGGGCGTAAAACAGACCGCTCCAGCCGGGATGCCGTTTCGCCATGCCCATGAAAAATGTGACATTTCCATGATGCGGAGGACATTCTTTACGAAACGCTGCTTTTTTTTGCGGCGCGCGGCAACGGAGGATACAATCGTCGGGATGCGCCGCTGCGCGGCTTTCTCAACCTACGGGCTGGGAATGTCGGCGGCATCAAAGGCGGTTTTAAGATTTCCCGTGCGGAGCCAAACCCGTCGGCGGGGACGCCGACGCTCCCAGTTGTCATCCTTACTTCTCCCCGGAACAAATCCTGTTGCGACCTGTTCTTTTCGCGGTGTACAGGTTGTTGTCCGCCAAGGTGAGAAATTCCGGGATCGTATCTTTGACGCCGGGTAGCATGGATACCGCGCCAATACTGAGGGTCGCGGTGGTTACACGGTTGCCATTGACGGTGGGGATGCGGTTCTCTTCCATTGCTACCCGGATTTTCTCTGCGATGAGCAAGGCGCCTTCCAGATCAGTGTCCGGCAGGAGCAGACCAAATTCTTCTCCACCCAGACGCGCCGCCAGGTCGTCGGGTCGCTGTATTGCGGACATGAAGATCTGCGCGGCGGCTTGTAAAAGTTTGTCTCCCTGCGGATGCCCATAGGTGTCGTTGTAGATTTTAAAGTTGTCGATGTCCATCATCAGGAACGAAATCGGCGTTTTGTCGCGAATGGATCTTCTCCACTCGCTTCTGATATGCGCATCAAATCTTCTCCGGTTGGGAAGACCCGTCAGCGGATCGGTCAAGCTGTGATTTTCGATGATGCGCATCTGGCGCAAAATCTGCAAATGCGTATTGACGCGCGCCTTGACGATGGTTCCCCTGAATGGTTTTTTGATGTAATCCACCGCGCCGAGCAGAAAACCCTTTTCTTCGTCTTGTTCGCTTTCCAGCCCGGAGACGAAGATGACGGGAATATGCGCAGTGATTTCCGTGTTTTTTAATTTGGCAAGCACTTCAAAACCGTTCATATCCGGCATCATAATATCGAGAAGAATCAGATCGGGTTTGATTTCCTGGGCAAGCTCCAGCGCCAGAGTTCCCGATTTCGCCAAAGAAATCGCATAGTCTGGGGAAAGGATTTTGTTTAACGCCAAAAAGTTTGTTCTTTCGTCGTCAACAATCAAAATCGTTTGTTTTACCTCGTCTTCCATCTCTAATTTCCTTGTCATTATATTGTAATATTCAGTTAAGTTTTTCGCTTCCGCTTTCCGCCAACAGGTCAAGGCAACTGTCGCTCCCTTTCCGGAGCAAGGGTTCCAGGAGTGCCAGCAGGGCAAGCGCCTTTTCCTGATCCAGCTTGCCTGATTTCCTCGTCATTGGTTATTGTATTGTATTATTCAGTTAAATTGTTCGCTTGGCTTTGCCAGTTCGTCAGCGCTTGTCTGACGGCGGGTAAACTGGTCAGTGCGCCGGGAAAATCCAGAGCTTTCACCAGCTTCGTTGTTGGTCACGATCAGCGCCCGTGAGGCACCGATAAACGCGCCTGTACAGGAGAGTATGTTGTTAATCAGCTCGCATAGGTTGGGGTGAGCTTGCGAACCCCAACATCGGGATAACTCGTTGCCTGGTGTGTTGGGGTTCGCTGCGTTCACCGCCAACCTATGCCCTATATACCATCGCCATCGACGAGAAACCGGTCGGGCGCAAAAAGCCATACTTCGGCAGATTGAAAGTTTGACTTTTAATCTGCCGGATGCCAGTATTGACGGCATCTCCAAGCTATCAGAATGTCCATGATCCCCCGCGCCGCGACCCCCTACCTGCAACAGCTTGCCCGCGAGTTCCGCATCGTCACTCTCACGGGACCGCGTCAGTCCGGCAAAACCACCCTGGCGTGCGCCGTTTTTCCGGAGCACGCCTACGTCAATCTGGAAGAGCCGGACATCCGCCAACTCGCGGAGGCCAGTCCACGCGATTTTTTCGCGCAGTACCGCGCGCCGCTGATCATCGACGAAATACAGCGCGTGCCGGAATTGCTGAGTTATCTGCAAGTCCTCGCCGATCAGGAAAAACAAAACGGCCAATACATTCTCACCGGCTCGCGCCAACCTCGACTCAAGGCTGAAGTCAGCCAGTCGCTGGCGGGCCGTGTCGCTCTCCTGAGCTTGCTCCCTTTTTCCATCGCCGAACTCGCCGCAGCCAACATTACATGCGACCGTGACGAATACATTTATCAGGGCTTTCTTCCCCGAATTTATGACGAAAACGTCACGCCGACGCTTTTATATCGCAATTACTACCAGACCTACATCGAGCGCGATGTGCGTCAGATGGTCAATATCGGCAATCAGCGCGCCTTTGAAGTCTTTGTCAAACTACTTGCGGGACGGATCGGGCAATTGGTGAATTTCAGCGCCCTGGCGGGAGAAGTCGGTGTTTCCGCGCCCACGCTCGCGGCGTGGTTTTCCGTGCTGGAAGCGAGTTATCTCGTTTTCCGGCTGCCTCCCTATTTTCGTAATCTCGGCAAACGTCTCGTCAAAACGCCCAAAGTCTATTTCACCGATGTCGGTCTCGCCGCCTATCTGCTTGGCATCCAGTCGGCAGAACAGGTTTTTCAGCATCCGCTGTTTGGCGGTCTCTTTGAGAACATGGTCGTCCTTGAGGCATTGAAGGCGCGCTGCAATGCGGGCAAAGATCCCGACCTCTATTTCTTCCGTGATGCGCACGGTCTCGAAGTCGATCTGCTTCTCGCCGAGGGGCAGCGGTTGATCCCCATCGAAATCAAGGGCGCGCGCACATTTTCGCCCGAACTTGGCAACAACCTGCAATCCTTCCTGAGTCTGGCCGACAACGCGGATAACGCGACTGTTCTCTACGCTGGAACGCTGAAAACCCGCCTCAACAACATCACTTTCCTGAATTTCGCGGAAACGGCAACGCTTGTGGGAAACTAAGAGAGCTTTCCCGATCCGGTTGTTGAGTACGCGAGGATGTCAGGTTTGCGCGACGAAAAGTCTTTTGTCTCTTTTGGGTTTGGGAGGGGGAAAATCCTTCTTTCCGGTTCATTTTGGGCGACAGGCCGGCGATTTCCTGCTGACTCGTTTAGAATGCCGGATGCCGTGTTTGTCGGTCCTCTTTGCCGACGATCAGTGTGGCCTTTCACGATTGGAGGAAATAATGAAAAAGGAAAAAAGTATCGAGCTTCTCAACAAGGCGGTCGCCGATGAACTCGCGTCGGTGCACCAGTACATGTATTTTCACTTTCACTGCGACGATCAGGGTTATGACCTGCTGGCGAATCTGTTCCGGCGCACGGCGATCGATGAAATGATGCACATCGAAAGATTGTCCGAAAGAATCCTGTTCCTGAAGGGCGACGTGGAGATGGTCCCGGCCTGGAAAGTGGAAAAGATCCACGATGTCAAGGCCATGCTTGAGAAGGGGGCAAAGATGGAGACGGGCAGCGTCAGCGATTACAACCGCTGGGCGAACGAGTGTTCAAAGGCCGAGGATTCGACGTCGAAGAAGCTGTTCGAGGAATTGGTGGCCGAAGAGGAAAAGCACTACGACCGCTTCGACCTGGAAATGGATAACCTCGTCAAGTTCGGTGACAATTACCTGGCCTTGCAGTCCATAGAACGCAGCAAATCGGTATTCGCGGCGGGCGGCGGCGGTTCTTCAGCGACTTGAAATACTGATTTCGTCATTCCGGCGCGGGCCGGAATTCAGAAGTTAGTTTTACGATGAATGTTGTTGAAATGATGGACAATATTTCCTGCGGAGCACTGCGGTCAATCCCTTCGCCCCGCTTGCGGGGCGTGCGAGGCCAAGGTGGCCGAAGGCCGGATGAGGGGGCGGCAATTCAGCACGAAACAACACTGGAACATGTCCACCCTCACCCACCCCTGCCGGGGCACCCTCTCCCGCAAGCGGGCGAGGGAAAGCAAACGCCGCTCATGTTTCTCCATGAGTTTGCATCCCCTCCCAAAACGGTCGCCGAAACCCAGGCCGTAAGAAAGAGGTATGGCTCCCACCTTTCTTACGGGCGGGGTTTCAACCGGAGTTGGTTTTACGATGAAGCTGGGTCCCGGCTTTCGCCGGGACGACGGGGTATCAGGCGTTCGTTGACGGGAATTGAACCTCCCGGCACCGCTGATTCCGCTACGCCGTCAATGCAATGTGTTGATATTTAACAAGGAAACGCTCTAATACGAATCGGAATTACCCCGCCATCTTGCGCATTTCGCCCAATATCGCCATGTGGGCGAGATCGGGTTGTCTGGGGGCGTTCTCATCCCTTTCCTGGCCCGTGGCCGAAAGCACCAGATCGCCCGCCATGTACTGCTGGAAACGCCGCACGCCCAGTTCGTTCGCCAGTTTGTCGATCTTCTTTAAATCCCGACCTTTTTCATCGGCCATTTTGTAGGCTTCGCCCAGCAATTCCTTGTCGTCCTGAGTAAAGAAGCTGCGCATGTAATGGTTCAAACGATGTTCGTATTTACCGTACAGTTCCAGCGCCTCGTTTTTTTCTTTGGCGGGGGCTTCGGCTTCCTGTCGCATCAAGCGCAAGGATTCCATGCTGATCCGCACGACGGTCGAAGATTCAGAGCTTGTGCTTGTAGCAGGCGGCGTCTGTTCGTCGTCTGCCGCTTCGCTCGTCGCCACGGATGCCGCCGCGGCCGACTGGGCGGGCGACGGGAAATGAAAGCTGAGTTGCGACAGATTGATGGTGTTCATGGACGGCCCCGGTGTTTTACATTTCTGCTGCTTTTTACGACCGCAGGCCGGAAAACTTGATCCCGAAAATGAATGAACCTGGGTTTCAGGCATCAAAGAAACAACGGAGTGTTGAGCGTGGCGCACAAAAAAACCCGCGATCACCGCGGGTTTTTTGTAGTTGCGGAAGCGGCGGATCAAGCCAGGTCGAAACGATCCAGGTTCATCACCTTGACCCAGGCGGCGACGAAGTCCTTGACGAACTTTTCCTTCGCGTCGCTGCTGGCATAAACCTCGGCCAGGGCGCGCAGGATCGAGTTGGAACCGAACACCAGATCGGCGCGGGCGCCGGTCCACTTCAGCGCGCCGGTCTTGCGATCCTTGCCTTCGAATACCTCGGCCTTGCCGTCAACAGCCTTCCATTCGGTGGCCATGTCCAGCAGGTTGACGAAGAAGTCGTTGGTGAGTACGCCGGGCTTGTCGGTGAATACGCCGTTCTTGCCGCCATCGTAATTGGCGCCGAGCACACGCAGGCCGCCGACCAGCACGGTCAACTCAGGCGCGCTCAGGGTCAGCAACTGCGCCTTGTCGATCAGCAGCGCCTCGGTAGCGATGTCGATGCCGGCTTTCTTGTAGTTGCGGAAACCGTCGGCAAGAGGTTGAAGCACGGCGAAGGAGTGGATATCGGTCTGCTCTTGAGTGGCGTCTACGCGGCCTGGAGCGAAGGGCACTTCGATGGCTACACCCGCCGCCTTGGCCGCCTGTTCGATGCCCACGCCGCCGGCCAGCACGATGATGTCCGCGAGAGACGCCTTGCCGGAGGCTTTCTGGATTTCCTTCAGCTTATCCAGCGCCTTGACGGCGATTTTATTGACTTCCCAGCCCTTCTGCGGCGCCAGCGCCAGACGCGCGCCGTTGGCGCCGCCGCGCTTGTCGCCGCCCCGGAAGGTCGAAGCCGAGGCCCAGGCCACCGAAACCAGTTCCGATACCGACAGGCTGGAATCGGCGATCTTCTCCTTCAAATCGGCGATGTCGGCTGCGCCTGGCTTGTGGGAGGCCGCCGGCAACGGATCTTGCCACGGTAATTCTTCCCTCGGAACTTCCGGCCCCAGGTAACGCGACTTCGGCCCCAAATCACGGTGGGTCAGCTTGAACCAGGCGCGGGCGAAGGCGTTGGCGAAAGCCTGCGGGTCATTGAGAAATCTGCGCGAAATCTTTTCGAATTCCGGGTCGAAGCGCAGCGTGAGATCGGTGGTCAGCATGGTCGGCTTGCGCTTCTTCGCCGGGTCGAACGGATCCGGGATGATTTCCGGCGCGTCCCTGGCGACCCACTGGATTGCGCCAGCGGGCGAGCGGGTTTGTTCCCATTCGTACTTGAACAGGTTCTCGAAGAAGTAGTTACTCCACTGGGTAGGGGTTTGCGTCCACACCACTTCCAGGCCGGAGGTGATAGCGTCAGCGCCTTTGCCGCTACCGTGGGTGCTGGCCCAGCCCAAGCCTTGCTGTTCGATGGAGGCTGCTTCCGGGGCGTCCCCCACCTTGTCCGCCGGACCGGCGCCGTGGGTTTTGCCCAGCGTGTGACCACCGGCGATCAGAGCCACGATTTCCTCGTCGTTCATCGACATGTTGCCGAAGGTCGCGCGGATCGCCGGCGCGGCCGAGAGCGGGTCGCCACTGGCGTTCGGACCTTCCGGGTTCACGTAGATCAGCCCCATTTCGGTGGCGGCGAGCGGATTCCTGGCCAGGGTTTCCGGGTCGCGATGGGCCAGCCAGGTCTTTTCTCCGCCCCAATTGACATCGTTATCCGGCTCCCATACGTCTTCGCGTCCGGCGGCGAAACCGAAAGTGCGGAAGCCCGACGATTCGAGCGCGACGTTGCCCGCCAGAATAATCAGATCAGCCCAGGAAATTTTCTGCCCGTACTTTTGCTTGATCGGCCACAACAGGCGGCGCGCCTTGTCCAGACTGACGTTGTCCGGCCACGAATTCAAGGGAGCAAAGCGTTGCTGACCGCGTCCGGAGCCGCCCCGGCCATCCGTGGCGCGGTAGGTGCCGGAACTGTGCCAGGCCATGCGGATCATCAGACCGGCGTAGTTGCCCCAGTCCGCCGGCCACCAATCCTGCGAATCGCGCATCAGCTTGAGCAGGTCGGCCTTGAGCGCCGCGTAATCGAGCTTCCTGAATTCTTCGGCGTAGTTAAACTTTTTGTCCAGCGGGTTGGATTTTTCCGAGTGCTGGTTCAGCAAATCCACGCGCAACTGGTCAGGCCACCATTCCTTGTTGGTCGTGCCGCCACCGGCGGCCTGGTGAAATGGGCATTTCGATTCATTGGACATCGTTTTCCTCCTGGTGAGTGAACAAAACCGTGCTGCCGTTATAAAGCGTGATTTCACTATAGGGCCAAGGGGCGCCACAAGCTAATCATTTTATTTGATTGGCGCGATAAACTCCGGCTATCACATTTCAGGTTTTGGTGTTGCCTTTGGCGATGTGCGCCTTTTTCGCGCCGTAATACCCCGTGGTCTTGCCACGGGGATAGGCGCGCCGGGCTACTTTATTGCGAATTGGAATGGGCGGCACGAGTACAGCGAGCAAACTCTACGTCCCGCCCCTGGAACAAGGCGCTGGGGGGATAGGCTGTTCCCATTCCAAGAGAATACCCTTCTCGCCTGACGGGCAGGCAAACGTGCAGTCGCAGCCGATTTTGCCGACCCACGCCAGACGACCGTCGATCCACAACAGCGGCAGGCGCTCACGCTCCCACGGTGGAATGGCGTTTTCCTGCAACAAGTTGCGCAAGCTGCGGCGCGGCCTCCGGGCGTCGGGTTGCAGGCGTTCACCGCCTTCCCCATTATTTCTCGCCTTGATTTGCGCCTGTTTCCCAGTCAGCGCGTTACGACGGATACCCTGCCCTACGCTTTCTGTAAAACACACCTGCCCACCGGCCCACGGTAGCACCGCCTGCCCCGACCACGGCAAGGGTTCGGCCGGCGGCGCCGCATACAGCGGCAGGATATAAATCTCACCGCGATAGACGCGTAGTTCGCCATCCGCTGTCGACAGACGAATTCCCGACAAGGCATCGACCGTCGCCAGTTGTTTTAAGGCTTCATCGATCCAGCACGCGTCCGGCGCCCGAAATCCGGCCTGTTTCCATACATATCGCAGGAGATTCCGGGCGCGCGCCGGAGCAAGGCGATTGAAGTCTTCCACGACGAGGCGGCTGGAGGCAGCGGAGACGGCCTTCCGGTCGAGCGTGGCGAGGTCGTCAAGCAGCACGGCCGCGTCGGCGAAATGTTCGGCGGCGCGAGCGAGCGACGCGCTGGCTCCGGGAAATTTTTCCTGAAGAGACGGCATGACGTCATGGCGCAGGAAATTGCGCCGGAAATGCCGGTCGTCGTTGCTCTCATCCTCGATCCAGGCCAGACCCTGCGCTTGCGCATAACGCAGGAGGACAACCCGGGCGAGCCCGAGAAGTGGCCGCGCCAGCGTCGGCCCATTTTCCTGATCACGCAGGGCGATCATGCCGGCGGCGCCGGACACGCCGGAGCCACGCAGGAGGTTGAGCAATACCGTTTCCGCCTGATCGTCGCGATGATGCGCCAGCACCAGCCAATCGGCATCAAGGCCGGCAAAGACTCCGTGGCGCAAGCGCCGCGCCGCGCCTTCCAGCCCCTCACCGCTATCGCGCGGCACATCCACCCTGGCGATCTTGAGCGACACATCCAGGCACAGACAGTAGTCGCGGCAAAAATCCGCCCAGCCACCGGCACGCGGACTGATTCCGTGATGCACATGAACCGCCGAGAGAACAACGGGAAGCTCACCCGCCCGCGACAAGCGCCATAACGCGTGCAGCAGCACAATCGAATCCATGCCGCCGGATAGACCGACACAAACACGCCCTCCTTGTTTCAAACGAGGCAGGAAAAAACTTCCGAGCGCCAAATCAACCCGTGCCGTCGCCTCCGATTCCGGTAATTCACAGGGGCGCAACATTTTAGGTACGGTCATAAGTAACTGGCTTCTATTGTCAAAAACGTGGTTTCATCGTAAAACCAACTCCGGTTGAAACCCCGCCCGTAAGAAAGGTGGGAGCCATACCCCGGCCTGAAGGCCGGGGTTTCGGCGACCGTTTTGGGAGGGGATGCAAACCCCTTCCAAAACACGTTAGACCGACAGGCCTG
>BNUC01000108.1 GCA_025997075.1 Betaproteobacteria bacterium | reverse complement strand
CTAGAAAACTTCATCTTGACAGAGGATGAGTCGACTCTTCATAAGTACTGCGAGCGCTTGCGCACGGCAGGCAAAATCCAGACTCGCGCCATTACTCTGAAGGACGGCTTTGATGTCGACGCTTTCCGCGAGGACGGCCTGCGCAGTCTATATTTTGGCGATACGACAGATTCATGGTGCGTAGCCCGGAAGCTCCTGTAGCGCAGAATGAGAGACAAGGCATTGGCGGGCAGTTTATTCACAGCGGCCAGATGCTGGCCCGAAGGGAAAATCATGAAGAGAGGGTTGGTATTCGCCGTGGTTTGATGAATCAATCAATCGGAGCGCCGGCCACCATTGATCGCGCGCAGGAATTCGGCGCGGAACTGCTCCGAACTGTCGAATTCGCCGGTAAACGACTGAGTGACAACGCGTTCGTCGCCGCGTCGGTCCTCGCCCAGCAACAGGCACAACTGCTCGGCCTCGATCACGCAGGCCGCGCCGCGCGCCATGCCGTGAATCATCAAGGCTTCGGCGATGTCGCGTGTCATCCATTCCTGATAGGTGAAACGATGTCCGATGGCGTCAACCAGCCGGGCAATGCGCCCGAAGCCGTGCAGCCGGCCGCCGGGCAGGTAGGCGACGTGCGCCACGCCACGGAAAGGGACAAGATGATGCGGACAGACGCCATGCACGGCGATGCCGCGTATCACGACCATGTCCCGCCGATGATCCTCGAATCCATCACCCAGGACGGTGGCGGGATCCATGTCGTAGCCGCCGAGTAGCCGCTTCTGCCAGAGATCGCGCACGCGCTGGGTGGTCTTGCCCATGTGTGCGACATCCGGCGCGATGCCGCAGGCGGCGAGCAGGTCGTGGATGGCCTGCTCGAACGCGACCGGATCGAACGCCCTGGCGCGCGGGATGCCCAGGTTGGCGGGCAAGGCCGACGAATGATCGTGATCGCGGCTATCGGGCACGGTTTTCTCCTTGGGCGGATATGCGCTTAATGTCGTTCCCATGATTATTGCTCGCTTTTCAGCCAACTTTGAGAGCAATGAGCGATAATTCCAAATTATTTAATTCATCCGCTTCCGACTGGGGTCAGGTCAGCGGAAGGGTGTCGATAAAGTCAGTGGAAGGGTGTTGATGAAGTGTGTTGATGATTTCCGTTTGCGTTTAGGCGGCAAGGAGTTGGTGCCTATCGTCATTGGCGGCATGGGGGTCGATATCTCGACGGCCGAGCTGGCGCTGGAAGCCGCCCGCCTGGGCGGCGTTGGTCACATCTCCGACGCCATGATCAATACTGTGACCGACCGCCATTTCGATACGAAATTCGTCAAGGAAAAGCTCAAGAAATACAAGTTCAACGTCGCCAACTCCGACAAGTCGGTCGTCCAGTTCAATCTCGGGGAGCTTGCCGAGGCGACCAAGCTGCATGTCGGACGCACCATGGAAAGGAAGCGCGGCGAGGGGCTCATCCTGGTCAACTGCATGGAAAAGTTGACCATGAACGCGCCGCGCGAGACCTTGCGCGTACGCCTGGAGGCGGCGCTCGACGCGGGCATCGACGGCATCACGCTGGCGGCCGGTCTGCATCTGGGTTCGTTCGCGCTGATCGAGAATCATCCGCGCTTCCGCGACGCCAGGCTCGGCATCATCGTCTCGTCCTTGCGCGCGCTGCAACTCTTTATCAAAAAATCGGCCCGCACCAATCGCCTGCCCGACTATATCGTCATCGAGGGGCCGCTGGCCGGCGGACATCTCGGGTTCGGCGCGGACTGGGCCAAGTACGATCTGGCGACGATCGTCGCGGAGATTGTCCAGTACCTGCGCGCGGAAAATCTCGACATTCCGCTGATTACGGCGGGCGGTATCTTTACCGGCAGCGACGCCGTCAAATTTCTCGAAAACGGTGCGTCCGCCGTGCAGGTCGCCACGCGTTTTACGGTCACCAGAGAATGTGGCTTGCCCGCCGAGGTCAAGCAGAAGTATTTCCAGGCGGACGAGGACGGCATCGAGGTCAACATGGTCTCGCCGACCGGGTATCCGATGCGCATGCTGTCCAACAGTCCCGCCATCGGCGCCGGCACCCACCCCAATTGCGAATCTTACGGCTACTTGCTCGACGCCAGCGGCAGTTGTTCGTACATCATCGCGTATAACCGTGAAGTGGAAGCGCATCCGGACGCCAAACGCATTTCGGTGATGAGCAAGACCTGCTTGTGTACGCAGATGCGCAACTTCGATGTGTGGACCTGCGGGCATTACGCCTACCGCCTCAAGGACACCAGCCGCAAACTGAAGGATGGCGCCTACCAGTTGCTTACCGCCGAGCACGTTTTCAAGGACTATCAGTTCAGCACCGACGGCAAGATCGCCTTGCCCGAATAATGCTCAGCTATCGCCACGCATTCCATGCCGGCAATCATGCCGATGTGCTCAAACATCTTGTTCTGGTCCAACTGATCCGTTATCTCGGACAGAAAGAAAAGCCGTTCTGGGTCATCGACACACATGCCGGCGCAGGGGCTTACGATCTCGATGCCGGGTATGCCAAAAAACTGGCCGAATACGAGGGCGGCATCGGCCGCCTGTGGGAACGTAAGGATTTGCCCGCGCCGGTAGCCGACTACGTCGATCTGGTGCGCCGCCTCAATCCCGATGGGCGTTTGCGCAAATACCCCGGCTCGCCTCTCCTGGCCTGGTGGACGCTGCGCGAGCAGGATCGCTTGCGCCTGTTCGAACTGCATGGCAGCGACGTGCGCCTGTTGCGGAGAAATTTTCAGGACGCCGGCAAACGGGTGGTCGTCGAGGGCTCGGATGGTTTTGCCGGACTCCGCGCCCTGCTACCGCCGCCGCCGCGTCGCGCCGTGGTGCTGATCGATCCGCCCTACGAGGAAAAGCAGGATTATGAACGGGTGATCCAGACGCTCAAGGACGCGCTCACGCGTTTCCCCGGCGGCAGTTATGCCGTGTGGTACCCGCAATTGACCCGGCTTGAAGCGCGCGAATTGCCGCAACGCCTGAAGCGTCTACCGGTCAAGGACTGGCTGCACGCAGCCTTGCACGTGCGCGAGCCGGCCAGCGACGGCTTTGGCATGTACGGCAGCGGCCTGTTTGTAATTAACCCTCCCTGGACGCTGCACGATACGCTGGCCGGCGCGCTGCCGTTTCTGGCGGAAACGCTGTGCGAGGATGCCGGCGCCGGGTTTACGCTGGAGCAGCAGGCAGCGTAATTCCATTCCTCGTCATTCCCGCGAAGGCGGGAATCCAGCATGTTTTCTTCAGCCAGAATGGCTACCAATCAAAGAATGGCGACACGTTGCGTCGGAAAGACGATTCTGGATTCCCGCCTTCGCGGGAATGACGTCCGCGTAGTTGGGTAAGCGAAGCGTAATCCGACAATCGTAAATAAGCGGCGCGAATACGCCGGAAGATAGTATCGTCGGGATGCGCCGCTTCGCGGCTTTCCCAACGCTTGCTGCATTTGTATCGCCTCCAATCCGAACCGGCATCATGGCGCATCATCGCCCTCCGGCAACAACACCCACATCTTGCCCTGTTGTTTCATCCGGCCCGCCTGAGCGCCCGCGTCGGGGCCAAAGCCCCAGAAGAAGTCGGCGCGCACCACGCCGCGGATGGCGCCGCCCGTATCCTGCGCAAGCGTGAGGCGTGTGAGCGGTTGCGTTGATAGCGGCTGTGTCGTTGCCAGGAACACGGGCGCGCCGAGTGGCACATGACGCGGGTCGACGGCGATGCTCCGACCGGGGGTCAGCGGCACGCCCAGAGCGCCCAGCGGCCCTTCGTCCGTGTTGCCCGGCAGCTCGCGGAAAAACACGTAGCTCGGATTGGCATTGAGCAATTCGGCCAGGCGCTTCGGGTTGGCTCGCGCCCAGGCCTGGATGCCCTGCATTGACGCCTGTTCAAGCGGCATCTCGCCGCGCTCGACCAGCAGGCGGCCGATCGACTTGTAGGGATGGCCGTTCTGGTCGGCGTAGCCGAGTCGCGCCATGCCGCCGTCCGGCAGCCTGACCCGACCGGAACCTTGTATTTGCAGGAAAAACAGCTCAATGGCGTCATCGACCCACAAGAGCACTTTTTCAGGATGAAGGTTCTCGAATCCTCGCACGGCGATTTCCGCGCGCGAATAGTAGGGAATCACGCGCTGGCCTTCCAGACGGCCGCGCAAACGCATGTGTTTCAGATCCGGCAGCATGTCGGACAGATCGATCGTCAGCAGATCGGGCGGCACGCCGGGCACAGGCTGGGAGTATTCGTCCGTGCGCGTGCGCGAACCGCGCAGCAGCGGCTCGTAGTAGCCGGTGATGAGGCCCTGTGTCGAAGCATCCGGATTGGTCAGCAGATATGGCGTGAAGCGGCTTTCAAAAAAGCGGCGGATGGCTTGCGCGTCCTTGCCGGGAACCGAGCGCGCTTCCTCGCAGGCGGCGCGCCAGGCCGGCCAGCGCGGTTTGCCGGCGAGGCCGCGGCAGGATTGCAGGAAAGCAGGCCAGGCGGCGCCCGGATCATCACTGTCCCAACCCGGCAGATCGCTCCAGCGCGCCGGTTGGAGCGGCCTGGCCGGCGGCAGGGTGGGCGTGATCTCCGAAGGTGGCATGGTAGGACATGACGGGCAGGGCGGACACACTGGCGCGGGCGGTGTCTCGACCGTGGCGCAGGAGGCAAGAAGCATACAGAACGCCAGGAGAGGCAACAGTCGACGCCGGCAGGTTTGGCTTTTGTTCATCGTTTGGCCTAAAGTTCGATGTTTCACAATTAAACGAGTATACCTGCCGATGAGTGAGCTTCCGCCATCCCTGACTTCTTTCCTGGAACGCGCCGAGCGTTTGCTGGCGCGTCTTGAACCCTTATTGCCGCCCGAGTCTCCCGTGCCCGACTGGAATGCCGCTGTCGCTTTCCGCTGGCGCAGGCATGGCGCTGCTCATTACCTGCAGGCCGTAGCGCATCCTTCGAGCATCCGTCTGGCGGATCTCAAGGACATCGACGAGCAGAAAGCGCGCATCGACGCCAACACGCGGCAGTTCGTCGCCGGCCAGCCGGCCAACAACGTGTTGCTCACCGGCGCGCGTGGTTCGGGCAAGTCCTCGCTGATCAAGGCGCTGCTCAACGAATACGCGTCGCGCGGCCTGCGCGTGATCGAAGTCGAAAAACACGATCTCGTTGATTTGCCGGACATCGTGGATCTCATCGAAGGACGCTCCGAGCGCTTTATTGTGTTCTGCGACGATCTGTCGTTCGATGCCGGCGACGCCACCTTCCGGGCGCTCAAGGTCATTCTTGACGGTTCGATCACCGCCGCGCCGGACAACGTGCTGATCTACGCGACCTCCAACCGGCGGCACCTGATGCCCGAATATTTCGCGGAGAATCTGGAAGCGCACAGCGTCGGCGAGGAAATCCATCCCGGCGAGGCCATCGAGGAGAAAGTCTCCTTGTCCGAGCGTTTCGGCCTGTGGCTTTCGTTCTATCCGTTCGACCAGGAGGCTTATCTTGATATCGTCGCCCACTGGCTGCGCTCCTTCGGCTGCAAGGACGCCGAAATCGCGCGCGCGGAGCGCGATGCGCTGAACTGGTCGCTGCAACGCGGTTCGCGCAGCGGGCGCGTGGCCTGGCAATTCGCCAAGGATTGGGCGGGCGTGCACAGTTCAAAAACTTCGCATGGTTCACAACGCGGACGCCGCAAGTGACGCGCATCGTCGAAGTGTCCGCGGGCGTGTTGTTGCGGGAGACGGCGGACGGCCCCGAATTTCTGCTTGCCCGACGCCCGTCGGACAAAGCCTTTGCCGGTTACTGGGAATTCCCGGGCGGCAAGGTCGAACCGGGTGAGTCGTTCAGCGAGGCCTTAGCGCGGGAATTGCTTGAGGAACTGCGTATCACCATCACCGAGGCGACGCCCTGGCTGTGCCGCGAGCACAGCTATCCGCATGCGCGGGTGCGCCTCAAGTTTTTCCGCGTCACGAATTGGCAGGGCGAGATCGATACGCATGAGCATACCGGCGCCGTATGGACCCGTCTCGGCGAAGCGCCCGCCGTCACGCCCGTGCTGCCGGCCAATGGCCCGATTCTGCGCGCGCTGGCTCTGCCCAAGCTCTACGTCATTACCAACGCTACGGAAAACGGCATCGACGCGGAGTTGGAACGTATTCGCCAGGCATTGATGCGCGGCATCCGTCTGCTGCAACTGCGCGACAAGACGCTCGCCGCTGACGAACACCGGCGTTTCGCTGAAAAAGCCGCGGCGCTCGTCGCTGCTTTTCCGGGAACCCGCCTTCTGGTGAATGACGACGAAGGGCTGGCGCGGGACATCGGCGCCTGCGGCGTTCATCTGTCGTCGTCGCGCCTGCACTCGCTCGCCCGGCGTCCCGATTTCGACTGGGTAGCCGCGTCGTGTCACACCACGGCTGATCTCTCCCGCGCGGAACAACGGGGCGTTGATTTCGCCGTACTCGGCCCCGTCCTGCCCACTGCCTCGCATCCGGAATCCCAGGGCATCGGTTGGGAAGCTTTCGCGCAACTGACCGAACTTGCCGCGATCCCGGTCTTTGCCCTGGGCGGCATGCGCCCGGAATTGCTCGCCACGGCGGAGGCGCGCGGCGCCCATGGAATCGCCTTGTTACGCGCTTGGTGAAAGGTTTTAATATCCGCATGCTGCCATCGAAGTAAAATGATGAATATGAGTTCATCTTCGTCGCTCAAGGCGCCCGCCCGATGATTATCCATTTGTTGGCGAGACGCATGCTGGTCATGCTGCACGACTTTGTCGCCGTCGCGCTTTGCTGGTGGCTGGCCTATTGGCTGCGTTTCAATCTGGACATTCCGGAGACTTATCTGGAAGGCGTGTTGCATACTCTGCCTCTGGTCTTTGTCATCTACGTGCCGGCTTGCTGGTTCTTCGGTTTGTATCGCGGCATCTGGCGGTTTGCCAGCATGATGGACATGCGCCGGATCATCCTGGCCGTGGCGGTCGCGGCGGTCGTTGTGGCCGCGGCGATCAGTATGTTCCGCCTGGGGCCGGTGCCGCGTTCGGTGTTGATTCTGCATCCGGTCCTCCTGATTTTGCTCATGGGGGGGAGCCGATTTACCTATCGCGCCTGGCGCGACCGGTCCTTGTATGGACGCATGGTGTTCGTCGGCGAACCGGTATTGGTGCTGGGGTCGGGCAATGCCGCTGACAGCCTGCTCCGGGATCTGGCGCATTCGCCCGACTGGTGTGTGGTTGGCCTGCTCAGCGAGGACAGGCGGCGCATCGGCCAGGAACTGCAGGGCGTGAAAATCCTCGGTCCGCACGAGGATCTGCCGGCATGGGCGGAAAAACTGTCGGTAAAAAGGGCGATCGTGGCCATGCCCGAAGTATCGCTGCGCAGGCGTCGCCAAGCCATGGAGCTCGCCGTCCAGGCCGGTCTGTCGGTGATGACCGTGCCCAGCCTGGAGGACATGCTTGCCGGCAAAGTGGCAGTGTCCAAGGTGCGCCAGGTACAACTGGAGGATCTGCTCGGCCGCGAGCAGGTGCAGCTCGACGATGCCGGCCTGCGCGCGTGGCTCGACGGGCAGGTCGTGCTGGTGACCGGGGCCGGGGGATCGATCGGTTCCGAGCTGGCGCGCCAGCTTGCCGGGTTCAATCCGCGCCTGCTGATTCTGCTGGATGTTTCCGAGTATGCCTTGTATCTGGTGGAGCAGGAGTTCCGCAGAACGTATCCGCAAGTCGCCTGCGCTTTCATCGTCGGCGATGTGAAGGACGCGACGTGGCTCGACTGGATCTTTTCGACGTATCGTCCGTCGGTGGTGTTCCACGCTGCCGCGTACAAGCATGTCCCCTTGATGGAGGGCGAGAATGCCTGGCAGGCGGTACGGAACAACGTGATCGGATCGAAGCGGCTGGCCGAGACGGCGCAGCATTACGGTGTTGATAAGTTTGTCCTGATTTCCACCGACAAGGCGGTTAATCCGACGAACGTCATGGGCGCCACCAAGCGTCTTGCCGAGCGCGTGCTGGCGGCGATGCAACAGAAACGCGGGGAAGGGGAAAGTGGGGAAAGTGAAGATAGCGGAACGCGCTTTATCACCGTGCGTTTTGGCAACGTGCTGGGCAGCAACGGATCGGTCATTCCTACTTTCCGCGAGCAGATTGCGCTTGGTGGGCCGGTGACGGTCACGCATCCAGAAATCATCCGCTATTTCATGCTGATTCCGGAAGCGGCGCAGTTGGTGATGCAGGCCGGTCTGATGGGTCAGGGCGGAGAGATTTTTGTGCTCGAAATGGGCGAACCGGTACGCATCGTCGACCTGGCGCGTGACATGATCCGTCTGTCCGGTCTTACGGAAGACGATATCCGCATCGAGTTCACTGGCCTGCGGCCGGGTGAGAAGCTCTACGAAGAACTGCTGACCGACAGTGAGCAGACACTACCCACGCCACATCCCAAATTGCGCGTGGCGCAGGCCGAAGCGGCGCCCGACGCCGAATGGTGGCGCGAACTCGAAAGCTGGATGCTGGAACCGGCGCCATGCACGAGCTGCGAAGTCAAACTGCGTCTGCGCCAGTTCGTGCCTGAATATCAGATATCAGGGAACAGGGATCAGGAATCAACCCCTGAACCCCGTTCGGTTTTGATCCCTGATTCCTGATACCTGATCCCTGATGAACACTTACGCAATCGGGGACATTCAGGGCTGTTTCGCTTCGTTCATGCGGCTGCTTGAGCGCTGCCGATTCGATCCGGTGGCCGACCGCCTGTGGCTGGTCGGCGATCTGGTTAACCGTGGGCCGCGCTCACTCGAAACACTGCGTTTCGTGAAGGAACTCAGAAACTCGGCAATTACTGTACTGGGAAATCACGACCTGACGCTGCTTCTGGCCGCCGAAGGTTTCGGCAAGCGTGGCAAGGGCGATACCTTCGACGATATTCTGCACGCGCCGGACCGCGACGAACTGCTGTTCTGGCTGCGCCATCAGCGTATGTGTCATGTGGAGAATGGTCATTGCCTGGTGCATGCCGGTTTACTGCCGCAATGGACAGTCGCCGATGCGCAGGCGCTGGCGGGCGAAGTGGAATCGGCCCTGAGCGCGCCCGACTGGCGGACATTCCTGGCGAACATGTGGGGCAGCGAGCCCGCTGTCTGGAGCGATGATCTCACTGGCTGGCCGCGCCTGCGCGTGATCGTCAACGCCATGACGCGCATGCGTTTCTGCACTCCGATCGGAGTCATGGATTTCCACGCCAAGGGCGGGCTTGACAATACGCCGACCGGGCATGTGCCGTGGTTCGAGGCGCCCGGCCGGCGCAGTGCCGATACGGCGCTGGTCACCGGGCATTGGTCGGCGCTCGGGCTGAAAATACTGCCGAATCTCCTGGCGCTCGATTCCGGATGCCTGTGGGGCGGACCGTTGACGGCGGTCAGGCTGGAAGATCGGGCGGTGTTTCAGGTGTCCTGTTCGGACGAAGAAATCCGAGCCTGGTAGCGATTGCGTCGTGAGCCGCGCGCGCTACATCGCGGCGCGACTGGCCGGTCGTCACGACCGGGGGTAGCGGCATCAGGCGCGCGCTCAGTGAACGGCAGGCGAGGATCGCGGCGAAACACTGCGGCAGGGTGGTTTCGGCGAACGACGGCGCAAGGCTGGGCTGCCCGTTCGCATCGCGGTAGGCGATGGCCATCGGCAATATCGGGCGTCCGGTTTCGATGGCCGATTGCAGCAAGGCCGCGTGAAATTCGAGGAGGCGCGCGCCGTCGGTCGTCCGGCCTTCGGGGAAAACGGCAACGTCGAATCCGCTATTCAGCCGCGTATCAATCTCCACGTTTACCTGGCGCGCGTGCTGGCGGCTGCCACGATTAACGAAGATCGTGTCGTTACGCGCGGCCAGCCAGCCAATCAGCGGCCAGGCGCGGACCTCCGCCTTGGCGACGAATGAGGCGGGACGTAGCGCGTTGATCACGAAAATATCCAGCCAGGAAATATGGTTGGCGACGATCAGGCAGCCGTGCGGCGCGTCCGTTACCCCGGCTTCCAGGCGGATTTCGAGGATTTTCAGGAGTTGTTGTGACCAGCGCTGTTTGAACGCCAGTTGCCGATGCGTTCCCATGCGCTGATAAAACAGGGCCGCCGTCAGCATTGCCCGAAGCAGATGCAGCGCGACTTTTAATACGCGCGTGACGCGCGAGAGATACGGCGTCGGCGCGAGAGAGTGCGCCGGGATGGGATTCACGCTTGTCTACCCGGGACCGTACAAAAACGATGCTACCAGGGGGACTGGCCGAAGGCGGCGGTAAAGCAGCCGGCGATTTCGTCACGGCTCGGGGCATGGTTCTGTCCGCCGCGGTTGGCGACCTTGATGGCTCCCATGACGCTCGCCAGCCGCCCGGTTTTTTCCCATTCCCAATTTCTGGCGATGCCGTTCATGCTGGCCGCGGCAGGCTTGCTATTGGTCTTGGCCGGTCAGGCTTTATTCCACTTTCGCAGCGAACTGGCGGTATCCATGCCCAGCCTGCGTTCCACCCTCGAAACCTTTTCGCACGCCTTCGGCGCCCCGTTACCATTGCCGAGGCACACCGAGCAGGTCAGTATCGAGACCTCCGATCTGCAAACCGATTCGGCCCGAGGCAACCTGCTTGTCATGAATGCCACGCTACGCAACAAGGCGTCCTACGGGCAAGCCTATCCGTCGCTGGAGCTTTCATTGACCGACACGCAGGATACGGTGATCGCTCGCCGCGTCTTCTCCCCGCAAGACTATCTTCCGGCAAAAACAGCCGCCAACCCGGTCTTTTCCGGCAACTCCGATGTCGCGGTGCGCCTGTGGATCGACGCCGTGGATCTGGCCGCGGCGGGATACCGCTTATTCGTCTTTTATCCCTGATCCGGCGTCTCGACCCTGGGTAACTATTCCTTGAGCTTCTCAAGGCGATAGCCATGACCCTACACGGAAGCGAGGCTCCATCCAAATTCTGCCCGGATGCCGGGCTTGCGGCGTAGAGCACTGACGTGTGCGTCAACCGTTCACGTATCGACATCCGCGGACAACGCCCGGATGACCTTGAACAGATCAGGGCAATCGCATGAATATATTTGTCATGGTAAAGCATGAACAGGCGTTTGCTTTCCCTCTCCCCTTGTGGGAGAGGGTGCCCCGGCAGGGGCAGGTGAGGGGGAAGATCGGGCCTGTTCCAGCCCTGTTTCGCGCGGAACCGCCGTCCCCTCTCCTGCGCTTTTACCAAAATTCGGGGCATCCTCCCCCACGAGGGGGGAGGAAGATGGATCGCCATACTCCGCGGGAAGTGCCGTCCTTCATTTCAATGGCATTCATGTAATCGCCCTGCTTGATCAGGTCAACCTTTCCAGCGCGTTCCTTGCGCGATGTTACAATCGCTTGTCTTCGTTTCGTCCTACAGCCATGTCAACCCTCATCTGCGGATCGATTGCCTACGATACGATCATGGTCTTCCATGACCGCTTCAAAAACCATATCCTGCCGGAGCAGATTCACATCCTGAGCATCTCTTTCCTGGTGCCTGAAATGCGCCGCGAATTCGGGGGATGCGCCGTAAACATCGCCTACAACCTCAAGTTGCTCGGCGGCGACCCGCTGATCATGGCGACGGTCGGCGACGACGCCGGCCCCTATCTCGACCGGCTCGACCGCCTGGGGCTGCCCCGAACGCATGTGCGCCACATCGAAGGCAGCTACACCTCGCAGTGCTTCCTCACCACCGATCTCGACGACAACCAGATCAACGCCTTCCATCCCGGCGCAATGAGTTTCTCGCACCATAACCGCGTTTCCGACGCCGAAAATGTCACCCTGGCCATCGTCGCGCCGGACGGTCGGGACGGTATGCTGCGCCACGCCGAGGATCTCTTTGCCGCCAGGATTCCGTTCATTTTCGATCCGGGGCAGGGGATGCCGATGTTTTCCGGCGACGAAATCCTGCATTTTCTCGACCTCGCGTCTTATGCCTGCTTCAACGACTACGAGGCAAAGCTGGCCTGTGACCGGACCGGCTGTTCCCTGAACGAGCTGGCCGGAAAGGTCGACGTGCTGATCGTTACTCACGGGGCCGAAGGTTCGCGCATTTATACCGGGGGGCGCTGTATCGAGATTCCGTGCGCGCCCGCCAGGGCGGTCGTCGATCCGACCGGCTGCGGTGACGCCTACCGGGCCGGACTGCTGTACGGCATCGCCAGAAATTGGGAATGGGAAAAAACCGGGCGGCTGGCGAGCGTCATGGGAGCCATCAAGGTCGCCAACCGCGGCGGACAGAACCATGCCCCGAGCCGTGACGAAATCGCCGGCTGCTT
>BNUC01000107.1 GCA_025997075.1 Betaproteobacteria bacterium | reverse complement strand
TATCCCAGGCGCAGCTTACGTTCCCGACGTAAAACCGCTGACCGAATCCCAGAGTACCGCGCTTCTTTGCTCGGTCTTACCCCATTGGACAATGCTCTTCGATACAATGACTTATGACTTATGACTTATGACTTCTGCGTGTGCGATTACCCTGTGATGTCCGTACGGGTGCGATTCAAACTGATGTGCTGTGGTATATAGAGGAAACAGGGCATGAGCAGGCGTCTGCTTTCCCTCTCCCCTTGTGGGAGAGGGTGCCCCGGCAGGGGCAGGAGAGGGGAAGGATTAACATTAACATGGAGAATGTAGGGGCGAATGAAAACCTTTTTAACCACAGCGACACGGCGGACACGGCGAAAAGCAAAAAGCGAAAATCGTTTTTGTCTTTGCTTTTTGCCGTGTCCGCCGTGTCGCCGTGGTTAACTGCTTTTTCCATTTGATCCCTGCACATCAGTTTGAATCGCACCCGGAAACCGTTCTTATCAGGATGGAGTCTTGCAAAAGGTGCATAAATCCACTTTTTCCGAGGAAGTCATGAAACAAACCCGTATCAGTCCTGTGGCCATCGCGTTCCTGCTCGTGCTTTTATGTGCTCTGCTCGTGTTGCCGAAGTCCGTTGCGGCACAAACCTTGCGGCCCGTTCCGCCTCCGGTCAACTTCACAGTAACCGGTGCTGAAAAGCCCATCGAATTACGCACACTGGGCATTGAAACCGAAATCATCGGCCCGCTGGCGTGGACGACCGTCGAGATGAGCTTCCATAACCCCAATAACCGGGTTCTCGAAGGCGAGCTTCAATTTCCCTTGCAGGACGGGCAGACCGTCACCGGTTTCGCGCTTTCAATGGAAAACCGGGATGGAAAAGAAGTGATGCGGGATGCCGTGCCGGTCAACAAGGTCAAGGGGCGGCAGGTTTTCGAGAACGTGATCCGGCAGAAAATCGATCCGGCGCTGCTGGAAGTCACGCAGGGCAACAACTTCAAATTGCGGGTTTATCCGCTCAACCCCGGCAAAACCCGGCGGGTGAAGGTGACTTACAGCGAACACCTGAGTCCGGGGGGAAACGGCATTGCGCTCTATCGCCTGCCGCTTTCTTACGCGGATCGCGTCCAGCAGTTCAGTTTCAGGTTTGAGGCTCAGGGCTTGACTGGCGCACCGGGTCTCGCCGGGGAAAACCTGGGGAACCCGCCTGCCGGTCTAGCGCCCGACTTCAGACAGAAAGACGGCGCCTACATCGCTCTCGCCGAAGCACGGAACCTGCGTTTGCAAGGCAACACCTTGACACTGACGCTGCCTGTCGGGAACGACGGTATTTATGTCGGCGACCATGATGGCAAACGCTATTTTTATACCGAGATCGCCGCACCGCCTGGCAGCACCGAACGTGTGCCGCCGAAAAAGCTCGATATTCTCTGGGATGCGTCCCTGTCGGGGCAGAAACGGAATCATGCGCGGGAGTTTGAATTTCTCGACGCATTTTTCACCCAGGTTCGTGACGTGAGCGTGCGTTTGCAGGAAGTCAGGGATGTTGCTGCCGCGCCGCGCGAATTCGCCATTCGGGGCGGTGACTGGAATGCGCTGCGAAAAGCCCTTGAAACCGTGGTTTACGATGGGGCGACGAATTTGGGCGCGTTCGATGTCGGTACGCCATCCGACCTGTTTCTCCTCTTCTCCGACGGTCTGGACAACTACAGTAGCTCGCCGCTCGCACCGCCCGCCTCGCCGCTTTTTGCACTGATTTCCGCGCCAGGGGCGGAAACATCCCGACTGCGGGGGCTGGCAGCGAAAGGAGGCGGGCTGATCGACCTCACTGCTACAGACGCCAAAACCGCTACCGCGCGCGTGATGCAAATCCGCCCGCACATCGCAGCCGTGGAAGGTGGCATTAGCGATGCTGTCTGGACGCAATCGCCGCGAAACGGCACTTTCCTCGTCGCGGGCGTGTTCCGCGATGCCTCGCGCCCGCTACGGGTGGTTTTTGCGGGCGAGGGCGGGCAGGGCATCGAGCGGCGTTTCCCGGCGGGACAAAAGGATTTCGATGGCATTGCCCATCTCTGGGCGGCAGTGAAAATCGAGCGGCTGGAAGAAGAATACGAACTCAACCGGGGTGAAATCCGCCGCCTGGGTCAGGCTTTTGCCATTGCCACGCGGGAAACCTCGCTGATCGTGCTGGATCGCGTCGAGGATTATGTCACCCACGACATCGAGCCGCCCGCGGAACTCACGGCCGAATACGAGCAACTCCGCGCACGGATGCGTACCAACCGGGGTGAAACGAACAAGGTGGCGCGCGTGCTGCGCGAGTGGGAACAGCGCGATGCATGGTGGCAGAAGGATTTTCCGAAGGACCGTCCTTCTGCTGAAAAAGAAAAGGCGCAATATGATTCCCGTAGAGCCGGTTCTGCCGGTGCGGGTGATTGGTCGGCAAGGGAAAGTGTTTCCCTCGCCCCGGCACGAGTCGCACGAGCCCCCTCACTGCAGGTTGCCGCATCAGCTCCTGCCGCGCCAGCCATCGCCCCCGCCCCGAACGCGGATCGGAGTCTGCAATTTACCGCCATACCGGATACCGGAAACCGTAACGAATCACCCGCCGCCACCATCGCGTTACGCCCGTGGTCGCCGGACGCGCCCTACATCCGGCGGATGAAAGACGCCCGTGCCGAAGACCTGTACCGCATCTATCTGGACGAGCGTCCCGATTTCGAGAACAGTGTGGCGTTCTATCTCGATGTTTCCTATGAACTTGGGCATCGTGGACAAAAAGACCTGTCCTTGCGGGTACTCTCCAACCTCGCGGAAATGAATCTGGAAAACCGCCAGATTCTGCGTGTGCTGGGCTACCGCCTGCTGGAAGCGGACAGGCCAAAACAGGCCGTACTCATCTTCCGACGCGTGCTGGCGCTGGCCGACGACGAACCGCAATCCTTCCGCGATCTCGGTCTGGCCCATGAAGCGGCGGGCGAATATCAGCTTGCCGTCGAGCGGCTCTACGACGTGGTGGAAAAGAGCTTCGCCCGCCGGTTCCCCGGCATCGAAGTGATCGCGCTCACCGAGATGAATGCCGCCATTGCCGCCGCTCCCGCAGCGCTCGACACCCGGCGGATTGATTCGCGCTTTCTCCTCAACCGTCCGCTTGATCTGCGCGTGGTCCTCACCTGGGATTCCGACAACACGGACATCGACCTGCACGTGATCGACCCGAATAACGAAGAAGCTTTCTACAGCCATCCCCTGAGCTATCAGGGCGGTCGCGTATCGCCGGACAACACAGAGGGATACGGCCCGGAAGAATTCACTCTCAAAAACGCCAAACCGGGCAAGTATCGCATTGAGGTGAATTTCTATGGACACCAGCAGCAGATGATTTCGGAAGCGACGACGATACAACTCGACTTTTTCACCCAATACGTGAGCGAGAAAGTCAAAAAGCAATCCGTCACCATGCGCCTCAAGGACAGGAAAGACAGGATTCTGATAGGGGAATTCGAGGTGCGGTGACCCCGAATATTCTTCAAGGATTGAAGGAGGCTTATTTACATCCCCGGCATCCGCGGCACCTTCTTGGGAGGCACGCGCCACAGGCAGGTCGTCACTGGCGAACCAGCGCCGGCAGCCATTCAGCCAGCCTGGCGAGATCCATGTGTTGCTCGACGGCGTCGGCCAGACGGTCGAGATCGCGCTCGCGGCGCTCGTTTGGATCAAAACGGACAGAAGGCGTATGCCCTGCCCAGGTCAGTAGCGCGTCGAGCGCTTCCGGCTGATCAAAGAGGCTGTGGCAGTAAGTGGCGAGAATCTGGCCGTCTGGTGAAATCGCGCCTTCCGGCTGGTCATCGAGGTTGACGGCGGGGTGTTCGAGCGCCGGGCCGCGCGTCACGCCCAGGTGGATGCGGTAGCCGGCGATGGCGGGTGCTCCGGGCAGCCTGAGCGTGCCGCGCACGTTTTCCAGCGTTTTTTCCGCTTCCAGCGTCGTTTCATAGTCGAGCAGGCCAAGACCGGGGATACTTCCCGGTGCGCTTTCGAGGCCGAGCGGATCGTTGAGACGCAGGCCAAGCATTTGCAGTCCGCCACAGAGGCCGATGAGCTTGCCGCCGTAACGCAGATGCCGGCGGATCGCTTCTTCCCAACCCATCGCGCGCAGCCAGTCGAGATCAGCCTGTACCGCCTTGGAACCGGGCAGCACGATGAGATCGCAGGACGGTATCGGCTCGTGCGGGCCGACAAAGCGGAAATCGACATCGGGGTGAAAACGCATCGGGTCGAGATCGTTATGGTTGGAGATGCGCGGAAAAACCGGCGTGATGACGCGCAGTTTTGTCCCCGATTTGATTTCCTGTTCCCTGGGGACGGCATCCTCGGCGTCGAGATACAGCCCGTGCAGGTAGGGCAGTACGCCGAGTACGGGTTTGCCGGTGCGCTCTTCCAGCCAGGCGAGGCCGGATTCGAGCAGGCTGATGTCGCCGCGAAAGCGGTTGATGACGAAGCCCTTGACGCGCGCCTGCTCGCTCGGCGAGAGCAGTTCGAGCGTGCCGACGAGGTGGGCGAAGACGCCGCCCCGGTCGATGTCAGCGATGAGAATCACCGGACAGTCGACGAGCTCGGCAAATCCCATATTGGCGATGTCCCGGTCGCGCAGGTTGATTTCGGCCGGACTGCCGGCGCCTTCGACGACGATGCAGTCGTAGGCGGCGCACAGGCGTTCCCAGGATTCGATGACGGCATCCATCGCGCGCGGCTTGTATTCGTGATAGTCGCGGGCGTCGAGGTCGGCGTGAGCCTTGCCGTGGATGATCACCTGCGCGCATTTGTCGGTCGTGGGTTTGAGCAGGACCGGATTGAAATCGATGTGCGCCGGCACGCGCGCGGCCAATGCCTGCAAAGCCTGGGCGCGACCGATCTCGCCGCCATCGACGGTGACCGCCGAGTTGAGCGCCATGTTCTGCGGTTTGAACGGCGCAACACGCGCGCCACGCCGGGCAAGCACGCGGCAGAGCGCCGCGACCAGCACTGATTTGCCGGCGTCGGAGGTGCATCCCTGAACCATCAGGCAGGGTGTTTTACTGTGGGGTTGGCGTGTATTCATCGTAAAATGACCGGCCTGTGGCTGTGCAGCCTGCGATTTTCTCATGCCTTTCCCTTATTTTCCTTTCCCTTCCGCCGAATCGGCGATCGGCGTGCCGGCGTTCTTGAGCACGCCGTTGGCGGTTGTGGCTGGCGTCGCGCTCGATCGCTTGCTTGGCGAAACGCCCCGCTGGCATCCACTGGTGGGTTTCGGGAAGCTGGCGAATGCCGTCGAACGGGTAGGCAATCGTGGCGTCTGGCGGCGCTTCAATGGTGTTTGCGCCTGGGCGCTGACCGTCGTGCCCTGGACGGTGCTGGCCATGTGGGGATACGGCTACGGAGGCTGGCTGCTCGATGCCTTGTTGCTTTATCTGGCGCTCGGCGGGCGCAGTCTGGCCGAGCATGCCGAGCGCGTTTCGGCTGATTTGCAGGCCAGCGATCTGGCTGCGGCGCGCGAACATGTCGGCTGGATCGTTTCGCGCAATACGGAGAATCTTGACGAAGCAGGCGTGGCCAAAGCCTGCGTCGAATCGACGCTGGAAAACGGCAACGACGCCGTGTTCGGCGTTCTGTTCTGGTTCGCCCTGCTCGGCGGGGTGGGCGCGGTGTTGTTTCGGCTGTCCAATACGCTTGATGCGATGTGGGGCTACAAAACCGGGCGCTTCCTGCGTTTCGGCTGGGCGGCGGCGAGCATTGACGATCTGCTCAACTATGTTCCGGCGCGGCTGACGGCAATGTCTTACGCGCTGTTCGGCCAAACCCGCGTGGCGCTGGCCTGCTGGCGTCGGCAGGCGCCGACATGGGAGAGCCCGAATGCCGGGCCGGTGATGTCGGCCGGCGCGGGCAGTCTCGGCCTCGCGCTGGGCGGCCCCGCCATTTACCACGGCCAAATCGAGGAACGTCCGGTGCTCGGCGAGGGGCGTCCGGCCCGTAGGGAAGACATTTCGCGCGCGTTGTCCCTCGTGCGGCGCGGCATCGCGCTGTGGCTGGCGGTGTTTATAGCGATAGGAGCGCTCGGTGCTTGAGCATGGCGGACGCTTGCGGCAAGCAGCGCGGGACTACGGCATTCCGCTGGCGAACTGGCTGGATTTGTCGACGGGCATCAATCCGGAAATGTACCCCGTTCCGGCAATCGATGCCTCGGGCTGGCAGCGCTTGCCGGAAGATGACGACGGCCTGGACGCCGCCGCCGCGGCCTATTACGGCAGTGACCGCTTGCTGGCCTTGGCGGGGTCGCAGGCAGCCATCCAATCCCTGCCCTTCCTGTTCAAACCGATGGTCGTGGCCTGCGTCTCGCCGCTTTACGAAGAACATTCGCAGGCCTGGGAAAAGGCCGGACACAAGCTGCGCCGTTTGCCTTCGTTACAGCGCGCTCTGTCGGTCGCCACCCCGCTCGTGCTCTTGTGCAACCCGAATAATCCGACTGCGGAATGTGTATCACGCGATGCCTTGCTCGATGCAGCCGGGCAGTTGCAGCGACGCGGCGGCTGGCTGATCGTCGACGAGGCTTTTGCTGACGCCGAACCGGAAAATACCGTCGCCGCACTGGCCGGCAGCGATGCAGCGCCAAACCTGATCGTGTTGCGCTCGCTCGGCAAATTCTTCGGGCTGGCGGGCGCGCGCGTCGGCTTCATTTTCGCTTCGGCTGACAAACTCGCCCATTTGCGCGAGATGATCGGCCCCTGGGCAATCGCGCATCCCTCGCGCATCGTGGCGCACCAAGCGCTGGAAGATGTGGCGTGGCAGGCCGAGGCACGAAAAAAACTGGCGGTGGCGTCACAAAGGCTGGCGGAAATGCTGTCGCCGCTCGGAACAGTGCGACAGACGGCGTTGTTCTGTACCGTCGGAGGAACGTCATCTTCCACCACATTGCCTGTCGCATCGCTGGCCGAATACTTTGCACGGCGCGGCATTCTCGTCCGCCGTTTCGACTCGCATGGCCTGTTGCGCTTTGGCTTGCCCAGCGATGAAACCGGGTGGTGTCGCCTCGACGCTGCCATTACCGAGTGGCGTGCATCATGAGCAAACACCTGTTTTTTCTTGTTTTTGCCGTGGCATCGAGCCTCGCTCTGGCCGAAGTGACCGTGACCGATGATACCGGCGTCACCGTCCGCCTGAGCCAGCCGGCACGGCGCATCGTTACGCTTGCTCCGCACCTGGCGGAAACGGTGTTCGCCGCCGGCGCCGGCGACAGGCTGGCAGGCACAGTGGATTACAGCGACTACCCTGAAGCGGCCAGAAGCGTGCCCAAGGTCGGCGGCTTTTCCCGACTCGATCTCGAAACCATCGTCGCCCTCAAGCCCGACCTGATCATCGCCTGGCATAGCGGCAATGCGCCATCCGACATCGACAAACTGCGTGGTTTCGGCTTCCCGATCTACGTGTCTCAGCCCAATCGCCTGGAGGATATCGCCGACGAGATCGAACGCCTGGGCCAATTAGCGGGAAGCTCAGAAGCGGCGGATGCCGCCGCCTGCCAATTCCGCACGCGCCTGGCTGGCCTGCAAAAACAGTATGGCGAAAGACCCGTCGTGCGCATGTTCTACCAGATATGGAAGCAGCCACTATCCACGATCGGCGGCAAACAGATCATTTCCAGCGTCATCCGCCTGTGCGGTGGCGAGAATGTGTTTGGCAAGCTGGAAACGATCGCGCCGGTGATCAGCATCGAAGAAGTGATTGCGGCAAACCCCGAAGCCATCATCGCCAGCGGCATGGACGAAGCCCGGCCGGAATGGCTCGATGACTGGAAGCGCTGGCCGACAATCAGCGCTGTCGCGCGTGGCAACCTCTTCTTTGTGCCGCCCGACTTCATCCAGCGCCATACGCCGCGCCTGCTCGACGGCGCGGAACAACTCTGTAGGCAGCTTGAAATTGCGCGTTCAAAGCGGACGAAGTGAGCGCTTTTTCGTCAAGATGGACGTTGGATTGCAAAAACGCTATGCTTCACGCCCATGCAACCGCATGCGCCCGTAGCTCAGTTGGATAGAGTACTGCCCTCCGAAGGCAGGAGTCGCACGTTCGAATCGTGTCGGGCGCGCCAAACAACATTAAAATTGGGCACTTTTTTTGAGGTGCCCTTTTTTATAGCTGCAATTGCCGGGGCAGCGTAGCTTTCCTTTGTCGAGGCATTTTCTGATACGACGATTTTATAGACCAAGAGCGCATACCACTTGACGAAGTCCTTATTCTTGAGAGGATTTCACAAACCGCGTAGCCTTGTTGTCTTATTGTTTTTCCTATGTATCCGTAGTCCCTCATGTTATTTGAACGGGGCTTATGATAACCACACATTTTTTTGATCATAAATGATGAGTGCAAGTAACGACAATGTACAGAGCAAAGTTGAACGGCAAGATAACAGGATTGTTGTGACCGGTGAACTCTTTGATTTTCACGAGTTATTGTCACAGTTGCACACAATTATTGACAAGCTAAAATACGCTGATGCGATAATTGACTTTGAAAACTGTACGTCGGCATTTCAACAATCAATGCTGTCAGTTTGTGCACAAATTCTCGCTTATCGTAACAGAGGTGTCGATTTTCAGCTAATTCCACCCGCAGACAAAAAATTTGCTAATTTGTTTAAAAATACCGGTTGGGGGCATTTTCTTGACCCTCGTCAATTTGATCCATCGGCGTTTAAAGGATATACGCAGATTCCTGCAACACAATATACAACGCCAGCAGAACAACATATCGCAGTTAACAAGATTTTGAACGTTATGCTTGGAGCGATACCCGAGTTTAGACGATCGGATATTGCAGCCTTTGAGTGGGCCATAAATGAGCTTACAGATAACGTGTTAGTTCATTCTGACTCTCCAATTGGGGGACTTGTCCAAGTATCAACATTTTTGAAATATAGAAAACGAGTGCAATTTGTAGTCGCGGATGCGGGGATTGGGATACCAAACTCGTTACGTGAAGGACAGAAAGATTTACTGTCTGATATCGAAGCATTGGATAAAGCGATTCGCGAAGGAGTGACACGTGATCCGAGCGTAGGACAAGGAAACGGGCTGTTTGGCAGTTATGAAATCTGTAGTAAATCTGGAGGCGAGTTTCTTGTTGACTCCGGGCATGCTCGCTTGAAGTTCAATCCTAATTCTGGTCTTTCAATACAAAATCAAACCATTCCATATACTGGAACCCTTGTTGTTGCAACTATTGATTTTTCAGACCCGAAATTGCTGGAAGAAGCTCTTAGATTCAATGGAGAAAAATATACCCCACTGGATTATGTGGAGAGAAAATACGAGACCAACGCATCTGGCGATGTTTACTTTCGATTGGCTGATGAGTGCTTATCGTTCGGTAGCCGGGTCTCTGGAAAACCGGTCCAACATAAACTGCACAATATAGTCAATATTGCACAGGATGGAGTGGTAACAGTGGATTTTGATGGAGTTCCATTGCTGTCCAGCAGTTTCGCCGATGAGGCTTTTGGAAAATTGTTCTTGATTATTGGCCCTATGAAATTTATGCAGAGGGTACGGTTAACAAACATGATACCTGCGGTTGAGGGGTTAATAAATAAAGCTATAGCTCAACGAATGAAAAGCGGCTTTTCAGATGCTGATTGACATTCTCGTCATTCGAGCTATGCCGTCTTTTTTTGAGCGAAGATAAGCCATAATGTATCTGTTATTCTGTTTGTCGCCATCATGAAGCACGCTGTCTAGAACAAGCCGAGCAAGAACGTGATGACATGCCTTAGTCATCAATTGGATCGTCGGACTTTCAGCCCCCACCCTTTTTAAGCAGTTCCTTAAGATTGGCGAAGGGCTGCGACGTCGCCCGTGCGTCATTTCCTTTGCCGCCCCCTGCTCCGGCCTGGCGGGCCGCCTCGGCGTCGAGTTCACGCGCGTGTTCGTTGTCGTGGCAGTAGAGACAGAGCAGCTCCCAGTTGCTGCCGTCTTTCGGATTGTCGTCGTGGTTGTGGTTGCGGTGATGCACGGTTAACTGGCGCAGGTTCTCGTGGGTGAATTCGCGGCCACAACGGCCGCAGATCCACGGATAGATCTTCAGCGCTTGTTCCCGGTATCCAAGCTCGCGCTGCTGACGACCGCGGATCGCCTCGGCGATCATCCGGTCCGTATGTGCTTGTTTTGCCTCGTCGATGGCCATCGTCTCCTCCTCGCGGATAGTTTTGTTCGATTGTACGGCAGCGAAGCGTCATGTGATAATCATTCACTTGTCCTTTTGCCGGACCTGTTGTCCGCCCATGCCGATCGTCTCTCGCCTTACCCTCTATTCTCCACCCTTCATCAAACTGGTCCTGACGGCATTTTTCTGGGGCGGAACGTGGATCGCCGGACGTAGCGCCGTTCAGGAGATGTCGCCGCTGGCCGTGGCCAGTTGGCGTTTCCTGCTGGCGACGCTGGTCTTGGGGATGCTGCTCTGGCGGCGCGAAGGATTCCCGCGCTGGTCATGGCGCGACTGGCTGGTTTTGAGCAGCCTCGGGCTGACGGGCGTGTTCCTGTACAACCTGTTCTTCCTCTATGGATTGCAGTATGTCGAAGCCGGCCGCGGTGCCCTGGTTACGGCCTTTACTCCGGCTTACATTGCCCTGGCGGACTGGCTTCTGTTCCGCGCGCCGATGTCGCCGTTCAAGGCGTTCGGCATCGTTCTGGCCACGGGCGGCTGCCTGCTGGTCGTTACCCAGGGACAGCCGGCGCGCATATTCCAAGGCGAAGTCGGTTTCGGCGAGTGCCTGCTGCTCGGAACCTCCTTGTCCTGGGCTGCTTATACACTGATCAACCGCAAGATCTCCATGCGCTTCTCACCGCTGGCCATGACTTTCGGCGCTTGCCTCACCGGCTGGTTGTTCCTGACCGCCTACGCCCTGGCGGATCATTCGCTGTTCGATTTCTCCGCGGCTACGTGGCGCGCGTCGGCGGGGATCGTCTTCCTCGGCATGTTCGGGACGGCCGTCGCTTTCACCTGGTATTCCGAGGCGGTCGGTCACATCGGCAGCACACGGGCCTCCGCCTTCATCAACCTTGTACCGGTGTTTGCCGTGCTGCAAGGCACGCTATTGCTCGATGAGCGCCTCGGAGCGGGTGTTCTCGTCGGCGGCGCGACGGTCATTGCCGGCGTGCTGATTACCCATTGCGCGGGCCAGAAGTCGGCTTAATGGAATAAACTCGGGTTTTTCTGGTTTTCCTCGCATCCGGAGTATTCATGTACCAGTCGATAATCGTCGAGATCGATGCCGGAGTCGGCATTCTGACTCTGAACCGGGCTGATCGCCATAATGTGCTGGACAGGACGCTGGTTGAAGAAATGACGGCCGGATTGCTGGCGCTGAATCAGGCTCCGGGCGTCCGCGTGATCGTGCTCTCATCAAGCGGAAAGAGTTTCTGCGCTGGAACCGATCCGGCCTGGGTCCGCGAGACGATTCAAGGGAATCCGGAAAGTAACTTGCTGGATAACCGCAATCTGGCGCGCTTGCTGGCGACGCTGGCCGGTACGGACAAGCCGACCATCGCCCGCGTGCAGGGGCCTGCTTCCGGCATCGGGGTCGGGCTGGTTGCCGCCTGCGACATCGCCTTCGCCACTTGTGATGCGTCGTTTGCCTTGAACGAGGCGAGGCACGGACTGCTTTCCGCCCTCGCCGCGCCTTACCTGCTTGCCGCGCTGGGTGAGCGGCATTGTCGTTACTACATGCTGACGACGGAACGGTTTTCCGGTGTCGACGCTTACCGCATCGGACTTGTGCACGAGATGGTTCCCGACGAGGAGCAACTCGACGAGGTAATTGGCGAGACGGTTGAGACATTGCTGAAAAACAGCGCCGACGCCATGGGCGCGTGCAAGGCGCTGCTGCGTTCCATCGGCAAGCGGCCGGTCAACGAGATGACGATAGAGGAAACAGTGCGGAGCGCGACAGCCGCCCAGTCGAGCCCGGATGGTCATCAAGGCATGCTGGCGCTTGTCGAGAAACGCAAGCCGGAATGGGGCGTAAAGGAAAACGATTAGTTTATTTCCATGTCTGAATCACCGGTGACTGTGTCGCTTTGTTGACTACGCCTTGCCGTACTATTTGTATTGTCTGCGGCTCGGAGCGTGTCTGCGTGTCACCGATGATTTATAAATGGAATCACTGCTGTCCGGTTAAATAGTGAATAGATTCAATTGGTTATGTAGCATATCATTTGGAATAATGTACTCGGTAGCCGGAAAGGCTTGCTGCAAGGGCATTTTCTCGAACAGGGTGACCGACAAA
>BNUC01000106.1 GCA_025997075.1 Betaproteobacteria bacterium | reverse complement strand
GCTGGAATACCACCGGGCAATGCGCGCTGGTTGTCGGCGCCACCTTTCCGGGCGAGATCGCGCGCGTGCGGCGGATCGTCGGCGACATGCCGCTGCTGGTGCCCGGCATCGGCGCGCAGGGCGGCGACGTGGAAGCCACGGTTCATGCCGGCCGCACGGTAAATGCCGGTAAACCCGGCGCGGGGCTGATGATCAATTCCTCGCGCGCCATCCTCTACGCCGGCAAGGATGAAAACTACGCGCAAGCCGCCCGCCGCGCCGCGAGCGAGACGCGCGAGCTGATCAACCGTTATCGCTGATAAGAAGGCAGGATAATCCGACGTGGAAGCTCGATACACGTAAAGGAACAAGACGATGGAAGCCTGTTCTGGATATACCGAAAATGGCAGGGTCATTCCCCTGGAGAATCGCCGAATGGCCGCCGCGTCATACAGAAACCGGGTTTCTCCGTACCAATTTTTCTGTAACCAAATTTGACAGCCTGGTGTATTAAATGTAACCTGCCCTCGCTGTTTTACTCCTATCAAAATAGCTTTTTTGGAGAGGTTCAATCATGAAGCGTACTTCATTTATCAAGGCATCTCTTTTGGCTGGGCTGATCGCTTTTGCATCGATGCCGGCTTTCGCGGCGAAACATACGATGCGTGTGGCTTATTATTTTCCCGTCAGCCATCCGGCGCACACCACGCTGGAATTGCTTCGGGACAACATTGCCAAGGATATCAACGGGGAACTCCAATTGGAGCTTTTCCCCAACAGTCAGCTCGGCAACGAGGAAACCTACATTGATTCCATCAAGCGCGGCATCGTGCAGATGGCGGTGTCTGGCGGCCTGATCAAGAAGGACGAAATTAAACTTTCCCTGGTTGAACCGCCTTTCGTGTTCGAAAGCTGGAATCAGGCCAAGGCCGCTTATACCGGCCCCATCGGCCAGAAAATTGTCGGCGACTACACCAAGAAAACGGGCGTCATGATTGTTGGCTACTCAGTAAACGGTTTCCGCGAGATTTCCTGCAACTTCCCGCTGAAAACCATGGATGATCTGAAAAAGATGAAAATCCGCGTGCCAACCAATGAAATTTACGTAAAGATGTTCAACGGCTTCGGCGCCAACACGGTCATGATGCCCATGGGCGAAATCTACAGCGCTCTGGAAACCAAGGTTGTGGACGGTCAGGATAACCCTTATTCGACGGTCAAGGCCGCCGGATGGTGGGAAGTGCAGAAGTACATGCTGGAATCCCGTCACATGTTCGTCGCCAACCCGTGGCTGGTGAACAAGAAGTTCTTCGACGGCTTGCCGGCCAACCTGCAAAAAGTCTTTCTGGACAACGTAAAGAAAGCCATCGACTATAACTGGGAAATCTCGGTGAAAGACGATCTGGATTCCAAGAAATTCATCGAATCCAAGGGCGTGCAAATCTTTGAGGCTTCCCCGGAACTGCGTCAAGCCATGAAGGATTCCTTGAAGGATTTCTATGAATGGTATTATGAGTTCGTTCCCGGCTCTCGTGAAATCATCAAGGAAATGGAAGCATTGCCTCGCTGATTCGTTCCGTTAGCCTGTCTTAGTTAGTTAGTCAGTTTATGTGCCGCGCAACCCTTGTGTGTTGCGCGGCCATTTTATCGGCCGGAATTTCTCTTGGTACTTCACCCGTATTTGTGGAGATGTGGCGCGCGCGATAGCCTGGAGTTGTAGATGCAGTATCTTATTGAAAAAACGACCGCGCTCTACCGGATCATTCTGGGGTCCGTACTTGGGCTGATGGTCGTCATTGTTTTCGTCAATGTGGTTTTGCGCAAGTTTTTTCATTCCGGTATCGACTTCACCGAGGAAGGGCTGCGTTATCTTTTTGTCTGGATGTCCTATCTGGGCATTGTCGCCGCCTGCAAGACCGACAGTCACATCCGCATGACCATGGTCACGGACAAGTTGTCGGAACACGCGCGCGTCATTCTCGCTTTCGTGATGAATTTTGCCATTCTGTACGCCCTGGGTTTCTGCCTGCATGGCGGAATGATTTATATGGACACCAATGCCGGCACTTATGGGGAACTGATCAAGATTCCCTATTGGGTCGTCATCTTTTCGGTGGTCTTCGCCTGTATCTGCATGGTGGTCATGACCGTCATCGAGATGATTGGCCAGGTAAAATATCTGCTGAAACGGGGAAAATAATCATGGTTTTCCTCGTTTTCCTCGTTTCGCTTTTCGTGCTGCTGGCGACGGGCATTCCCATCGCTTTTGTTATCATGCTCACTGCCATTGTCATGCTTGGCTACATGGGATTCGACGACACCATGATGCTGACCCAGCAGATGGTAGACGGAGCCTCCAACTATATTCTCACGGCCATTCCGTTTTTCATTCTGGCCGGGGAAATCATGCACCACGGCGGTATTTCCAAACGACTGGTCGATTTTGCGCAGATGCTGGTCGGCAGGGCCAGGGGCGGGCTTGGTTACGCGACCATCCTCGCCAGCATGCTGTTCGCGGGGCTTTCCGGCGTGGCGCTGGCCGACGTGTCGGCCCTGGGCAGCATTCTCATCCCGATGATGGTGGAAGCCGGATACCGTAAGGACCGCTCCACCGGCCTGGTTTGCGCCAGTTCGCTGATGGCCCCGATCATCCCGCCCAGCCTGCCGCTCATTGTGCTCGGCGTCACGGTGGAGTTGTCCATCGGCCGCTTGTTCATGGCCGGCATTTTCCCCGGTATCTTCCTGGGCATCTCGCTCATGGTGGTCTGGTGGTTCGTGGTGCGCAAGGACGGTTATGCCCAGGCCGAGAGCGTGCCGAAGGAAAAAGTGCGCGCCATCGTCATCAACGCCCTTCCGGCGCTGATGATGCCCATTATTATCGTGGTCGGTATCCGGCTGGGCTTTTTCACGCCCACCGAGGGCGGCGCCGTAGCCTCCGTTTACGCCTTGTTCGTTTCCCTGCTCTTCTACCGGGAACTACCCCTCAATAAACTTATCGGCGTACTCTACTCCGCGGCCAAAACCACCTCGACCATCATGTTCATCGTGGCGACGGCTTACTCGGTCGGTTGGCTTGTCACCATCGGCCAGGTGCCGCAGCAGATCATTTCCTTGTTCAAAGACATGATCGCGCATCCCACGCTGCTGTTGCTGATGCTGAACGTGATGTTGCTGTTGCTTGGCATGGTCATGGATCTCACGCCGATCATCCTGATTTTCGCTCCGGTCGTCTTCCCGCTGATCAGGGCCGCGCACATTGACCCGTACTATTTCTCCATCATTATGGTGCTCAATCTGTGCATCGGCCTGTTGACGCCGCCGGTGGGCACGGTGCTGTATCTGGGTTGTTCGGTGAGCCAGTTGAAATTCGGCCAGTTGTTGCGCGGCATCGCGCCCTTCCTGCTGATGGAATTATTCGTGTTGATATTGTTCATTATTTTCCCGCAACTGATAACCGTTCCG
The DNA here is from genome assembly GCA_025997075.1 of Betaproteobacteria bacterium. Classification (GTDB taxonomy): domain Bacteria; phylum Pseudomonadota; class Gammaproteobacteria; order Burkholderiales; family Rhodocyclaceae; genus Propionivibrio. The sequence continues at coordinate 9,325 of BNUC01000106.1, read as the reverse complement.
TTGTCCTATCTGGGATAAGCGGGCGAGGAAAGCTTCATGGAACCTGAATTTCTTTTTCACCAACGGATAGCCTCGTCAGTACCGTCCTTTGACAAAATGCTGGGCGGGATTGTCATTCCGCGTTTCCGTCTGGCTCATCAGCGCTTCCGCGCTGACCGGATCAATGATGTTCAGGCTACTCTGCACAGCGAACTGACCAGGCCGGGACGGCTCGACGCGATCAAACCCGGCATGCGTGTGGCGATCGCCGTTGGCAGCCGGGGCATAGCCAACCTGACCATGATCATTCGTGATCTGGTCACCGCCGTTCGGCAGAACGGCGCCGAGCCATTCATCGTGCCGGGAATGGGCAGCCACGCCGGAGCGACTGCCGAGGGGCAGACGCAAATGCTGGCGAGCGTCGGCGTCAGCGAGGCACTATGCGGCGCTCCCATCCTCAGTTCCATGGAGGCCAAACCCATCGGTCAGACCAGTGTCACGGTACGGGGCGGGAAGGTCGCTATCCCGGTATTTCTGGACGCCAACGCGCTTTCAGCCGACGCTCTGGTGCCTGTTGTACGGATCAAGCCCCATACAGCCTATCGTGGTCCCTATGAGAGCGGCATCTGCAAGATGCTGGTCATCGGACTGGGCAAACATGTGGGCGCCATGGCCTACCACAAATGCGGTTTTGGCATTTTCGCCGAGGTTATCCCAACGGTTGCCGGCAGCGTCCTCTCACGTGTCAACGTGCCCTTCACATTGGCCTGTGTGGAGAATGCGCAGCACGAAACGGCGGTGCTGGAAGCGGTACCCGGCAATCAAATCCTGGCGCGCGAACCGGAACTGTTGAAAATCGCGTTTTCCTTCATGGGGAAGATCAATTTCGAGAACCTGGACGAGCTCATCGTCGAAGAAATAGGCAAGGATATCAGCGGCGACGGCATGGACCCCAACATCACCGGTTCCTATCCCAACGAATTTTGCGGCAAGGGCCTGAGCGTGGAAAGCCGCGTGGTGCTCGGCCTTTCCGAGGGCACGCACGGCAGCGCCGTGGGCCTGGGAATGGCGGATTACACCACCGTCAAGACCATGTTGCAGGTCGACCCGATCCCCACCTACACCAACGCGATGACCTCACGGGCTTCCTGTGTCGCAAAGCTCCCGCTCGTCATGCCCGATGACCTGACCGCTATCCGCGCGGGTATTTTCAAATCGACCTCGCCCACGGCGGACGCGCCACGCATCGTGAAAATCCGTGACACTGGTAATGTTAACCTCATCGAAATTTCCGAGTCCTTGTGGTCGGAGGCCGAGGTCCACCCCGATGTGACGCTTGAGGGTGAAGCTTACGAGCTTGGCTTTGACGAAAATCGCATGCTGATTTCACGCTTGCGAAAACAGCATTAATGACAGAAAGGCGCAGTCCTGTATCTGCCGTCTCTGCCAAAATCGTGACATCCGGCGAAGTATCGGTGACCGTAGCCGACATCGCGGTGTATCCTGTGACCGAGTTTTTTGAATCAACTATGGAAAGCAAGATGGCTCAACCCACCGTAATTCGCCTGCACGCCAATGACGACGTGTTGATCGCCACTCGCCAACTGCTGCCGGGCACGGCCATCGATTCAGAGAAAGTGAGCGTGCGCGACCTGATCCCGCCCGGTCATAAAATGGCGGCGCATGACATCAAGGCGGGCGTGCCGGTTCGCCGCTACAACCAGATCATCGGTTTCGCCAAAGCGGACATCGCGGCCGGCCAGCACGTCCACACGCACAACCTCGGCATGGGCGAATTCGAGCGCGACTACTGTATTGGACAGGATGTGCATGAGTTACAAAAAGTAGCGAAGCCTGCCATGTTCATGGGATACAAACGTTCGAACGGCAAGGTCGGCACGCGCAATTACATCGCGCTGATCTCCTCGGTGAACTGCTCGGCGACCGTGACACGCGCGATCGCCAGGCATTTCACGCCCGACCGGCTGGAGGCTTTCCCCAATGTCGACGGTGTGATGGCCCTGCCGCAGCCGTTTGGCTGTGGATTCAATGTCAACGGTGAAACAATGCATATCATGCGTCGCACGATGGCCGGTTTCGCCAGACATCCGAACTTCGCCGGTGTGGTGTTCGTCGGCCTCGGTTGCGAACAGAACCAGATCGAACCGCTTATCGAGATAATCGGCCGGCACGAGCCGGACATGTTGCAGCAAGTGGTCATGCAGGTCGAGGGCGGTACGGCGGCAGCCATCAGGAAAGGTATCAGCCTGGTTGAGAAAATGCTGCCGCGCGCCAACCGTTACACGCGCGAGGAAGTATCGGTGAGCAATCTCATCGTCGGCCTCGAATGTGGCGGTTCGGATGGGTATTCCGGGATTACCGCGAATCCTGCGCTCGGTGGGGCGTCGGACCTGTTGGTGGCGCATGGCGCGACCACGGTGCTCTCCGAAACTCCCGAAATCTACGGCGCCGAGCATCTGCTGACGCGCCGGGCGCGGACGCTGGAAATCGCGCAGAAGCTGATCGATCGCATCGCCTGGTGGAAGGATTACTGCGCGCGTACCGGCGGCGAGTTCAACAACAATCCCTCGGTCGGCAACAAGGCCGGCGGCTTGACCACGATCCTTGAGAAATCGCTCGGCGCCGTGGCTAAAGGCGGTACTAGCGCCTTGAACGGTGTCTATCTGTATGCCGAGCCGGTCGACATCAAAGGCTTCGTTTTCATGGACACGCCGGGCTACGATCCCGTCACGGCGACCGGGCAAGCGGCCGGCGGCGCGCAGATCATCTGCTTTACCACCGGTCGGGGTTCAGCCTTCGGTTGCCCCGGTGTACCAACGCTCAAGCTGGCAAGCAACAACGCGCTCTATGAGCGCATGCGCGACGATATGGACATCAATTGCGGCGACCTGATCGATGGAACGCCAATGTCCGAGATCAGCCAGCGCATTTTCGACGCTATCGTCCGCCATGCCTCCGGCGAGAAGACGCGTAGCGAGGTTCTGGGATACGGTAATGACGAATTCGTGCCTTGGCAGGTCGGGGCAGTGATGTAATTCCGGAAATCCGCTTGGACCGTTTCACGCTGACTCGGTTTTTCGCAAAACTCTTCCAATCCGGTACACTTGCACTACCTCCTAAACATCTTTCCTGCGTGGTCAACCGAGCACGCGGATTTCTCACTTTCTCATGGAACCTGCGCTGCGCATCATCGGCATCATCACTCCGGTGCTGATTATCTCGGCCATGGGCTTCGCCTACGCCCGCCTGTGCAAGCCGGACATGACCTGGATCAACCGGCTGAGTACCGATCTCCTGTTCCCGCTGCTGATCTACACCTCGATGGCCTCGAAGGATTTCAACATTCGTGAATTTCTGCCGATGATTTTCGGCAGCCTGCTGGTGATGGGCGGTTCCGGCCTTGTCGCCTGGCAGACGGCGCGGTGGCTGCATTACAACCCGCGCGCCTTCATTCCGTCGATGGTGTTTTCCAATGTCGGCAACATGGGACTGCCGCTCACGCTGCTGGCTTTCGGCCCGGAGATGCTGCCAGCCGCCATCGCGCTGTTCCTGACCGTCTGTCTGGCGCATTTTACCGTCGGCATCCGCCTCTGCGCGCCCGACGTGAGCGTGAAGGGCATCCTGCGCGGACCGATGCTGTGGGCGATGATCGCTGGCATCGTTTCCAGTCTGGGGGGTTTCACCCTGCCGGAGTGGCTGGCGTCGAGCACCAGGATGCTTGGCGATACGGCGATCCCGCTCGGCCTGTTCACTCTCGGCGTCGGTTTTGCCGGTTTCAAGGTGGAACGCTGGAGCATCGGTATCGTCGGCGCCGTGCTGTGCCCGCTGGCCGGGCTGATCATCGCCTGGCCGCTGGCGCATCTCTTTTCCTTGTCGCCGCCGCTGCGGGGCGTGCTGCTGCTCCACGCGGCGCTGCCTCCCGCCGTGATGAACTACATTTTCGCCGAGCGTTACCAGCAGGAACCGGGGCTGGTTTCCGCGATCGTGGTGGTGGGCAACATCGCATCGATTTTCTTCATTCCCTTATCCCTTTATCTGGCGTTCTGAACGATAGGCAAGCACATGGTGGTGGAAAAATTCGGTAAAACCTGGTGGGGCGAACACTGGCTGCGTTCCTTGCTAAATGTAGACTTCGACAACCGGCTGCCGCGTGGAGCAAGCTACGCTCGCGGCGGCAAGGTGAAGAAAGTCGACATCAATGACAAGCACATCACCGCCAAAGTACAGGGCAGCCGTCCCTCGCCTTATGAGGTAAAGATCGTCGTCCCGCCTTTTTCCGTCAAGCAGCGCGAGCAGTTGATGAAAGAAATTTTTGCTCGCCCGGCCGTCATTTCAAAGCTCCTGAACCGCGAACTCGACCCGGAAATCCTCACCATCGCCGAACACCTGGGGCTGAAGGTCTTTCCCCGCCAGTGGACGGATTTCCAGATGTACTGTTCCTGCCCGGACTGGGCGGTGCCCTGCAAGCATCTGGCCTCGGTCATTTACATCCTCTGCCGGGAAATCGACAATAATCCCTTTCTCGTTTTCAAGCTGCATCAGCTTGATTTGCTGGAGGAACTGAACAAACGCGGTCTCGTCGCCGATGACCATGCAAAAACGGAAATCCCCTTTTTCCCCGATTTCTTGACCACTGCCAAAACTGCGGAAACCTCCTGGGATGAAAGTCTGGCCTACGAGCGGCTGGATTCGTCCGGCCTGGAAAATATCGCCCAGGCGCTGATCCGGCTCTTGCCCGACGAGCCGCCTTTTTATCCCAACGGCAATTTCCGTGAAAAGTATTCCATCCAGTTTGCGCGCATCGGAAAAGAAGCCGGGCGCTTGCTGGCCGGCCGATTGTCTCCGAACGAGGTCTATCCGCCGGGCAGAACCGCGCCTGGCGGCTTGAACAAAAGAAGCCGCCTGTCCCTGATCGTTGACGGCGACAACCATCTGCAAATCGCCGGCGATGAACACCCCATCCAGAATCTGGCGCAGCTCATTCCGGCGCTTTTCGCCCTGAACCCCGATCATCTGAGGGATTACCATCCGTCGGTGGCCGCCTGCCACAAAATTCTTTTTGCCGCCCTGCATCTTCTGGAGGCAGGCGCGATGATCACGCAGATCGTGCAGCTTGCCGGCAAAAAATTCATGATTCGTCCTCTGCCCGCGATCATGGACGAGCGCACGCGAACACTGGTGGACAAGCTTTCCGCCCTGTTGCCGCCGGATCTCCTGCAAACAAAAAAAATCATCCGCAAAAAAGAGCAGCTCCAGGCTCTGGAGAATCAGACGGGCTTGCTTCTATCCCATTTTCTAGGCGAGCTGGCGAGCCGTCTGGCGAATCGTCCGACAAAAGCGGGCAGCGATTTTTACGAAGACTTTTTCTTTCACGGCCAGACCCACGCCTTCGCGGGCGTCGGCGAAGCCGCGCTGCCCGGCGGCATCAAGGTCTGGCTGGGTCGCTATCATCTCGACGCCAGTGATTACAAACTGTCCCTGACCATTGCGGAAAGCGTGGATGAAGAATTTGAACTGGGCCTGGGCGTCAGCGATCGTTCCAGCCCGGAAAACACGCCCGAGCCGCTGGCGAAAATCCTCAAGGAAAAACGCTACGAGAAGCAGCGCTTCAGAATCCTGCAAGGCGTCTCACTGCTGACCCCTTTCATTGCCGGCCTCGACCGTCACATCAATCAAGGGGCGACGGAACCGATCCGCTTTACCCTCGATGAATTCGCCCCGTTCCTGCTCGATATTCTGCCGGCGGCGCGGCTCCTGACCATCGACATCCTGTTGCCCAAATCGCTACGTCATCTGGTCAAACCCAAGGCTTCAGTGCGCTTGAAGAAAAAAAGCGACGGCCTGTCTTTCCTCAATCTCGATGACATGTTCGACTTTGAATGGCAGGTGGCGCTGGGCGACAAGTTTGTTTCCCAGGAGGATTTCGCCAAGCTGCTGCGCAGCGCGTCGAGACTGTTCAAATTCAAGGAGCAGTATTTTTACCTCGATGAGGGCGATCTGGAGAAACTGCACAAGACCCTGAGCAGTGATAAACCGCTGTCGCCGAACGAGTTGCTGCAAGCGGCGCTGGCCGAGGAATACGACGGCGCGCCGGTGACGCTGACGACAGAAGTAAGAGCGTTGATCAAGGAGTTGACGAAAAACGAGGAAATCCCCTTGCCAGGCGGGCTGGCGGCAACGCTGCGCCCGTATCAGGAACGGGGCTACGCCTGGATGGTCCGCAACAGCCGCATCGGCTTCGGCAGCCTCATCGCCGACGACATGGGCTTGGGCAAGACCCTGCAAGTCATCGCGCTGCTGCTCAAGCTCAAGGAAGCCGGGATGATGGACGCGCAAAAGCGGGCGCTGATCGTTGTGCCGACCGGTCTGCTCGCCAACTGGCAGGCCGAAATCGCCCGCTTCGCGCCGACGCTCTCCTCCGCTGTTTTTCATGGCGCGGCGCGGAGTCTGAAAGAATTCGAGGCCGACATTCTGCTCACGACCTACGGTACTTTGCGTTCCGACGCCGCCCCGCTGAAAAAGCTCGCGTGGAAGGTGATGGTCATCGACGAGGCGCAGAACATCAAGAATCACGACACCGCCCAGGCCAAGGCGGTAAAAAGTATCCCGGCGGACATTCGCATCGCCATGAGCGGCACGCCGGTCGAAAACCGGCTGTCGGAATTCTGGTCGATCATGGATTTTACCAACAAGGGTTATCTGGGAAGCGCCAAGGCTTTCAAGGAGGACTACGCCGCCCCGATTCAGATCGATGGCGATGCCCTGGTGGTGGAAAAATTCAAGAAAATCACTGCGCCTTTCATGATGCGACGCATGAAATCGGACAAGTCGATCATTTCCGACCTGCCCGACAAGATCGAGCAGAACCAGTACGCCACCCTGACCAAGCAACAGGCCGCCCTCTACGAAAAGACCCTCAACGCGGCGATGGAGGAAATTGAAGGCAGCGAAGGCGACCGCCAGGGACTTTTCAAGCGCCAGGGACTCATTTTGCAGATGATTCTGGCCTTGAAGCAGATTTGCAACCATCCGACCCAGTTTCTCAAGAACGGCCAGTTCAATCCGGCGCTGTCGGGCAAGGTCGAGCTGCTTTTCGACCTTCTGGAAAGCATCGGCGAGAGCGGCGAGAAGGCGCTGATTTTCACCCAGTTTACGGAAATGGGCGATCTTCTGGGACGTTTCATCGAAGAGCGTTTCGGCGAAAAACCGCTGTTCTATCATGGCGGCAGCAGCGTCAAGAAACGCGAGGAAATGGTCAAGCGATTCCAGCAGGGCCGCGCCGACCGGTTCTTCATTCTGTCCCTGAAAGCCGGCGGAACCGGCCTGAACCTGACCGCCGCCTCCCAGGTCATCCATTACGATCTGTGGTGGAATCCGGCGGTTGAAAACCAGGCCACCGACCGCGCCTATCGCATCGGTCAGCAGAAAAACGTCATGGTGCATCGGATGATCTGCAAGAATACCTTCGAGGAACGCATCGACGCCATGATCCGGCAAAAAAAGCATCTGGCCGAAATGACCGTCGCCTCGGGTGAAAACTGGATCGGCAAGTTGAGCAACAGCGAATTGCGGGAAATCTTCAGGTGAAAGAAAACAGCGCGTCCATTCCCGATGGACTCCCGACGCCGGCGCGGTATTACGCGGTGGTGGTCGTCGTTCTGGGCATCGCGATGACCGTACTGGACGGCACCATCATCAACCTCGCCTTGCCGAGCATCACCCGCGACCTCCAGACCAGCGCCGCGCAAACCGTCTGGGTCATCAACGCCTACCAGATCACCATCCTGGCGTTCCTGCTGCCCTGCGCCGCGCTGAGCGATGTCCTTGGATACCGGCGCGTCTTTTTGTGCGGGCTGTCGCTGTATACGCTGGCCGCCCTCGCTTGTCTCGCTTGCGCCTTCTTTTCATCGCTGCCCGCGCTGGTGACGGCGCGCGCCATTCAGGGTCTGGGCGCCGCCGGCATGATGTCGGTCAATACCGCGCTGGTGCGCATGATCTATCCGATAAAACTGCTCGGACGCGGCGTCGCGATCAACTCGATGGTCGTCGCCGCGTCCTCGGTCGCCGGTCCGACCTTCGCGGCCGGCATTCTGTCCGTCGCCTCGTGGCCGTGGCTGTTCGCCGTCAATCTGCCTTTCGGAATCGCCGTGCTCGTTCTGGGCTGCCGCTTCCTGCCGAACAATCCAGGCGGAAATACGAAAACGCCGAAAACAACCTTGTCATGGCTCGATGTCCTGCTCAATGCCGCGATGTTCACCCTGATTTTCCTGGGCGTGGACTCTCTGGGAGCGCGCGAGGCCGCATCTGCCAGCCTATCCGCAAGAATGCCGGTCGCATCGAGTGTCGCCATGATCCTCCTCGGGATAGCTGTCGGCATCATCTACCTGCGGCGTCAGTTGCGGCAGCCGCTTCCCGTTTTTCCCGTCGACCTGCTGCGCATTCCGGTATTCGCGCTTTCCATGTGCACCTCGGTGACGGCCTTTGCCGCGCAGACGCTCTCCTACGTCGCCCTGCCTTTCCTCCTTCTCGACGCTTACGGACGGACGCCCTTGCAGGCTGGCGCGCTGATCACCGCCTGGCCCCTGGCCATCATTGTCACCGCGCCGCTGGCTGGCCGCGCCATCGGCCGCATCCCCGACGGAACGCTCGGCGGCATCGGCCTCGGCGCCATGTCGCTCGGACTGGCCCTGATCGCCCTGCTGCCGAGCCAGCCGACGGACGCCGATATCGTCTGGCGTTTCCTTATCTGTGGCTTTGGTTTCGGCCTCTTCCAGTCCCCGAACAACCACACCATCGTCACCTCGGCGCCATTGCACCGCTCCGGCGGCGCGAGCGGCATGCTCGGCTCCGCTCGCCTGACCGGGCAGACGCTCGGCGCCGTCATGGTCGCCATCATCTTCAGCATGGCCGACCCCCACAATGGACACGGCCCAACCCTCGCGCTGGGCGTCTCCTCCGGCTTTGCCGCCATCGCCGGAGTTTTCAGCATGCTACGGTTGCGCACGCAGGCAAGGTAATTCCGGGCTGTTATCCAATGGAAAAAGCAGTTAACCACGGCGTGGTTAAAAAGGTTTTCATTCGCCCCTACATTCTCCGTGTTAATGTGAATCCTTCCCCTCTCCCGCGGATGCAGTGACGACGATAATCCGGCAGGGCTGTTGCGGTCTTTTGCGGGAGTTCATCCGGCGGAAGGCGCTGCGCTCATCCGCCCTTGTATGCTGATTTTGCCTCTGAACCCGGTTCTTGCGCTGTCGGGGAAAGCGTGGAGGGCGTAGCCCGGAACGCTTTCCCCGACAGCGCGCCGCCGAAACTCGGAGGTGTTTTA
>BNUC01000105.1 GCA_025997075.1 Betaproteobacteria bacterium | reverse complement strand
GGCACAAAAGTTTCCGACAAAGAACTCCAGAAACTCAGAATCATCCGCGCTGACTTCCATCCAGAGTGGAATTACGGAATTCGCCCACGTGTGTAAACTTAATTTATGAACGACTCCTAAGGCGTGAAGCATGAGAATAGTGAATGCTTTCGTATCACGGGCTGCAGTTTTTGCGTGCATGGGATTTCTGGCGGCAAGTCTTGCGCTGACAGGCTGTGTTAACACTTATCAAAGAGTTGATTATTCAGATTATCCTGATTCAGATTACTATGACTACGATCGGGATACCGTCTATCGCTCGCACTACAACGAATATGAGCAGGAACGCGTCCGCCGCCTTGAGTGGGAACGCCGGGCGACTCAGAATGAACGTTTGCGTCTTGAGCGGGAACGTCTGGCCTGGGAAAGAAAGGAACAGGAACGCCTGAGCAGAATTAGGGTCGAGCGGGAAAAAGACTGGCGCGAAAAAAGAGGACATGCGCAGCACGAACGTCGGCAACCGGATCGCCCGAATCAGGGACATGTCCAACAGCCGCCACGTCAGCAGCCGGATCGTCCAGATCAGGGACGTGTCCAACAGCCGCCACGTCAGCAGCCGGATCGCCCGGATCAGGGACGTGCCCAACAGCAACGTCAGCAGCAAGAGCGCCAGAACCGCGAAAGCGTGCAGCGCGAAAAACAAAAGAAACAGCAGAATGAACAGCAAGATGAACAACGATCCAAAAATAAGAGAAAACGCTGATTTGCGCGTGCTTCTTGTCCTTTCCTTTGTCCTGACGGCCTGTCCGGTTCATACGGCAGGCAAGCGTAGCGCCTTGCGCCGGATGTAAATGTTCATGCGGCTACGGGAAACAGATTGACCGTGAAAGAGCAAGTCTTATCAGGGATGCCGTGACGACGAGAATCCGGCCTGGCTGTCGCCGGAGATGAAGACACGCGCCGTAGCCATGTTGATCTCCTGTCACAGGTATGTATGAAGCGCCGGGACCAAGACCAATCAAACCACGTGCGCTATCGTGGCAGGCGGATGATGGTAGGACGCGTTCTCCGAACGCGCCGAGTTTTGACTACGCACGTCGTCTATCGGCGGTTTCGGAGAAACCGCCCTACTACCGCGTTTAATACTCCGTCGTCCATCAAATTTCTGGATTCCGGCTTGCGCCGGAATGACGGGGTAGAAATAGGCCGTATATGTTGGGGTTTGCTCCGCGCGCGCCCAAACTAAACTTTCGTCCTCATCAGCCGGGCTTTTTCGCGGGTCCAGTCGCGGTCTTTTTCGGCCTCACGTTTGTCGTGCTGCTTTTTGCCCTTGGCCAGGCCGATCTGCAGCTTGACGCGGCCGCGCTGGTAGTGCAGGTCGAGCGGCATCAGGGTGAAGCCTGCTCGTTCCACCTTGCCAATTAGTTTGTTGATTTGCGCGGCGTGCAGCAACAGCTTGCGGGTACGGATCGGGTCCGGTTTGACGTGCGTCGAAGCCTGGCTCAGCGGGGTGATGTGCATGCCAAAGATGAACACCTCGCCGTCGCGCACGATGACGTAGGATTCCTTGATGTTCGCCCGCCCGGCGCGGATGGCCTTGATCTCCCAGCCCTCCAGGACGATGCCGGCTTCAAACTGTTCCTCGACGAAGTAGTCGTGGAAGGCTTTTTTGTTGGTGACGATGCTCATGATGACGTTTCCGGCAGATGTCGCGGCGGGAATGCTAAAATCGTTCATTCTACAGGATTCGAAGGATGCGGCTGACGATGTCACGGGTCGAAAAATCGGTATTGATCGAGCACTCTGCACAGCAGATGTTCGACCTCGTCGAGGATGTCGAGAGTTATCCGCATTTCCTGCCGTGGTGCGACGAAACGCGTGTCGATTTTCGTGACGAGGTAAGGACGGTGGCGACGCTGCACGTCAATTTTCATGGCATCAAGTCGCAGCTTACGACCGAGAACGCCAAGGAAAAGCCGGTCTGGATGAGCCTGAAACTGGTCGAAGGGCCTTTCCGGAGTCTGGAGGGGAGCTGGCGTTTCAAGCCCCTGGCCGAGAACGCCTGCAAGGTCGAGTTCCAGATTTCCTACGAATTTTCGAACAAATTTTTCGAAAAGATCATCGGCTCGATGTTCAGCCAGATCGCGAATACCTACGTCGAGGTGTTCGTGAAGCGGGCCGGTCAGGTTTACGGAGTGCCCAATGGCTGAGTTGATCACCGTCGAAGTGGTGTATGCGCTCAAGGACAGGCAGGACCTGGTGACGCTGAAGCTGCCCGTCGGCGCGACAGCGCGCGAGGCCGTCGAGCGTTCGGGCCTGCCGGAGAGGTTCCCCGAAATTGATCTGGCGAAAAACAAGCTCGGCGTGTTCGCCAAACTGATCAAGCCCGACGCGGTTTTGCGCGATCGCGACCGGGTGGAAATTTACCGTCCGCTGATTGCCGACCCGAAGGAGGTGCGCAAGCAGCGCGCGGCCGAAGGCAAGGTCATGAAAAAGGGTTCAAGCGAGCGTGAGGCTGTTTCTTGAATCGTCGAACTGTTTCAACAAACCTTTTTGAAAGATTTCCAACGTGCAACTGAAACTCCCTGTGAAATTCTCTGAAAATTCCCTGTTCGCCATCCTGCTGCGTTCCAGTTGGTGGATTAGCTTTGCCATTGCGGGGGGATTGCTGATACTCGCCCGGCTCATCATTCCCGAGGAGTATTTGGTGCCCGCTTCGTCGCTGGCCTTGCCATTCATCGCTATCGGCGGCTATGTTGCCTGGAAGCAGGTCAAGCTTCCAGGCGCGGCCCGCGTGGAGGAGACGGTCGAGGCGGTCAATGCGATGTCCTGGAAGGAATTCTCCGCCTTGGTGGAACAGGCGTTCGTGCGTGAGGGTTATTCGGTGACGCGACTTGCCGGACCGGCGGATTTCAAGCTGGTCAAGATGGGCAAGAGGACACTGGTTTACTGCAAGCGTTGGAAAGCCGCCAGCCACGGCCTTGAACCGCTGCTGGAACTGGAAAAGCAACGGGAAGAGGAGGACGCCCATGAAGCCCTTTACGTGGCGCTCGATGGCCTGAGCGATAATGCCCGCGGCTTCTTTACCGGGAAACGCCGTGTCCGCCTGGTCGAAGGATTGGAGTTAACATCTCTGCTGCGCTTGCCCAGAAAGGGAATTCCGCTTCGGGAGCGGTTTCGGGTCAAATAGATACGAGGTAAAAATAGCGACAAAAAAGGCAGCCGAGGCTGCCTTTTTGCGGTTTTTGCACCGGATTATTTAACGCGGGCGCGGTATTCGTCGGTGCGCGTGTCGATTTCGATTTTGTCGCCGATTTCCACGAAGGCGGGAACCTGGATGATGTGGCCGGTCGCCAGCCTGGCCGGCTTCAGGACTTTGCCGGAGGTGTCGCCCTTGACGGCAGGTTCGGTGTAGATGACTTCGCGCACCAGGCTGTTCGGCAGTTCGACCGAGATGGGTTTGCTGTCGTAGAACACGACTTCGCAGGGCATACCGTCTTCAAGGTATTTGAGCGAGTCTTCCATGAAGTCGGCTTCGATTTCGTACTGGTTGTACTCGGCGTCCATGAAGACGTACATCGGATCGGCGAAATACGAGTAGGTAACTTCCTTGCGGTCGAGCTGGACGGTGTCGAACTTGTCGTCGGCGCGATAGACGGTTTCGCTGGGCGCGCCGGTGAGCAGGTTTTTCATCTTCATTTTGACGACCGAGGCGTTGCGGCCGGACTTGCTGTAGTCGGCCTTCAGGACGACCATCGCGTCGTTGCCGACCATGAACACGTTGCCGGCGCGGAGTTCTTGAGCAGTTTTCATAAAGGATTGGTTTCCAAGAGGGTTCCGGGGTTAGCGGGATAAAAATTAGCCGCATAGTATACGCCGGGATTGGCAAAATTGCACCAGCCGGGAAGCCAAGTCCTGCTGTTTTAAGAGTTTCTTTTGCCATTCTTCGGCGTGATGGCGCAGTAGCGGGAAGACCGCCAGCCAGCGTTCCCAGAGCGCGCCGGTGATTGGCCCAACTCCGTTCCAGGCGAGGGAAAACTCGCGCATGACAGTGGCCGCCGGGTCGGAGGGTCTGGCTCCGGCGCAGTAGGCATCAAGGAAAGCGGACAGTTTGGCGTGATGAATATTTTCTTTTTGCGGATAGATGTGCCAGAGCATTGGCCGGGCCGCCCATTGCGCGCGCACGAAGGAATCCTCGCCGCGCACGAAATTGAGGTCGCAGGACCAGAGCAGGCGGTCGTAATCCGGTTGTGGGATGAAAGGGATGGAACACAGCTCCAGCCGGCCTTTGCGCACGGCGTCGCCGACGCGTAAAGAGCGGCCGACAAAACGTTCCAGATTTTCCTGGTTGCGAGTCAATGGGGCGAGGCAGAGCATCGGTCTGTCAGCATCTGACCAGATGTTGAGCAGTTCGGGGAGCGCGGCGTTTTCGTAACTGAACAAGGAGACAAGCAGGGTGTCTGCATCGGGAGGCGGCACGCCCAGGCTTTCGAGGAATTGCTCCCGTGCAGTGGGGGAGGCGGTAAATTCCAGACGCTGTTGTTCCAGATTGCTTTCGCGCAACAGGCCGCCCGTGGCTTCGGTGAATCCGGGGAAAAAGAAATACTTGGTCAGCGGCAGGCGCGGATGCGGCGATGGCAAGGTGTGACAGCCCGCGACCCAGGATTCGGCGGAGAGATAGTCTAGGTTGATCCATACGGGCTTGGGTTCGCGCCTGGCCATTGCCGTCTCGAAGGCGTTGGGCAATCGGCAGGCGAAGGCTTCCACGACGACATCGCCCGGAGTGGTGTCAAATGAGATGTCAGATGAGGCTCCGGCAAAATCGCCTTCCCAGCGCCTGACCTCGACGCCCTGCGCGGTTTGTTCAGAGAGATCGGCGCGGATTCTCGGGCACAGAACACGAAACGCAGACAAGTCGTCGACCCACAGGCGGACGTTCAGGCCATGTTCGCTCACCAGTTGCCGCGCCAGACGCCAACAGACACCGATATCGCCAAAGTTGTCGATGACGTTGCAGAAAATGTCCCAGCGCGGGAGGGGGTTTGCAGGCATGCGGCATGGTAACATCGGACGCGATATTGCACCGCCTTGCTCCCCATGGACGAACCCTTCGATCCGAAAACCTTGCTCACCACGCTGACCGACCTGCCGGGGGTTTATCGCATGATTGACGCGCAGGGCAAGGTGCTTTACGTGGGTAAGGCGAAGAATCTCAAGAAGCGGGTTTCATCGTATTTCCGCGATAATCTGTCGAGTCCGCGTATCGCGCTGATGGTCTCGCGCATCGCCAGGGTCGAAACCACCGTCACGCGCTCGGAAGCCGAAGCGCTGCTGCTCGAAAACAATCTGATTAAACGCCTCGCGCCGCGTTACAACATTCTGTTTCGCGACGATAAATCCTATCCCTACATCGTCATTTCGCACGACCCTTTTCCACGCTTCGCGTTCTATCGCGGAGCGACCAACCGCGACGCCGATTATTTCGGACCGTATCCCTCGTCCGCGGCGGTGCGCGAGAGCATCAACCTGCTGCAACGCATGTTTCGTCTGCGCACCTGCGAGAATTCGGTGTTCAGCAACCGTTCGCGTCCGTGTCTGCTGTATCAAATCAAGCGTTGTTCCGGACCGTGCGTGGGTCTGGTCACGCCGGAAGCCTATGCGCAGGATGCGCAGATGGCGTCGATGTTCCTGCAAGGAAGGCAACAGGAAGTCATCGGCCGGCTCAGCGAGGCGATGGACAGGGCCGTTGCTGAACTCGCTTTCGAGCAGGCTGCGGTGTATCGCGACCAGATCCAGTCCCTGCGCCGCGTGCAGGACAGGCAGTACGTGGAGAGCGCGCGCGGCGAGGACGCGGACGTGTTGGTCGTCGTGGAGGAAGGGGGCATGTTCTGCGTCAATCTGGCCATGGTGCGCGGCGGCAGGCATCTGGGCGACAAACCGCAGTTTCCGAGCAACGCCGGCGACAGTACGCCGGTCGAGGTGCTGGTGGCTTTCCTGTACCAACATTACCTGAACCATCCGATTCCGGCGCGCATCCTCGTCAACCTCGCCTTGCCTGACAGCGAAGTTGCCGAAACGTTGACGGAGTTGGCCGGAAGGCAGGTTCCGGTCGCCCAGCCGCATCTGACCATGCACAAGGTTTGGGTCGAGATGGCCGAACAGAACGGCCGTCTGGCGATCACCGCGCGGCGCAGCCAGCTCGCGCGTCAGGAAACCCGCCTGGAAGCCTTGCGGGAACTTTTCAACCTGGAACCCGCCGAAGGTCAGGAAATCCGCATCGAATGCTTCGACATCAGCCATACGCAGGGCGAATCGACCGTCGCTTCCTGCGTCGTTTACCAAGGCAGCGGCATGCGCAAGTCGGAATATCGGCGTTTCAACATCAAGGACGTGCGGCCGGGCGATGACTACGCCGCGATGCGTCAGGCCGTCTCGCGGCGGTATGAGAAGGTCAGTGGCGGCGAGGGCATTGCCCCGTCGCTGATTCTCATCGATGGCGGCAAGGGGCAGGTCGGCGCCGCCGCGTCGGCTCTGGAAGAACTCGGGCTATCGCATCTGGCGATGCTCGGCGTGGCGAAAGGAGAAGGACGCAAACCCGGACTGGAAAGTTTAGTTTTCCCCGATGAGCGCGAATCGGTACAATTAGCAGCGGAACATCCCGCTTTGCATTTGATTCAGGAAATCCGCGACGAAGCGCACCGTTTTGCCGTGTCGGGCCACCGATTGCAGCGCGGCAAGACCCGAAAGACCTCGCGTCTGGAAGACATCGATGGTGTTGGCCCCCGGCGGCGAAAGGCGCTGATTGCCCATTTCGGCGGATTGCAGGGCATTGTCAACGCGGGAATCGACCAACTGAGCGCCGTTCCTGGCATTAGCCGGGAGCTGGCCGAGAAAATTTACGCGACTTTACACTGATGCCAACAAACATCCCGATACTTCTGACCTGGTTGCGAATCATCCTGATCCCGCTGCTCGTTGCCCTGTACTACGTGCCCGAATCGTGGATGCAGCCGATCGGTCGTGACCTGATCGCGACCGTGGTTTTCGTCGTCGCCGCGGGGACCGACTGGCTGGACGGCTACCTGGCGCGCCGCTGGAACGAAACCTCCGCGTTTGGCGCGTTCCTTGACCCGGTAGCGGACAAGCTGGTAGTGGCCGCCGCGCTGATCATTCTGGTTTCTCTCGACCGTACCGACGCGCTGGTCGCGGTCATCATCATCGGCCGGGAAATCACAATTTCCGCCCTGCGCGAATGGATGGCGCAGATCGGCGCGCGCAAGAGCGTGGCGGTTTCGATGATCGGCAAAATCAAGACAGCGGCCCAGATGACCGCGATTCCGCTGTTGCTCTATCACCAACCCCTCGGCGGAATCGACATCCATACGCTGGGAACCTGGCTCATTTACGTGGCGGCCGTGCTGACCCTGTGGTCGATGGGGTATTACATGCGCATGGCCTTGCCTCATCTCATCGAACAGGACCACAAGCATTGAAAACAGGGGTCGAAACCTTGACAGACCGTGCCAAGCCTATATAATGCGCACTCGTTTTTGCGGGAATAGCTCAGTTGGTAGAGCGCAACCTTGCCAAGGTTGAGGTCGCGAGTTCGAGACTCGTTTCCCGCTCGGATTATTGTTCTACAGACTTCTACTGAGGTCTGTAAGGCGTTGAAAATAGTGGTGGAAGCCACTTTTTTCATTACAGCGAGTTATACAGAACCTCACTGACTGCTACAATTTTTTAGTACGCTTTAACTGTCTTCAGCACATTGTACAATCAAGAAAACATTTGATTTCATTGATTTTTCGGAATTTTATTAATTTTGTCGTTTGAGTGTTTTCGCGACTTTATTAAATTTTTTCGGAACTTTATTAGCACTTCACACAGCGCGCGGATGATGCTGTGTATGCAGCATTTTTAACCGTTGTTTTGCCACGTAAGTATAGATTTGTGTCGTCGAAATATCCGAATGCCCGAGCAGCAACTGCACCACGCGCAGGTCGGCGCCATGATTGAGCAGGTGCGTGGCGAAAGCGTGGCGCAGGACGTGCGGCGACAGTTTTTCCTGGGCGATTCCGGCTAACGGGGCGTAGCGTTTCACGAGCTGCCAGAAGGCCTGGCGCGTCATGCCGGTTCCGCGCGTTGTTACGAACAGCGCATCGCTCTGGCGGCCGTTGAGCAATCCGGGACGGGCTTCTTCGATATATCGGCGCAACCAGTCGACGGCCTCTTCGCCGAAAGGCACCAGACGTTCCTTGCTGCCCTTGCCCAGAACCCGCACGACATTCATGTCAAAACTGATTTCATACAGCTTGAGACCGACCAGTTCGGAGACGCGCAGGCCGGTGGCATAGAGCGTTTCCAGCATGGCGCGGTCGCGCAACCCAAGCGGCGTTTCGACGTTCGGCGCCGCCAGCAATGCCTCGACATTTTTTTCCGACAAGGCTTTGGGCAGGCGCATCGGCTTGACCGGCATGGCAATTTTCAAGGTGGGATCAAGGCTGATCCGGCCACGTGAGAGCAGGTAGCGATAGAAGCGCCGCAGCGTCGAGATGGCGCGCGCCTGCGACGAGGCGCGCTGTGTTTGCGAGAGCATCGCCACGAAACGAATCAGCGCCAGATCATCCACTGCGCAAAGCGAAGCCAGATGCTGCTGCGCCAGCCAGCGCGCGAAGTGCAGCAGATCGCTGCGATAGCTGGCAAGCGATGCCTTGGCCAGACCGTCCTCCAGCCACAGCGTGTCGCAGAAGGCATCGATTTCGGCGAGGTCGGCGCCCGCTTCAGTGGCTTCGCTCATGGTCCAACAGCCAGCGCTTTATCTCAAGGAAGAATTCACCGCCCTGCCGGGCAAATCCGCCCAAGGCGCCGCCCGCCGCGATGACGCGATGGCAGGGCACGACGAGCGAATACGGATTGGCGCCGCAGGCCTGGCCCACGGCGCGCGGCGCGCTTTTTATGACTTTCGCCAGCTCGCCGTAGGTCTGCGTCTGATGGCTTGGAATCTTCGCAATCTGTTCCCAGACGCGGCGCTGGTAGCGCGTGCCGGCCGGCCGCAAGGGCAGGGCAAAGTCAAAATCGGCATCGGCGAGGTAGCCGCGCAACTGACGGACCGCCTCGGCGGCCAGCGCATTCCTGGGGGAACGTTCGGCGCGCGGGGAAAGAAATTCCAGCGAAAAAATTTCGGTTTCGTCGCAACGCACGCCGAGGCAGAAGTTTGGAGCGGCGACAATGGCCTGAAACGGTTTGGCCCGAAGCGGTTTCCCCATGATTTGCCTTATCCCCTGACCTGTCCGGTTCCGAGTACTACCCATTTCTGGCTGGTCAATCCTTCCAGTCCGACCGGGCCGCGCGCATGAATCTTGTCGGTGGAAATGCCGATCTCCGCGCCCAGCCCGTATTCGAAGCCATCCGCAAAGCGCGTCGAAGCATTGACCATGACCGACGCCGAATCGACCTCGCGCAGGAAGCGCAGGGCCTTGGTGTAGTTCCCGGTGACGATGGTGTCGGTGTGATGCGAGCCGTAGCGGTTGATGTGGGCAATCGCTTCGTCAATCCCATCAAGCACCTTGACTGAAATGATCGGAGCGAGAAATTCGCTGGCGTAATCTTCCTCGCTCGCCGGCAGCGCCTCCTTGACCCACTTCCGCGTTTCGGCGCAGCCGCGGATTTCCACGCCTCTCTCGCGCAGCATGGCCGCCACCGGCGGCAGCAGATCGTCCGCGCGCGAGCGAGCGACCAGTAGCGATTCGGCGGTATTGCAGGTGCCGTAACGCTGTGTCTTGGCGTTTTCGACGATACGCACGGACATTTCCGGCTCGGCGTCGTCGTCGAGGTAGACGTGGCAATTCCCGTCGAGGTGCTGGATCATCGGCACCCTGGCTTCTGCCAGCAGACGGGCAATAAGTCCCTTGCCACCGCGCGGCACGATCACGTCAACGTACTCGCGCATGGTGATCAGGCAGCCGACCGCCGCGCGGTCGGTGTTGTCGATGACTTGCACGGCGTGGGGCGGCAGCCCCGCCGTTACCAGACTTTCATGCACCAGCGTCGCAATCGCGCGATTGCTGCGGATGGCCTCCGAGCCGCCACGCAGGATGGCCGCATTGCCCGACTTCAGGCAAAGCGCGGCCGCGTCGGCGGTTACGCCCGGACGCGCCTCGTAGATGATGCCGACGACGCCCAGCGGCACGCGCATTCTGCCGACCTGGATACCGCTCGGGCGAAGCTTCAGGTCGGTGATTTCGCCCACCGGATCAGGCAGGGCGGCGATCTGTTCGATGCCGTCGGCCATGGCGGCGACGCTTTTTTCTGTCAGCGTCAGACGGTCGAGCATGGCCGGCTCCAGACCGGCAACGCGCGCGGCGGCAATATCTTCCTGATTTGTTGCCAGAAGCGCGCCGGAGTCGCGCCTTATGGCCCTGGCCAAGGCAAAGAGCGCCGCATTCTTGGCATTGATGCCGGCGCGGGCGATATGGCGGGACGCTTCCCTTGCCTGCGATCCGACGCTTATCATGTATTGCTGGATATCCATGGTCAATCCGGTATGTAGGTATGTGTTTCGTTGGTAGAATAGTTTCTCATTATAACTATTGCCGGAATTTTGAATTAAATTGAACTATTGTGAAAAAATGCGGTCTTACGCCCACAATTAATAATTGCCAGGGTCACCTATCCAAAATGAACAAAAAACTGATTCTTCCTGCGGAAGTGAAGATTTGCGCGACTTGCAGCTTCTGGGACGGAAAAAGAAAAGTCGACCATGAGCTGGGTATTGTCGTTGTCGAGGAAAGTTGCGTGGGCGAATGTTTAGTGGAAAGCAAAAGCTGCCGGGGACTGAACGACGAATTCGAATGGCGCGACGACTGTCTGTGGGAGCCTCTCGCGCCGGATGTGCCGGAAAGCAGCGAACATTCCCTGGAAAAACAGCCAACTGCGGTGTGTCCAGCGGATGCGGTGAAAGAACCAGAAACTACCCTGGCGTGTACTTTTTTCCCGGTGTGTGATGCCGAGATAGGGCTTGGAACTCCGTGAGAGGGACAATGGAGCAATCTGTGGGGCGAGAGCTACGCGTTATCCGCCGAATGGAACATGGATAGCCATACTTAGCGCACATGCAGATCAAACTTTTTCGTCATCGAGGAAGCCTTGGTGTTTGGGTGCCATTGGATGTGCTTGTTGATGGGCGACCTGTTATCTCGATCAGAGGTGGTGAAACCAAAATCGTGACACTCCCTGATATTGGGGGAATTTTGCAAGTGTGGATGCAGGGCGCGGTTTCCAGCCCATCAGCGTGTATATCGCCACAAGACCATGAGAGACATTACGAGTGCGGCAACCCACTATGGGTTCTCTTTGATTTCTGCTCTTTTTGCTATTTACCACCACTGAAACATCGCACCTTCTTTTTGCGTCCGGTTACAAACAATACAAATATTTCGGCTCCCATCTGATGGCGATCATCAGTCGATTACTTTCCGCCATAGGCAAGCGAGCGTCCTGACACTAACAAGCCTAGCCGCAGGAATTCGTCCCAAATGTCTCCCGACCCGATCCCCTTGATCAGCCTGTCGATACGGGCCGCGAGCTGCAATGCCGCTCTGGCTTGATCCACGCCGATCCGCTGCACGGCTTTTTTGAACGGGATTTGCCTCGCTCCCCATACCCGTGCGTCCTTCAAAAGCTGGTCGACGTGACGGCCTTCGGCGACGCCGGCTTTGACCTGCGCCAGGGCGCGCACTTCTTCGGTCATGGCCCACAAGACAAGCGGTGGCGCCTCGCCTTCCTGCCGCAGTCCTTCCAGCGTTCGCGCCAGGCGAGCCAGATCGCCCGACAGCAGGGATTCGCGCAAACCGTCCATGTCATAGCGCGCGACATCCAGCACGGCGCTGCGTATTTGCTCGAATGACAGTTCACCTTGCGGATACAGGAGGCCAAGCTTGAGAATTTCCTGATGCGCCGCGAGCAGATTACCCTCCACGTGTTCGGCGATGAAACGCAGACCTTCCTTGTCCGCGCTTTGTTGCTGGCGTTGCAGGCGCCCGGCGATCCAGACCGGCAGTTCCCCGAGATGCGGCGGTATCAATTTGATTGTCACGCCAGCCTCGGTGAGCGCCTTGAGCCAGACCGCTTTTTCCTCGCTCCAGTCGAGTCCGGGCAGCGTGACCAGCAACAGCGCATCCGGCGAGGGTCGCGCGCAATAGTCCTGTAGCGCCGCGCCGCCCTCACGGCCGGGCTTGCCGGTGGGAATACGTAAATCGATGAGCTTGAGTTCGCCAAACAGCGACATGTTGCCTGCCGAGCTGCTGAGTTCGTTCCAGTTGAAACCGGTCATCGCCGTCAGCACTTCACGCTCCGTAAAGCCTTTTTGCCGCGCCGCCGCGCGAATCGCGTCCGCTGCTTCGATGACCAGCAAGGGCTCATCGCCATAAACGGTGTATATGGGCTTCAGATCTCTTTGAAGATGGGCGACAAGTTGTTCTCCACGAAGCTGCATGGCCTTATTCCATTATTCCACTTCGGCCGGCGGCTTCGGCTTGGCCATCACCAGGCGACGCATCAGTTGTTGAACGAGATCGTTTTCCATGTCGCGCCACAGCAGATCCTCTTCCTGTGTCTTGGCCAGCGTTGCCGAATCGGCGTAGCTCACATCGCGGGAGAGTTCGACATACGCTTGTGGCACGAGATCCCGCCCCTTGGCGTCAATGATCCGGTAAGCGTAACGATAGCGCAGGCGCTTCTCGCGCACGCGCCCGGAACCGGAGAGGGAAACGATGATGGCGTCGCGCCATTCTCCCGATGATACGAAGGTCGCTTGCGCACTTTCCGCGCTATCCGCGATCCGAGTTCCCCCGGACGCCTGGATTTGCCGCTTTAGACCGGCGCCGACCACGCTATCTCCGGACGCCCGGGTATGGGGAGCGAGGCAAATCCCGTTCAAAAAAGCCGTGCAGCGGATCGGCGTGGATCAAGCCAGAGCGGCATTGCAGCTCGCGGCCCGTATCGACAGGCT
>BNUC01000104.1 GCA_025997075.1 Betaproteobacteria bacterium | reverse complement strand
AGCAATCGTATGACTTCACCCCACCGTATTTTGAAGCCCGACAACTGATCGGCGTGCACAAGGATAGCGCGGTCAAGAACCTGAAGGATCTGGCCGGCAAGAAGATCGGCGTGGTGACGGGCAGCACCGGCGACGACATCGCCTCGCGCGCATTCGGCAAGACCAGCGAGGACATCAAACGCTTCGAAAGCACCCCGGTGGCCATCTCCGAACTGGCCAACAGTGGCGTCGATGCCGTCATCGGCGACAACGGCGTGATCGCTTACCGCGTGCAGGAACACAAGCAGCTCAAGACCGTGAGCGACCCGGACTTTCCGAAGGAATTTTTTGGTATCGTCGTCAAGCAGGGCAACAAGACACTGCTCGACAAGTTGAACGCCGGTCTGGCCGCCATCAAGGCCGACGGCACGTATGCCAAAATCTACAAGGTCTGGTTCCAGGCCGAAGCGCCCGAACTGCCCGCGCAATAAGCGGAGGATCGGCCTGACTCATGGAGCCGACGCTCTGGTTCGGATGGTTCCGCGCCGACATCATCGCCGAATACGGCGTGATGTTCTGGCGCGGGCTGGAAATGACCGTTCTGGTCACGGTCGTCTGCATCGTGCAGGGAACCGCGCTGGGTCTGGCCTTCGGTCTGGCGCGTCTGGCGGATGCGCGCCATTCGCCGGCGCGGCAGATTTGCCGCTACCTGCTGCGTTGGCCATCGACGGTGTATGTGAGCTTCTTTCGCGGCACCCCGTTGTTCGTGCAAATACTGCTGATCCATTTCGCCGTCCTGCCGGTATTCATCAACCCCGCCGACGGCCTGCTGATTTCGGGTGAAACGGCGCGCAGCCTGAAGCAGAATTACGGCGCGTTCATCTCGGGCATGATCGCGCTGACCCTGAATTCCGGCGCTTACATCTCGGAAGTGTTCCGGGCGGGCATCCAGTCGATCGACCGCGGGCAGATAGAAGCCGCGCGTTCGCTCGGATTGTCGTTCACGCGGACCATGTACCACATTGTCCTGCCGCAGGCGTTCCGCCGGATGCTGCCGCCCCTGGGCAACAACGCCATCGCCCTGCTCAAGGACTCCTCGCTGATCTCGGCCATCGGTCTGGCCGAACTGGCCTATACCGCGCGCACGGTGGCCGGCGCCTATGCCCGTTACTGGGAACCTTATCTGACGATTTCATTCATGTACTGGATACTGACGCTGGGCCTCGCCTGGATGATCAAGAAACTGGAGGCTCGCTATGGACGAGGTGATACGCGTTGAGGGGCTGACCAAGAATTTTGATGATTTGCAGGTGCTGCGCGGCATCAACTGCTCGGTCAAAGCCTCCGAGGTCGTCTGCGTGATTGGCCCTTCGGGCTCCGGAAAGAGTACCTTTCTGCGCTGCCTGAACGGCCTGGAGGAAGCCTCCGGCGGACGCGTCCTGGTACACGGCGTCTCCGTTCACGACAAGCATACGGACATCGACGCCCTGCGTTCGGAAATCGGCATGGTTTTCCAGCGCTTCAACCTGTTTCCGCACAAGACGGTGCTGGAGAACATCACCCTGGCGCCAAGCAAGGTGCGCGGCGTACCGGAGGAAGAAGCCAGAACACGGGCGCGCGATCTGCTCATCAAGGTCGGACTGCTGGACAAAATCGACGCCTATCCCAACCAACTGTCCGGAGGGCAACAACAGCGAGTCGCCATCGCCCGCGCCCTGGCCATGCAGCCGGCCATCATGCTCTTCGATGAACCGACCTCCGCGCTCGATCCCGAGATGGTCGGCGAAGTCTTGAGCGTCATGCAGACGCTGGCCGAGGAAGGCATGACCATGCTGGTGGTCTCGCACGAAATGGGATTCGCCCGACGCGTCGCGCATCGCGTGCTGTTCATGGACGAAGGCCTGATGGTCGAGGAAGGCACGCCAGAGGAACTTTTCGACCATCCGCGCGAGGAACGCACGCAGCGCTTCCTGAACAGCATCCTGTAGCAGATCGTGATCGTGCTCGGAACATCGGATCGATCTTGACAACACCTTCACCACGCGTTTCGTTACTTTCGGGGATCGGTAGTTGCGCTGATTCTTAGAGCGTTTCCAAGAACCACGCGGACGTAGCCACCGAGATCAAGCGTCCGGGGCCTAAGTCCCCAGCCGGGATTTTGTTGAAAGCCCCTATCGTGTATAGCTCAGGATAGAAGTACATCCGCGCAACGGATAGAAAAATATCCGCAATGGGATATAATACCAGCATCGCAACGGATAAGAAGTTATCCATTAGACAGATAGAAAAGTTTCCGATATGCAATTCCGGGAGCAAGGTAAAAAAATCCAGTGCATCAGGTCGATTTACGATCCGATAAGCAAGCGCAGTCATCAGAAAGTGATTACCGCGTTTCCCCGGTATTCGGATAGTTTTCCAAGCACCGATCTCCTGGCCGACCTCTCCGACGAGGAAAAAAAGTTGCTTGACAGGTGGTGGGCGGATAGGCAGGCACGCAATGCAGCCGATATCCAGCATCGGCGGACGCAATATGCCGGGGTCACCTTGTCCGATCTGGCCGAAGCCATCAAAGCCTGTCCAGAGATGACTGAGGAGGAAGCAGCAACCGCCTGGTCCGGCCTCGTCGCTGTTGCCAAGGCGTTACGCAAGTCCGGGCATCCGAAGCCAAAACGACAACCCCCAGTTGTAGAGCTAAAGCAGTCGCGCCAGTTGTACTCTGATAAAAAAACACAACAATAAACCTGAAAAAAGCAGTTAACCACCTGCCTGCCGTGACGGCACGGCACAGGCAGGTGGTTGAACTGAGTTTTTTCAGGATAAAAATACGTTCGCTCTGAAATCCCGTAATAGTCGATCGAGTCACGCACCCTTTGGCGAGTCCCCGGTCGATCTGGGGAAACCGCCAGCGTCGACCTGGCTAAACCTGAACGTCAGTTCCAGCCCCAGCAAAGGCTTTAACTCGTTAATGGCGCGAATCCCCGCGCTGGCGCGGTAGCGGTGCGATTCATCCATCAACAAAACGAGGTCGGGCAAATTCGCCAGATGGTTGAAATAGCTGTCGCCCAACACCTCACGCATCCGCTTGATGCGCGGCTCTTTGCCACCACGCACTTCGGAATTGATTTTTGAGATGTTGAAAATGTTGATGCGGACATCATGGGCGAATCCCTGCAGCGCACGACCCACCCCCGCACCGATTTGGTCGTAATTGTCGCCAGTGATCATCAACGGCGCTTGCTGGGCAAATTCCGCAATGCCCTTGAAAACGTATTTCGGCGTATTGCGCGTAAAGTCGGCAATCAGCTTGTTGTAAATCGTCAGATTCGGCGCGAGCACAAAAAATTGTTGATGCCATGCGCCAGATGCAGGTAAGAAATAAACGCCCCCATCAGCCGCGTCTTACCCACGCCCGTTGCCAGCGCGAAACAAAGCGAGGGAAATTCCCGGTCAAAATCTTCCAGCGTCGGAAATCCAGTTTTCAAGGCAGCAAGGATGGCGGCAACATCACGCTCCTGCTGGAGCATATCCGGCGCAGCCTCAATCGCTCGTGTCAGCCGCGCCAAAGATTCCGCCTGTGGCGGGCGCAACGACAAGCGCGCAGCCACATGGTTTTGCACCCGCACGTTCATGAGTTCTCCCTTTTGCGTTTACCTGGCAAGGTTGTTTTTCGGTTTTTTTCGATTTGCTTCAATGGCTGCGCGATGGCAGCCTCAAAGTCTTTTTCCGCTTGCGTTGGCAAGTTGCACACCTGCTGCTGATATTGCGCATAGGCTTGCTGCGCTTGCGCCAGCGCCGCCTCAGCGGAAACCTTGCCAGCGTGAGTAAGGATGTCCTTGCGCGTCATTCGCAGAAAGTCATCCAGTTGCAGACTCCAATCCCGCATCGTCATCGGCTGTCGTGCTCTGGCTTGTAACTCTGCCACTTCGATATAAGCCGTAACAATGCGATTAAGCGTTTCCAACTCTTCGCCATCAAGATAGTTCTTGGCGATACCGACATCCGCCTTTCGCACCGTCCCGCCTTTGTTGGCGCTCGCCCAACTGGTCAAACCCATGTGAGGTTTGTCCGCGTCCACACGCAGGACAATCAATTCCGCTGCCGTATGCCCATGTGCCGCCCAGTGCATCTTGTTTTGCACCGTGGCAAAAAACTGTTGCGAAGTTTCGGTACGCGGGTCGTAGTCTATGCTGGTAGCGTAAATATCCAACACCTTGCGCCAGAATTCTTTTTCGGACGAGCGAATGTCGCGGATGCGCGCCAGCAGTTCCTCAAAATAGGCGCTGTCCTGCCCCCTCTTGAAGCGGTCGTCGTCCAGCAAAAAACCTTTGGTCAGATAGTCCTGCAACTGCTCCGTCGCCCAGCGCCGGAACTGCGTGCCCCGGTGCGAACGCACCCGGTAGCCAACATGCAAAATCACTTCAAGATTGTAGTGATCAACCAGCCGTTCCACGTTCCGTGCGGCTTCGCGGGCAACTATCCGGAATTTCCGGATAGTTCGATCAGGATCAAGTTCGCCATCAGCATAGATGTTTTTCAGGTGTTCATTGATCGTGCGAACATCCTTTTGATACAACTCCGCCAACTGCTTTTGCGACAACCAGACCGTTTCACCCTGCAAACGCAACTGAACCCGCGTTTGAGCATCTTCGGTCTGGTACAGCAGAAATTCCCCCTGGCTCATGCGTCTTTCCCCTCCGCAGCTTCCTTGCGGAGTTCATCGGCGGAAACATGCACCAGTTTGCCATCCTTTGCGATGACGATACCTGTATCTGTCTGAATGGCGACCTTGCGCGCCAAGGCTGCTGCACGTTGCATGGCTGCGAGCGAAGCACGCAAATCCGGATTTTCGGCGGTAGAAATGTCTTTTGGATTCATGTGTTTGTACCCCATTCCAGCAAAGCAGGTTGAGTGTCAGTGTTGTCATACAACGCCCAGTCATTCACGCTGGCGCGGTAATACTGTTCAAAATTACGCAAGCCTGCGCTGAAACGGCGACGAATGACCGCTTCCGGGATAGCATGTCCGCCTTGTCGAACACGTTCGGCAACACGCGCAACGGCAAATTTGGCATCAGGCAAGCTTAGAAAGTAAAGACTAACCCGATACCCTTGCGCTCGCCATTGTCGAATATGTCGAAGATAACTCAAGCCGGATAAGGTTGTCTCAAAAGCAAAACTTTCTCCACCTTGTACGCAACTGCGGATTTCTTCCAACATCAGCCGTCCCGCCTTGATCGCAGCGGCTTCCGGCGCGAAAGGCGATAAACCGGCGGCGATCAAATCGGCATTGATAAAGCGCGGACACGCCGCCTCGTCCGGCAGAAACGAACGGGCGAACGTGGTTTTCCCTGCCCCGTTGGGGCCAGCGATGATGAGAATTTTCTTAGTCATCGACACCCCCCAACAGCAGTTTCGTCGCACGGTCGAAATCACTCTCGAACAGCCTGTCCTGCACGATGCGGTATTTCTCGAATTCGCTTTCGGCATGGGCTTTGGCAATTTCCGCCGTCACCTTGCCCGCATCCTGCAATATTTCGCGGTCTGTCGCGGCGATAAAACGATTCAGGCGTGTCTCCCAATCCTGCATGCTCATCGGAATCTTGCGTATCGCCATGCTTTCGGCCACATCCAGATAGGCGGATACCAGTCGGGTAAGCTGCGCCATTTCATGCTCGGTCAAGTAATTTTTGGCGACGACGACATCGAATTTCTGGATTTTTCCTCGCGGCGCATCCTGCCAAGTGGTCAGCCCCATGTTTTCCCGGTCAGCATGGGCGCGGTGATAGATGATTTCCGCCGCCGTCTGTCCGTGAATAGCCCAATGCAACTTGTTCTGCACCGTGGCGAAAAAGCGTTTGGTCGCCTGCGCCGTTACATCATAGTCGATGGCAGTGGCGTAGATGTCGGTGATTTTCTGGTAGAACTTGCGTTCGGAAAGGCGTATCTCGCGGACGCGCTGGAGTTGTTCCTCAAAGTATTTTGCTGTCAGGACGGAACCGCCGCTTTTCAGGCGCTCGTCGTCCATCGTGTAGCCCTTGAGGGTGAATTCCTCGACGATGGTCGTTGCCCATTTGCGAAACTGCACGGCTCGCTCGGAGTTGACCTTGTAGCCCACGGCAATGATAGCGGCGAGATTGTAGTGCTTGGTGTCGTAGCTTTTGCCGTCGGCGGCAGTTATTCGAAAATTTCGAATAACTGCTTCTTCCAGTAATTCGCTGTCCGAAAAAACCTTTTTTATGTGGTAATTGATGGTGTGCGTTTCCACATCGTAGAGAACCCCCATCATCTTCTGGGTGAGCCAAACGTTTTCGTCGGCGTACACCGCCTCCACGCCACCCGCGCCACTGGCAGCCACAAAGGTCAGATATTCCGCCGCCGAAGAGCGGACAAGCGAAATTTCATGTTTCTTTGCCATCACGCCTCCCCACCTGCATCGCCAAACAAATCCCCCGTCACCGTGTCCCGCTTCGCTTTTCTCCCCTCGCCCGCTGGCGGGAGAGGGGCTGGGGGTGAGGGCGCGGCCATCGGCAGATTCGCCACATTGAGACTGTAATCATCGTGCCCCCACTCGCAGCGCGACAACACCATTTTGGGGATTTTTTTCAAGGTCAGATTCGACCAGCGTTCGGCGGCTTGAGCGGAAGAAACCCCGTGAAACGCCGCGCAGCACACCAGCAAACTTTGCTGGTTGCCCACCTCATCAGACAAAGCCTGCAACTGTTCAGCGGACAGATTTTGCGTCGTCACATAAATAAAATCCCGCTCGGAAGAATGCCCATGCTGCCACCAACAGCTTTCCGACGGCGCATAGTCAAACCCTTCCAGCTTGCACAAGGCTTCCGCCAGTTGCGCCGGATTGTATTCCGGATTAATCACCGGATTCCCTCGCTGACTCGTTGACATCTTTAGGCGCAACTCTAGCAGTACGAACAACTTTGTGAGCGTTGGCAACAACAAACTCTGCCATTTTTTCTTCAAGCTTATCTGCATACTTTATTTTTGCTGCTTTCCATGATGTCAGCCTGTTACCCTGCTGAAATGCATCACGTAGCCCTATTAGTCTCCAATCGCTGAAATTATCTTCATAGTTTTCTATAAATTTTGAATAGCGATCATCTCTTGAACCGGGCACGAAAACACGATTACGTTTGCAGACGTTGGTCAGACGATCGCGTAGATTACCGAAGGTCTGGTCTTTGCTTTGAGCCGTAAACTGCGTGCGAAAACTATCAAGGTCGCCAAAAACACGGTCGTCAATCATGCTGACGAGACCATAAAGTTCCAGGATTGCGTTATAGCTCTTGGCTTCCAGAATTCGACCTTGCAGACCGAATTTGTCCTGTAATTCCTGATACCACTGCTTGCGCAAGTTAGCCGGGGCGATGATGAGCATCTTGCGCCGCCGTTCTGCCCAACGTTGAGAAATGACCAAGCCCGCTTCGATGGTTTTGCCCAGCCCCACCTCGTCAGCAAGGATGACTCCACGAGAGAGAGGATTACGGCAGGCGAAGAGCGCCGCATCGACTTGGTGAGGGTTGAGATCGACTTGTGAATCCACCAAGGTCGATGCCAGCGACTCCACGCTGTCACCCGCTGCACGACGAGTCAGCAGCCAGGCGTAGTACTGGCTCTGATGCGGGGTTAGAAGGCGTGGTGTCATCAATGTTCCATGGGTGTTTGTATGAGAGTAGGTTGCATTTTATGATATTTGCGATTTGTCGAATTAGCACCAACCTTCTTTGGGTTTTGAATTGTTGCTCACTGCTCCTGTTTCCCATCTCCCAGCAAACCAGTAGCGTCCCTGTTATCCAGTTCCAGTTTGGGTGTGGCAGTTTTCAAGCGTTTTTCAACCTGTTTGATGTGTTCGTCCGCTGGGATATTTTCCGGCAATACGCCACCAATGCGCCGGATGGCGTCACGGACTTCTCTCTCAACCTGTTCATGAGTCTGGATGGCTTGAGATTGGCTGTGGATACCGTCATGCGCCAATTTGTCACGGGTTTGCGTCATGCGGAACTGATTAGCGGCCAGTTCCGTAGCGTTCATCCGGTCAAGCAGATTGTCTTTTTCCGGGATAGCTTTACGCGCTTTGATGGCGTCACGTCCCAAACCGCCGTATAGTCCCTTGTAACCTGCGTCATGAAAGACACCGAACATGCGGTTCTGTACGCCTGCTTGTTGTGCCGCGCCGGACAGCGCCTTGAATTCTTCGGCGGTCTGCTTGCGCAGTTCCAATCGTTCCAGGTCGGCAGCGGCTTGGTCGCTGAGTTCCTGACGGTGGGTCTGGATGGCAAAATACTTTTGCGCGTTGGCGATTTCCGGCTTGCGCGGGTCGCCGTTCTGGGCGATGAGGTAGCAGGCAAAGCGGGAAAGGTGGTAGTCGTCGACATCGCGGATCGCGCCCTTGCCGGTCTCGATCATTTTGCCGATGCCGGCAAAATGATAGTCAGGCGGATTTCCTGATGCTTTACAAGAACTTACGGCACGTTCTATGGCCTGCTCAAAGCGCCGCCACTGACTGTAGCCCAGCAGAGACTGCAAGGCGCGGGCGCTCCAATACTCGGCTCCGTATTCGTTGATCTGCTTGAGGTCTTCAAAGCTTTTTCCGGCGATGGCAAGTGGGGTATCGGTCATGGTTCGGCTCCCTGAGATTGAACGCTCGTTTTGACTTGCGAGTATTTTAAGCTCGCTTTCATTTCGCAAGGAGAAACCCCCGGCTTTGCCGGGGGATTGTTCGCTCAGGCAGCGGTCGTCCCCGGAGCACACCCTGGCCATGCAGCCAGCCATCATGCTTTTCGATGAACCAACGTCCGCGCTTGATCCCGAGAGGGTCGACGAAGAAACCTACGGATGCAACAAATTAACTATTATTTTTCTTTCAACAAGCTCGCAAGGACTTCCCGCTCTTCGCGCCCCATATCTCCCTGACCCCGAAATGCTTCATTCACAGCCTCATCCCAGTCACGCATACGACGCATGACGCGGTCTTCGTGAGGAAGCAGAACCTTTGATATTGCGTAGAGCCATTGCTTATCCGGGTCTGCATGCGTTGAGCTTTTGAACTTGGGCGCAGAATCAAAAATCCCACCCATATTTTCGTCAATGTTTTCCATAGCCATTTATATTAAACCCGGCTTCAGAAAAAATTAGTGATAAAAATCACAGAGATAAGAAACAAAGCGAGACGGCGACCGTGGCAGCGCCGCCAGTCTCATAAGCCATCGTCATTTCCATCCGAACCCAGGCGCCATGCGGTAGGTAACGAATGCCGCCAGAGTTATCTCCCGGTTTCTGAATACATGATTCCCCTCGCTTGCGCATCAGTTCTTTTGCAGATAAATGCCGAGCTCACGGAACAAGCTCTCCATGGCGTCGAGGCGGCTGGTGTTTTCCTCGTGGAGCCTGACGCCCATGCCGGAAACGAGCGCTTCCAGCATTACCAGCATGGCGCAACGGCTTTTGAAGAGGGTTTTCGATTCGCTGTGGATGAACAAGGAATGCTTGGCGTAGCGCAACAACGGGTTGCTGCGACAATTGGTGAGCAGAATGGTTTCCGTGCCGAGTTCGGAGAAATGCTTCATCACCGCCAGCACGCTGGTGGGGAAGCGGTCGAAATTGGTCACCAGCAACACGGAAGACGGTTCGGCGTCCAGCACATCGTGGGCGAGACGATCGGCGCCCCCCTGATTGACGAGATTATCCGGGTCTCCTTCGATATGGATGATCCTGGAATAGACATTCTGCGAGCTGTCGCCGACCGAGTACAGCAACAGACCACAAGTCACCGAACAATGCAGGCAGGTATTGCGTGTTTCGGTGGCGCGGGCCAGCTTGAAGGTCCGGACTTCGGCCAGAGCCGCTGTCGGCGAAAAACCCATCAATGCGATGGAGGGCCCGCTGTGCTTATCTTGAAAAATTGTCGCCGTGTCACTTTCATGGGGCACTTTTTCTTGTCGATTGTGACTCGTTTAGCGTCGCTTACCTTGCTGATTACAAGCCTTTCTTATGCCAAAAATGAAGACAGCTACAACTCATGACACAAGCTGTAGTGATCCGTCAGCCGTTCCATGTCCCGCAGAAGGCGTTGTATGCTCAGGTTGTAGACCAGTCAGCAGCGGGCAGTTCGGCTCGGTTCCCACGAAACGCCGGGTGATGCCGAAGAACGCGATCTTCGAGGTAACCACGTTTTTTTTCAGAAAATAGCTTGGGAAGGTCGTGCCGCAAATGATGAGGTCGTTGTTTAATTTGCAGCGCTTTGCGCTGGAAGATACAGTTGTCGGAATGCGCCGCTTCGCGGCTTTTCCAACCTACGCTTGCTGAATCTGGATAGCCGTGCTACCGGCGTCGAGCGCATTCTCAAGCAATTCCTTGAGCACCGAGGACGGACGCTCGACCACCTCGCCGGCGGCGATCTGGCTGATCAGCAGATCCGGGAGAAGCTGAATCGGAGAATGTTTGTCTGGCAGGCTGGGCGTCTCTGACATCCGCCGATTATACCGATTGCGTTGCTGGTAATCGTGCGTTTCCTGCATGGAGAAGCACTAAAAAAAATCCCGAGCCAGTGTGGCCCGGGATACAAATCCCATCGTTGCGATGGGTCAGGGAGGGTCAAACATTGCCAGCGACAGGCGCTGAAACAATGTTTTGGAGTCTACCCATCGCCGCAGTCCGCGTCTGTAGCGCTTTGTGGGCAGTTTTGTAACAGTCTGTTGGCTTGTAGCTTCGTCACCCCAATCCGAACCCGAGCGCCACGCGGTAGGTGACGAAAGCTGCCAGATACGCGAGACCGAGCAGATAGCCGGCCATGATCAGCGGCATCGTCCAGCCTCCTGTCTCACGCTTGACGGCCGCCAGGGTCGCCAGACAGTGGGGCGCAAAGACGAACCATGCGAGGAAGGACAGCGCCGTGGCCAGACTCCACGAGGCAGAAATGTGCTCGCTCAAGGCCTTCTCGCTTGCTTCCTCATCGTCGGAAGACAGTGAATACACCGTACCCAGCGAGCTGACAACCGCCTCGCGCGCGGCCATCGCCGGTATCAGCGCCACGCTGAGTTGCCAGTTGAATCCCAGCGGCTCGAAAACCACCGCCATCGCCTTGCCCATCTGCCCGGCAAAGCTATACTCAATCGCCGACTGTTCGGCATCTTTCGGCGCGACCGGATAGCTGGAGAGGAACCAGATCAGCATGGCCGAAATCAGGATGATCCCGCCGACGCGCCTGACGAAGACCTTCGCGCGCTGCCACAGGCCGATGGCGATGTTGCGCGCGGTCGGCAGGTGATAGCTCGGCAGTTCCATCATCAGCGGCCGCACCTGGCGTCCCGCTCTGGTAAAACATTTGAGCAGCCAGGCGACCAGCACGGCGCCGAAGATCCCCGCCAGATAGAGGACGAACAGGACGAGTCCCTGCAACTGGAACATCCCCCCTATTTCCCGCTGTGGAATGAACGCTCCGATCAGCAAGGCATAGACGGGCAGACGCGCCGAGCAGGTCATCATCGGCATGATCAGGATCGTGACCAGCCGGTCGCGCGGATCGCCGATGGTGCGCGCGGCCATGATGCCGGGAATGGCGCAGGCGAAGCTCGACAGCATGGGAATGAAGGAACGTCCGGAGAGGCCGACCCAGCCCATCAGACGGTCAAGCAGGAAAGCGGCGCGCGGCAGATAACCCGACTCTTCGAGCACGAGAATGAAGAAGAAGAGAATCAGAATCTGCGGCAGGAACACCAGCACGCCGCCGACGCCGGCGATAATGCCGTCGACGATCAGGCTTTTCACCCAGCCATCGGCGAGATGGCCGCCGACAAAGCCTCCCACCCATGCCATCGCGCCCTCGATCCAGCTTATCGGCGCTTCGGCCCAGGCGAACACCGCCTGGAAGACCAGAAACAGCACCACGGCCAGCAACACCGGCCCCAGCACGGGATGCAGCACGAAATGATCGATACGGTCGCTCGGCGTATGCGGAACGAGATCATCGAGGCTGAGTTTCTGCAATATCCGGCGCACAGCCATGTGCTCGCCTTGCTCGGAAGCCTGGGCGTCCGCCCCGGCGCCAGCCGGCGGCAGCGGCGCTCGCCACACTTCCGGGCCGTCAAGCAGCGCAAGTAAGGAGTCGATGCCATTGCTCTGCACCGCCACCGTACTTACCACCGGCACGCCAAGCTCGGCCGAAAGGGCCTCCGGCTTGAGATGGATGCCGCGTTTCGCAGCCAGATCGGACATATTGAGCGCCACCACGCAGCGCAGACCATGCCGCTTGACGGCCAACACCAGGCGCAGGTTGCGGCGCAGATTGGTGGCGTCGACAACACAGACGACGAGGTCCGGCCGCTTCTCGCCCGCCGCCCGCCCGAGCAGGACATCGCAGGTGATGCGCTCGTCCGGCGAACGCGGATAAAGACTGTACGCGCCCGGCAGATCGAGCACGCGAATCGTCTTGCCGGAAGCCGTGACGAATTTCCCTTCCTTGCGCTCGACCGTCACACCCGCGTAATTGGCGACTTTCTGGCGCCCGCCAGTCAGCCGGTTGAACAGCGCGGTCTTGCCGCAGTTGGGATTGCCGATCAGGACCATCAGCGGCCCGCTTGGATACAAATGAACAACCGCTTCGTTCATGCAGCTTCCAAAACGACCTGATCAAGCGAGGACGCGGCAAAGGCTTCGATCGGCTTCACGCTGATGCACGCCGCTTCGACGCGCCGCAAGGCAAAGGTCGACTGGCCGACGCGCACCACCATCGGATCGCCGCCCGGAATCGCCCTGGCCATCAAGCGTACCGGCTCGCCGACGACGAAACCGATTTCCTCAAGCCAGCGGCCCCATTCGGGCGACTGCTCGGGCGCTTCGACCCGCGACACGGCCAAAGTATCGCCGATAGTCGCCCGATCCAGCGTCAAACATGCAGCATCCGCTTGTTTATTCGTCCCCAAATCCTTCTCCTTGTTCTCCTCGTTCCGACACAAGCAAGGCATGGCCGGACAACGATCCATCAAAAACTTGTCAAAACCGCCAGGTCGCCACAACCGCCACGCTGTTGGTTTTTGCCTTCGGATGCTCATCATCGGTCGTGCGCATGAAGCCGAACTGCAAATCGAGATCCTTGCTCAGCGAATAAGTCACATCGATG
>BNUC01000103.1 GCA_025997075.1 Betaproteobacteria bacterium | reverse complement strand
CGGATTCCGGTTGAGGGTTGAAAAGAAGACGTGGCCGCCGGGTTTGACCAGGGTCGAGCAGGCCGCGATGGTATTTCCCGGATCGGGAACATGTTCGAGCATTTCCATACAAGTGACGACATCGAAAGCACCGGGCATCTTTCGGGCCAGTTCCTCGGCGGAAGTCAGCCGGTAGTCGACCTTCTTTCCGCTTTCCAGGAGATGGAGCCTCGCCACGCCGAGCACCTGTTCGGAAAGGTCGATCCCGGTGACACTGGCGCCGCATTGGGCCAGACTCTCGGACAGGAGGCCGCCGCCGCAGCCGATATCCAGCGCTGTCTTGCCAGATAGCACGGCATGTTGATTGATCCAGGCCAGGCGTAGCGGGTTGATTTCGTGGAGCGGTTTGAATTCGCTTTGAGCATCCCACCAGCGATGAGCGAGCCGGCTGAATTTGTCAAGTTCCAAGGGGTCGGCGTTGTGCATGGCGTCCATGTGTGCAGGCAAATAAAAAGCCCTGCCGAAGCAGGGCTTTCATTGTATCGGACCCGATTATTTCTGGGTACCAATGATTTCGATATCGACGCGACGGTCAGGTTGCAGACACTGGATGACCTTCGGGCTCTTCGGTCCTTTGCAATCGCCGGGCTGGGTAACTGGCTGCTTGCTGCCCTTGCCTTCGGTGTAAACGCGGTTGGCCGGGATACCCTTGCCGACCAGATAGTCCTTGACGGCAGCGGCACGCCTTTCGGAGAGCCTCTGGTTGTAGGCAGCGCTACCGAAACGGTCGGTATGACCCACGGCGATGACTACTTCGAGAGTCAGTCTGGTGGAGGCAGCGGCAACTGCGTCAAGCTTGGCCTTGCCTTCGGGACGCAGAACAGCCTTGTCGAAGTCAAACAGCGCGTCGGCGGCGATGGTTTCCTTGGCGCGGACCGGGGGTGGAGGCGGCGGCGCTACTGTAGTCTGAGTCGGAGCGGCCGCAGCAGGCTTCGGTTCGCAGACATCCTTCGGCAACAGGTCCTTGTCGCACTTGCAGCCAGCGGGATCCTTGGCCGCAGCAGCCGGTGTCCAGAAACCGGTCCGCCAGCAGAGCCCGAACGGATCAATCACGACTTCTCCACGGCCATCAATGGCATAGACGCGATCGACGGCCTGGGCTTGCGCCAACGAGGCGCACAGACCAAGGGTTACAGCCACCAGGGCCATCACGGAATGTTTTGCTGTTTTGTTCATCTTAATTTACCTCGTTAGTAATGATTAAAGCCTGCTGATTTGACCAAGTGGCTTGTTGCAACTTATTGTGGAAAGACAAAAACCATTTCAGGAACAAACTCGATTTTGCCACAAAGCTGCCAGATTTTTCAACTCTATCATGTTGCAATGGGGCAAATTTCCATTGGAGACACAAGCCTTTCCAGCTACCCATACGTCTGATACATGCTCACGTCCCGCCGAATAAGCAAGTAGTGATACCGGATCGTAGCACGGCGCCAACAGGGAGTCATTAGTCTTTATGGCGCAGAAATCCGCCGACTTGCCTTCTTCGATGCTGCCGATTTCCTTGTCCAGGCCGAGCGCGCGCGCGCCGTTCAGCGTGGCCATGCGCAACGCCTGATGGGCGCCGACGGCATCGGCCTGCCCGCTGGATCCCTTGGCCAGAAGCGATGCCGTGCGCATTTCCTGGAGGATATCCAGGCGGTTGTTGCTGGCGGCGCCATCCGTCCCAAGGCCGATGTTTACGCCTTTTTGAGTCATCTGAGCGATCCGCGCAATTCCACTGGCAAGTTTGAGATTGGAGCTCGGGCAGTGCGCGACGGAGCAGCCGTGCTGGGCCAGAAGCTGTATTTCATGATCTTCGAGATGAACGGCATGTGCGCCGATCAGCCCAGGGCCAAGCACGCCGAGGCGGCGCAAGCGCTCGATAGGCCGCATTCCGAAGAGTTTCAGGCTGTCCTCGATTTCCTTCCGGGTCTCGTGGAGGTGCATGTGGAGGGGAACGTCGCACTGTTCCGAGAGCGTCAGAACCTTCTCGAAACTGCGATCGCTGACCGTGTAAGGGGCGTGCGGGGCCAGGCAGAACTTAAGCAGTGGGCTGTCGCGGAATTCATCGCGAACGGCCATGCCTTTGGCCAGATAGTCATCCGCATCGGCGGCATAGGCCGTTGGGAAGTCTACGGCGATCAATCCGACGACTGCCCGGATTCCCAGTTCCAGCGCGGCTTTCGCCGTTGCCTGGGGAAAAAAATACATGTCATTGAAACAGGTGACGCCGCCACGCAGCATTTCCGCACAGGCCAGCAAGGTTCCGTCATGAACGAACTGGGGCGACACATGTTTTGCTTCAGCCGGCCAGATATGATCACGCAGCCAGACATCCAGTGGAAGATCGTCCGCAAGGCCCCTCAGCAGGGACATTGCGGCGTGCGTGTGTAGATTGACAAGGCCCGGAATAAGGACATGGTCATGCAATTGCCTGACTTCGCGGGGGGTAAATCGAAAATTTCCTTCCGACTGTTGCAAAATCGCAACAATTCGGCCCTTGTCGACGGCGACGGAGTGGTTTTCGAGAACAATATCGGCCGGTTCGACCGGAATGATCCACTTGGCTTCGATAAGCAGGTCGATTGGATCGGGCATCGTGTAACTCGCTCGTAGTTTGTTCGCAGTTTACTTATATGTAGAGAGTGCTACCGGTCCGCACTTGCCGGACGCTTTGCAAGCTTACTTCGGAACAGGCTTGTTTTGTCTCCCCATCTTCGGAAAATCAGGTTTTAGCGTTGGGAGCGGGGTGGCGGCGTGTTAAAATGGCAAGTTCGAAAAAACGAAAATGCCGGCGCTGAAGTGCTGATTCGCTAATTAACCGGTCGCCGGATTGGAACGAGCCGTGGAAACCTTCGCAAAAGAAATACTCACCATCAGCCTTGAAGACGAAATGCGCCGGTCGTATCTCGATTACGCGATGAGCGTGATCGTCGGCCGGGCCTTGCCGGACGCGCGTGATGGCTTGAAACCGGTACATCGCCGCTGCATGTACGCGATGCACGAGGTCTCGAACGACTGGAACAAGCCCTACAAAAAATCGGCGCGCATCGTCGGCGACGTGATGGGTAAGTACCACCCGCACGGTGACGCGGCGATCTACGACACGATCGTGCGTATGGCGCAGGATTTTTCGATGCGTTACATGCTGGTTGACGGTCAGGGCAACTTCGGTTCGATCGACGGCGACAGCGCGGCGGCGATGCGTTACACGGAAGTGCGCATGGCGCGCATCGGCCACGAACTGCTGGCCGACATCGACAAGGAAACCGTCGATTTCGGGCCGAACTACGACGGTTCCGAGCAGGAACCGCTGATCTTGCCGGCAAGGATTCCCAACCTGCTGATCAATGGTTCGTCGGGGATCGCTGTTGGCATGGCGACCAACATTCCGCCGCACAATATCAACGAAGTCGTCGATGCCTGTCTGGCCTTGCTGCATAACCCGGAGATGAGCATCGATGAACTGATCGAACTCGTTCCCGCGCCCGATTTTCCGACCGCCGGGATCATTTATGGCGTTTCCGGCGTGCGCGAAGGCTACCGGACGGGGCGTGGCCGCGTCATCATGCGCGCGAAAACGCACTTTGAAGAAATCAAGGGTAGCGCCGACCGTCAGGCGATCATCATCGATGAACTGCCGTACCAGGTTAACAAGCGAACGCTGCTGGAAAAGATCAGCGAGCTGGTCAACGAGAAGAAAATCGAAGGCATCTCCGACCTGCGCGACGAGTCCGATAAATCCGGCATGCGCGCGGTCATTGAACTCAAACGCAACGAAATGCCGGAAGTCGTCCTGAACAACCTGTTCAAGATGACCCAGTTGCAGGATACCTTCGGGATGAACATGGTGGCGCTGGTCGACGGCGAGCCGCGCCTGCTCAACCTCAAGCAGCTTATTGACTGTTTCCTCACTCACCGGCGCGAGATCATCAACCGGCGCACCGTGTTCGAACTGCGCAAGGCGCGTGAGAAAGCGCACATCCAGGAAGGTCTGGCCGTGGCGCTGGACAATGTCGATGAAATCATCGCCCTGATCAAGGCCTCGCCGGCGCCGGCGGATGCCAGGCGCGGGCTGATGTCGAAACTGTGGCCGTCGGCGACGGTGACCGGGATGCTCCAGCGCGCTGCGCTGGACGCCACGCGCCCGGAAGGTCTGGGGCTCGAATACGGTCTGTCGAAGAACGGCTATCTGCTTTCTGAAGCGCAGGCGCAGGCCATCCTCGAACTTCGTCTGCAACGCCTGACCGGCCTCGAACGCGACAAGATCGTTACCGACTACGCGGAACTGATCGGGCGCATTGACGATCTGTTGGACATTCTGGCCCGGCCGGAACGCATCACTGAAATCATCGCCGAGGATCTCAACGTCGTGCGCGCCCAGTTTGGCGACAAGCGGCGTTCGGAGATCATCCTCGATACGCAGGATCTGAGCATCGAGGATTTCATCGTGCCGCAGGACATGGTGGTCACGCTGTCGCATTCCGGCTACATCAAATCGCAGCCGCTCGGCGATTATCGCGCCCAGCGGCGTGGCGGACGGGGCAAGCAGGCTTCGTCGGTCAAGGAAGACGATTTCGTCGCCCATTTGTTTACCGCCAACACCCACGATTCCATCCTCTGCTTCTCCAATCGCGGCCGGGTTTACTGGCTCAAGGTGTTCGAAGTGCCACAAGGCGCGCGCACCGGGCGCGGCAAACCGATCGTCAACATGTTTCCGCTTGAGCAGGGCGAGAAGATCAGCGCCATTCTGCCGATCAAGGAATTCGTCGAAGACCGTTTCATCTTCATGTGCACCGCGCAGGGCACGGTGAAAAAGACGCCCTTGTCGGATTTTTCCAATCCGCGCAAAGCCGGCATCATTGCCGTGGCGCTGGACGAGGACGATTACCTGATCGGCGCGGAAATCACCAACGGAACTCAAGATATCGTGCTGGTTTCAGACGCTGGCAAGGCGGTCTGGTTCGACGAGGAAGATGTCCGACCGATGGGGCGTACCGCGCGCGGCGTGCGCGGCATGAAACTGGGCGAGGGCCAGCAAGTGTTGTCGCTGCTGGTGGCGGATAACCATCAGGAAACAGTGCTGGTGGCGACCGAGAACGGCTACGGCAAGCGCACGGTGCTCGCCGACTTCCGTCATTCCGGCCGGGGCGGTCAGGGCGTCATCGCCATCGCCTCCAGCGAGCGTAACGGCAAGGCCGCCGCCGCGCGGCTGGTCAAGGATGAAGACGAGATCATGCTGATTACCACGGGCGGCGTGCTGATCCGCACGCGCGTGGCCGAAATCCGCGAACTGGGCCGGGCGACGCAGGGCGTCACCCTGATTGCTCTCGATGAGGGCGAGAAACTGGCCGGCCTGGAGAAAGTGGTCGAGACCGAGGTTGATTCAGAAGCCGATTCCGGAAACGGCCAGGAGAAAGATGCGACGGATTCAAGTCAAGGTTCCGCGCCGGAGCAGGGCGGGGAATAAAGAGGGAAAAAGAGGGATAAAGGACTATCCGCACTGTCATGAGTGATGAGCTGAAAAAGGAACTCGCCAGGGAACTCGCTGATGTGCGCGGTGAAATCGACGCCATCGATGCGCAACTGATCGACCTGTTGAACCGCCGGGCACGTTGTGCCCAAAAGGTCGGGGAAATCAAGACGGCGCACGGCGAGGGCGGTTTCGTCTACCGGCCGGAACGTGAAGCGCAGGTTCTGCGCCGCATCCAGGAAATAAACAAGGGGCCGCTGTCAAACGAAAGCGTGACCCGGTTTTTCCGCGAGGTGATGTCCGCCTGTCTGTCCCTCGAACGTCCGCTGACCGTGGCTTTTCTGGGACCGCTCGGCACGTTTTCGGAAAGTGCCGCTACCAAACATTTTGGCCACGCCACGCAGTTGCGGCCGCAGGTCTCGATCGACGACATCTTCCGCGAGACCGAAGCCGGCCACGCCGATTTTGCCGTGGTGCCGGTGGAGAATTCGACCGAGGGCGCGATCGGGCGGACGCTCGACCTTCTGATGGCGTCACCACTCAAGGTGTGCGGAGAAGTTGTCCTGCGCATCCATCAGCACCTGATGACCAGGGAAACCTCGCTCGATGCCATTACTAAAGTGTATTCGCACGCGCAGTCGCTGGCGCAGTGCCATGAATGGCTTAACCGCTCACTGCCCAGGGCGCAGCGCATCCCCGTCAGCAGCAACGCGCAGGCCGCGCAGTTGGCTGCGGCGGAAACAGGAACGGCGGCTCTGGCCGGAGAAGCGGCCGCGAAGCGTTACGAGCTTCCCGTTCTCGTCAGCAACGTCGAGGACGAACCGAACAACACCACGCGCTTTGTCGTGCTCGGGCGTCAGGAAACCGGCCCCTCGGGGCACGACAAGACCTCGCTCATCATGTCCGCACCTAATCGCACCGGTTCGCTGAACGAATTGCTTGCGCCATTCTCCGAGGCTGGCGTATCGATGACGCGCCTGGAATCGCGGCCCGCCCGCCATACCTTGTGGGAATATGTGTTCTACGTTGATGTCGAAGGGCACCGCAACGATCCGGAAGTGGCTCACGCACTGGCCGAACTGACGCGCCGCGCCGCCTATCTGAAAGTGCTCGGGTCGTATCCTGTCGCTGTTTATTGAACAAGCTTTTCAACTTTTTTTTTCGAGGATTCCCAGCATGTCACCGAGTTTGTCACCGAATCTGTCACCGAATTTATCACCATGTGATCAAGCGCTACCTTACGTTCGCGCCATCTCCGCCTATCAGCCCGGCAAGCCGATCACCCAACTGGCCCGCGAAATGGGCATTCCGGTCGAGCGGATCGTCAAGCTGGCGTCCAACGAAAACCCGCTGGGCATGAGCCCGAAGGCGAAGATTGCGCTGGAAGCGGCGGTGAGCACGCTGGAGCGCTACCCGGACGACTTCGAGCTGAAAGCGGCTGTCGCGGCGCATACCGGTCTGGGCCGGGAGCGCATCGTTCTGGGCAACGGTTCGAACGACCTGCTCGACATTGCGGCCCGTGTATTTCTGGCGCCGGGGCGCTCGGCGATCTTCTCGCAACATGCCTTCGCGGTGTACCCGATCGCTTCGCTGACCGCCGGCGCCGAACTGATCGCCGTGCCGGCCAGGAACTTTGGGCATGATCTTGACGCCATGCGGGCCGCCATCCGGCCGGATACGCGTCTGATCTGGATCGCCAACCCCAATAACCCGACCGGAACCTTCCTCCCCTTTCCGCAACTCGAATCTTTCCTCCGCTCGCTCCCGCGCGATGTCGTGGTGGTGCTCGACGAAGCCTACAACGAGTATTTGCCGGCCGATGTGAACGGCGATTCCAAGGATTGGCTCGGTGAATTCCAGAATCTGGTGATCACGCGCACCTTCTCCAAGATTTACGGTCTGGCCGGGCTGCGAGTCGGCTATGCGGTTACCTCGGAGGAAATCGCCGACCTGATGAACCGTGTGCGCCAGCCGTTCAACTGCAACAACCTGGCCCTGGCGGCGGCGACCGCGGCGCTCGACGACCACGAATTCATCGCGCGCAGCTATCAGCTCAACAGTGCTGGTATGGAACAACTGGTGGCCGGTTTCCGGCAACTCGGTTTCGATTTCATTCCTTCCTATGGCAATTTTGTCACTTTCAAGGCGGGCGATGCCGCAACGGTCAACGAAAAGTTATTGCGCCAAGGGATAATCGTTCGCCCGATCGCGGGTTATGGCATGCCGGAGTGGTTGCGCGTGACCATCGGCATCGAGGCGGATAACCGGCGCTTCCTGCAAGCGCTGGAGAGCGCTCGCGGATAATCAAAAACCTTGATTTTCACTACAGAGACACAGAGAAAAAACATGATTCACCCCTTGGGTGATTCAGATTCATGGCAATCCTTCGTAGGGTCAGGCTCCTGTGCCTGCCCGTGTTTTGCACCGGTCATTCCGGGCGGCCACAGGGGGCCGCCCCTACAAAATTCTTGTTTTTCTCTGTGCCTCTGTGGTGAAAGCGGCTTTAAATAAGGGCGTGCGGATGAGTTCAGAGCCGGAATTTGGAAAAGTTGTCGTCTTCGGCGTTGGTCTGATTGGCGGATCGTTCGCGCTTGCGCTCAAAGCCGCTGGGCAGGTGGAGGAAGTTGTCGGTTTCGGGCGCAGCCTGTCAAGCCTGACCTTGGCGCTGGATCGGAGCATCATCGACCGGATCGGAGTCAATCCGGGACAGGAGATTGTAGGCGCCGATCTGGTGTTGATCGCCACCCCGGTGGGGCAGATGCCGGAAATCATGGCCCGCATCGCGCCGTACCTCGGACCGGAGACCGTCGTCACCGACGGCGGCAGCACCAAGTCCGACGTCGTGGCTGCCGCGCGCGAATATTTCGGGGAACGGGTGAGGCAGTTCGTGCCCGGACATCCGATCGCGGGCGCGGAGAATAGCGGCGCAGCCGCCGCGCGGGCCGATTTGTACCAGCACCGGAAAGTGGTGCTTACGCCCTTGCCGGAAAACCCGGTATTGAACATCGCGCGTGTGCGTTCC
Source organism: Betaproteobacteria bacterium (assembly GCA_025997075.1). Classification (GTDB taxonomy): domain Bacteria; phylum Pseudomonadota; class Gammaproteobacteria; order Burkholderiales; family Rhodocyclaceae; genus Propionivibrio. The sequence goes on along the minus strand of BNUC01000103.1, from coordinate 4,793 downwards.
GCCTGGGAGTGGTGCGGCGGAGAGATTCACGAGTTGACGCCGGAGCAACATGACCGCGTTTTCGCCGCAGTCAGCCATCTGCCGCATCTCCTGTCATTCGCCCTGGTTCACGGCCTGGCGGTGCGGGAAGACGCCGATCTCTATTTCAATTTTGCCGCCAGCGGTTTCCGCGATTTCACGCGTATCGCCGCGAGCCACCCGGAAATGTGGCGGGACGTTTGCCTTGCCAATCGCACGGGACTGCTCGGCGAACTGGAACGTTACCAGGAGCAACTCGCCGAGCTCCATGACGCGCTCTCCCGCAGCGATGGCGAGGCACTGAAAAAAACCTTTGACGTGGCACGTACGGCCCGCCGCGCATGGGACGCGAATAAACCTGGAAAAAGCGGGTAAGCATGGTGAACCGCAGCTATATCGCGGCTCGCTTTGCTCATCGAAACCTTGCGAGCTTAAAAACTATCCTGCATATATGGTTACAATATATATATGTATATCTTAAAATCATCTAACATAAACTGCATAAGTTCCAATTCATGGAGTATTTCATTCCAATGTTGTTCTGTAATATTTCCTGTCAAACTGGGTAAAACGATAGATTTTATATTATTTGTTTTCACAATACTTATAAGTTCTTTAAAACCATTGATGATAATATCCAGACTTTCTATATTTTTCCATTGAGAATGAGATAAAAAAGAAATTAAACTAATTGATTTATCTGGATATTTTAGTTTATAACTAAATAGAAGATCTTTATTCTTTTTGTATTTTTTAATATAATCATCTATATCAATATATTTTTCAATTTGTTTTACTAAATTACCAGGAAATATATTGATGTCTTTATGCGTATCCTCAGGAATATAAACAATAGCGTCATATATTGCCAGATCAAGCATACCAGTTACATAAGTAAACATAAATTACTCCTTATTTTCTAAAAATCAACATGTCTATCCAAAATAACCAACTTGAACCGGCAAAAGAACCTATTGTGTTCCGTGGAGTTCTTTGATTATAACTCTGGTGATAACCATGGCGGTATTTTTCTGGATTATTGATCTGCCCGCGATTTTTTTGGGGTCTTTTTGGCCCGGACGAATTCTGGCCGACTGGATTCTGGATGACTTTGGCTGTGTCATTGATAATAGCCCTTGCACCGCCCGCTGTTTATGTTGGGATACGGAGCATGACGTGTTCGGAATGTTATCCGGCAATGGTCACCCCCCTTGGAATAGCTTGAGCAGAACTGGTCGTAGAATCTGGCTCGTTCCGGGAGGTTCTTTGCTTACAGCTATGGGAACATACATGGCAGTGTCGTTTATTATTTCGGCTTACTTTTCCAGATTATCCCAATGAGCACATCCGAATTCATCGATCTGCCGGAACTCTTATCCGCGCGAGGAACCATCAGCCTGCCCGGCTCGAAGAGTATTTCCAACCGGGTCTTGCTGCTGGCCGCGCTGGCCGGGGGAAGCACCGAGATTCACGGTCTGCTGGAATCCGACGATACCGCGCGTATGCGTGAAGCCTTGTGTTCACTGGGTGTGAAAATAACGCCGCTTGGCGGCGGCGTTTGGTGTGTGAAAGGCGTGGGGGGCGCTTTCCCGGTGACTCAGGCCGAGCTTTTTCTCGGTAACGCGGGGACGGCTTTCCGTTCGCTGACCGCTGTTCTGGCCGTGAGCGGAGGCGATTACCGCTTATCCGGTGTGCCGCGCATGCATGAGCGGCCAATCGGCGATCTCGTCGACGCTTTGCGTCAGCTCGGCGCGGACATCGACTACACGGGAGAAGCCGGTTATCCGCCGCTTCACATCCGTCCGGCGACGATTCGTCCGAGCGGTGAGTTGAGTACCCTGCGCATCCGCGGCGACATATCGAGCCAGTTCCTGACCGGTCTGTTGATGGCGCTGCCCTTGACCGGCGTGGAGACGAGCATCGAAGTCGCCGGTGAACTGATTTCCCGACCGTACATCGAGATCACGCTGTCCATGATGGCGCGTTTTGGCGTGCGTGTTGAGCGCGACGGTTGGCGACGTTTCACCGTGCCGGCCGCGAGTGTTTATCGTTCGCCGGGAGTGATCCGCGTCGAGGGCGACGCTTCGTCGGCGTCCTATTTTCTGGCGCTCGGGGCGATTGGCGGCGGGCCGCTGCGGGTCGAGGGCGTCGGGGAGGATTCGGTTCAGGGCGATGTGCGTTTTGCCGGGGCGCTGGCGCAAATGGGCGCGCGCATCCTAACGGGGCCGGACTGGATCGAGGCCAGCGCACCGGAGGGTGGAAAACTGCGAGGCATCGAGCTTGACTGCAAGGATATTCCCGACGCGGCGATGACGCTGGCGACGGCGGCGCTGTTCGCCGAGGGGCCGACGACCTTGAAACGGATCGCCAGTTGGCGGCGAAAGGAGACGGATCGCATTGCCGCGATGACGGCTGAACTCAGGAAGTTCGGCGCGACGGTGGAGGAGGGCGAGGACACCCTCCGAATCGTGCCTCCTTCCGTCCTCGCCTCGCCTGCTCAAGGCGTCGATACCTACGACGATCATCGCCTCGCCATGAGTTTTTCGCTCGCGGCATGCGGCGTGCCGGTGCGCATCAACGATCCGGCCTGCGTGTCCAAAACTTTCCCTGAGTATTTCGCGCGTTTTGCCGAAGTGACGCAGACCGTGCCGGTCATCGCCATCGACGGGCCGTCGGCTTCCGGCAAGGGGACGATTGCGGCCAGGGTGGCCGCCGAACTGGGCTGGCATTATCTGGATTCGGGCGCGCTCTATCGCTTGAGCGCGCTGGCCGCCCAGCGGGCGGGCGTCTCCTGGGACGATGAAGCGGGCGTGGCGAGGATCGCCGCGGAACTGGACGTGCAATTTGGTGAAAATTCGATTCGTCTGGCGGGCGAGGAGGTTGGCGACGCCATCCGTTACGAGGATATTTCAGCCGGAGCTTCGCGTATTGCCGCGCTTCCTGCGGTACGAAAGGCGCTGCTTTTCCGGCAGCGCCAGTTCCGCCGTGCGCCGGGGCTGGTCGCGGACGGCAGAGACATGGCGTCGGTCGTTTTCCCCGATGCGCGGACCAAGATTTTCCTCACGGCGAGCGTCGAAATACGTGCTCAAAGACGCTATAAGCAGTTGATCGAAAAAGGAATCGCTGCTAGTATTGCTCCTCTTTTGCTGGACTTGCGCGAACGCGATCTGCGGGACAGTCAGCGCGGCGTGGCGCCGTTGCAGCTCAGTGAAGAGGCCCACCTGCTCGATACGACGAACCTGACCATAGCGCAAACCGTGGCGCGGGTTCTGGTATGGAACGAGGTGGTCAGGCAGTAAGCGGGTTCGGCGCAATGTTGTTGATTTCGTCGGCCCGTTCTGGTGTCGCCGGGACGTTTCCTTTTTTGCCTTTGTGCCGTCGACGTGATTCAACTTAATCCAATCCGCATCATGCGGTAATTCACAATTTCCATACAACTTCTTATGTCAGCCAATCCCACTACGCAGGAAAGTTTTGCCGATCTTTTTGAAGCAAGTCTTACACACAAGGAAATGCGCCAAGGCGAGGTCATCACCGCGCAGGTCGTGCGCATCGACCAGAATTTTGTGGTCGTCAATGCCGGACTGAAGTCCGAGAGTTACATCGAGCGGGCGGAATTCCTCAACGACGCCGGTGAAATCGAAGTCGAGGTTGGCGGTTTCACCAAGGTCGCCATCGAACAGATGGAAAACGGTTACGGAGAAACCCGTCTCTCCCGCGAGCGCGCCAAGCGTATTGATGCCTGGAACTCGCTGGAAATGGCCCTCAACGACGGTTCCCTGGTATCCGGTACGATTACCGGCAAGGTCAAGGGCGGTCTCACCGTCATGACCAACAGCGTGCGCGCCTTCCTGCCGGGTTCCCTGGTGGACATGCGTCCGGTCAAGGACACCGCGCCTTACGAGGGCAAGACCTTTGAATTCAAGGTCATCAAACTCGACCGCAAGCGCAACAACGTCGTCGTTTCGCGCCGTGCCGTGCTTGAAGCCACGGTGGGCGAAGAACGCGAAGCCCTGCTGTCCAACCTCAAGGAAGGCAGCATCGTCAAGGGTGTGGTCAAGAACATCACCGACTACGGCGCCTTTGTCGACCTCGGCGGTATTGATGGTTTGCTGCACATCACCGATCTCGCCTGGCGTCGTGTGCGTCATCCGTCCGAAGTGCTGGCCGTGGGCGACGAAGTGCAGGCCAAGATTCTCAAATTCGATCAGGACAAGAACCGCGTTTCGCTGGGTCTCAAGCAACTCGGCGAAGATCCGTGGGTCGGCATTTCCCGCCGTTATCCGCAAGGCACCCGTCTGTTCGGCAAGGTCACCAACCTGACCGATTACGGCGCTTTCGTGGAAATCGAGCAGGGCATCGAAGGTCTGGTGCACGTTTCGGAAATGGACTGGACCAACAAGAACGTCCATCCTTCGAAGGTCGTTCAGCTCGGCGACGAAGTCGAAGTCATGATTCTCGAAATCGACGAAGAACGCCGCCGCATCTCTCTGGGCATGAAGCAGTGCGTGGCCAATCCCTGGGATGATTTCGCCATGAACCACAAGAAGGGCGACAAGGTGAAGGGCGCCATCAAGTCGATTACCGACTTCGGCGTGTTCATCGGCCTGTCGGGCGGCATCGACGGTCTGGTGCACCTCTCCGATCTGTCGTGGTCCACGCCGGGCGAGGAAGCCATCCGCAACTTCAAGAAGGGCGACGAACTCGAAGCCGTGGTGCTGGCCATCGATACCGAGAAGGAACGCATCTCGCTGGCCGCCACGCTGCTTGACGCC
>BNUC01000102.1 GCA_025997075.1 Betaproteobacteria bacterium | reverse complement strand
GGAGGCAATGCCGGGATTCTGCCGGACGGAGTTCTCGGCGCGTGTTGCGTCATTCGGGGAAACGACTCCGGCGACCTTCTGTTGCAACTGAGCGATACATTGATATTTCATCTCAGTTCCCGGGCAAAGAAGGCCGATGCTTTTTTTAACAGGTCGTTGTCCTGACGCAGTTGCCGGTTCTCTCCTTCCAAATGTCGAATACGCTGTTGTTCAGCCGTCAGGGGCTTGCCTATCCCGCTCTGCCCCAACAACTCGGCATCGACCTGGGCAAGCCAGCGGCGTACCGCTGTCTCGCCCAGGTTCATGTCACGGCAAACCTGACTGACCGTCAGGCCTTGCTCTTTGATCATGCGGACAACTTGCAATTTGAAGCTCCCGTCGAAGGCCCTTCTTGTTTGGCTCATCTTCTTCTCCTCTATAGGTGATTTTCTACCTATCTACCTGTCCGAGAAAATTAGACCACAACACTGTTTCGCGCGGAACCGCCGCCCCCTCTCCTGCCCTTCGGGCATCCTCCCCCGCGAGGGGGGAGGAAGATGGATCACCATACTCCGCGGGAAGTGTCGTCCTTCATTTCAATGGCATTCATGCAATTGCCCTGCCGCCCGTGATTTCCACAAATCGAGGGGGTACCCGACAGTATTTGACAGTACACTTGACAGTACACGCCGCACCCCTTCCGGGAGCCTGTTTCAAGCGCCTGGCCGCACGCCGGCGCAATGTTCCCGCAAGCGGAAACAACATGGTGATAACGGTTTCTGCGAGTTTCTTCCGGCAACGGGATTGCGATGGAAACAACTCATCCCGCAGCCCTTCGATCCATTCCCATATCCATCCGTCAAACGCCATCCATTGCCTCTCAACCCCCACGCTCTCTCGTTTTCCCGGCTTTGTCCCGATGAAAATTTTATCGGCAAAAATATCTTCCACTACGGCATGGACTCCAGGTCGGGGGAGCGCAACGTAACTCGACATCAGGTGGGTGTACGTATTTTTGCGGCCCAATGTTGCCTCGGTCTCAACATGCCATTGCCCTGTTTTCGCGCAGTAATCGGTACCCGATCCGATGCCGAAACAGCCAATCGATCACAGAATTTGACAGTATTTTTGACAGTATACGGCCCTGTTCTCCTGCCTGATTCCCAGTAATGAAGCGCCTTGCAGCCTCTTCGTCGATCTCTTCGAAGGAGTTTTTCTCATGGCATTATCTGTGAATCAAATTCAAAAAGCATATATCGCTTTTTTCAATCGTCCTGCGGACCCTACCGGCCTGGCTTACTGGTCTGCCACCAGTACGGCGAGTGTGGAAGATCTGCTGAACACCTTCTCGACCGCTCCTGAATACACGGCCCAATACGCTGGCAAGACCAACGCCCAGATCGTTGACACGATCTATCAAAACCTGTTTGGCCGCGGCGCTGAAACCGAAGGTCTGTTCTTCTGGGCCGGCCACCTCGATGCGGGCACCCTGACCATCGGTAACGTCGCGTGGACTATTCTCAACAGCGCGAACGATGGCCCGACCGTCAAGGATCTGACCACCATCAACAACAAGGCGGAAGCCGCCACGGCCTTCACCGACTACCTCGCCCTGCCGGGTAATGCCGCCGCCAAGGCTGCTTATGAAACCGGTGGCGATGCCGCCGCCAAAATCGCCAAGGATTGGCTCTCCAGTGTTGGCGCCTCTACCGCCAGCAAGGACGGCGCGGTTGCCGGCATCGCCAATGCCGGGGACGATCTGATCGATGCCGCCACCGGTGGCGGTACCGATCCCGGCACGCCCGATGATGGCACCATCTACATTGGCGAACGTCCCCTCTTCGTGGGCACCGATGCCAATAACACCTTCGTGGCCGGCGTCGGCGCGGTTGATGACAACACCGTCATCGACGGCAAGGGCGGCTACGACACCCTGCGCCTCACCATTGGCGACGACGCAGCAGGCATTGCTCCCACCGTCTTGAATGTTGAAAAAGTCGTCGTCCGTGGTCAACATACCAGCACGCTTGGCGCTCCTTCTGGCCAGGACAACAACATCTCCGACGGCGCCACCCTCGATGCCGACCGCTTTGACGGCGCCGTGCGTTGGTGGGAAAGCAACAACAGCCGCACCGATGTCAAGATTGAAGACATCCGCATTGCCGACGGTCTGCTGACCAAGGACATCACCATCGCCTTCACCGAATCCGATCCGGGCCATGTTGACTTCGCGGTCTATTTCGACCAATCCTCGCTGCGCAATCAAGGCTCCTCGCTCGGCACCCTGATCGCCACCGTGTTTGACTATGCCAACGCCAGCATCCCCGGCAACGGCCCGCTGACCAGCAACGTCTTCAACGTGCTCAACATCCGTATTGACGGTGTGCTCAAGACCATCGAATTTGCCGATGTCAAGGGCGCGACCGCCACCTATGATGACCTGCTCGCAGCCGTCAAGGCGGCCATCGAAGCCAGTACCGATCCCCTGGTCAGGCAACTGACCGTGGCCCTGGGCGGCAAAACGATCCAGTTGACCAACGATGCCGGTGTTCCTACTCACGTCGCGCCGGATTATCTCGTTCTGGAACTGGCCAACCATACCCTGACCGAAGGCAACTGGTCGGCGGTGGGCGGCACGCCTCCTTCCGGCGGTATCGACTACTATCAAACCTCGGGCCTTGCTGAATTCAACGAGCTCGTCACCAGCACCATCGTGCTCGACTACGTTGGCCGCGGCTCCAAGGGCGGCGATCTGGTCATCGGCGGTCTGTCCACCGGTGAAACCTCCACCTCTCTGGGCGTGCAGCAGTTCGACATCACCGTCAAGCGCGACAGCCAACTGGAAGTCATCTCCTCGACCAACAACACCCTGCAAGTGGTCAACATCAAGAACGAAGGCACCAACAAGTATCAGGGCGCCTACGAACAACGCGAACCGGGTGACAGCGCCTCTATCGCGCGCTACGGTGACCTCTATGCGCAAGGCGACACCAAGGTGCAAACGCTGGTGAATGACCTCTCCGGCACCAAGAAGGTGGGTCCCTACACGACGGACCTCGTCTCTGCTTCTCAGGATCAGGACATCGACGGCGCCACAAATGCCCAGAACAACGGCTACGCCTTCACCGATGTGCGTGAAATCAATGCCGCCGGCTTCCAGGGCAACCTGAAGCTCAACGCCATCCTCACCGCCAACGTGGTCGACAAGTATCTGAACATCAAGGATGGCGCGCCGGCCTTGGCTGCTGCGGATAACGTCGAGTTCAACTACGACCTCGGCTCCAACAACGACGTGTTTGATCTGGCCATCTCCTCGGCGAACCTCGCTGCGGCCGGCACCACCACCCGTGAAGATTTCATCCTCGAAATCAACGGCAACGGCGGTAACGACATCATCAGCACCGTAATCTACGATTATGCTCCAGGTCTGGATTGGACCAATTCTGATGTCTATACCACCGACGGTCTCACACTGATGGCGGCCACTGACACCACGCCCTGGTATATCAACAATCATAACTATACAGACCGTGTCAATCTCACCATCGACGCGGGCTCGGGTAGCGACGTCATCAACACCTTCGGCTCCGGCGACTGGAACATCATCCTCGGTACGGGTAGCGACACCTACTATGCCGTCAACACCGCTGACAAGGCGGCCTGGGTGTTCAACACGACGGACCAGACGACACCGGATGCTGTTGTCACCGCGCGAGACCTTGAAGATCTGGTATCCAGCGCCAATGACCGGCAGTTCCTCTACAAGACCGCGGTTCGGGTCACGTACGTGGATGCTGATGGCACAGGCACATTCGTGAGCAAGGACATCGTGATTCCGAGCACCAACTACCGGACGAGCGATCTGCAAATCAACCAGGCCATCAAGACCGCCATCAACAGCGACCCGGTCCTCGGCAAGCTCCTCGTGGCGGAAGACGGTCCGGCCAACACCTTGGTCGTGCGCGCCCTGTCGGATGGTGAACACCTTGCCGCCGATCTGAATGTTGACTTTATTGTGCCCAATGCAACGGCCTATACCACAGCGGATGTGACAGGCTTCAAGGCTGCGCTCGTCAGCGCTGGCGTAGGGACTGCGGCGGCGGTCGAAACCCTCATCGGCACTACCGGGGCGAGCCTGCAAGCCTGGCTTAGCGGCACCCACCTCGCTGCTACCAATGTTGCCATCGACTACGCCTCTGCCCTCGCCAACACGGCTACCGCTCTCGATAACGGCGCCTATTCCAGTCACGTGTCGGATAACCACATCTATGTCAGTGCGGGCTCTATCACTGACCATGACGTCGTGGTGCTCTCCACCGGCGAACTCAGTAACGATACTCTCGTCTGGGAAGGCTACAACAGCAACACCGTCACCGTGGTGAACTTCGATACGGGAACAGCAGTATCAGGAGCGGGTAAGGCAGCTTCACTCATGCTGGATTTCGGCGATATTGGTGATCCATTGTTGGATGGCGCTTCTGTCTTTGTTGTTATTCCCGGGCTGAATGGTGGTAATCCGATAGAGCTGGTAGCAGCCTCCAGCTCTACCCAAACCGTGGCAGGTAATGGGGCTTGGGTGACAGATGGCGTCGCGAATGCTCTGGATGCTCTGGGCTTGGGTACCTGGACCCGGAGTGACACTGATCTCGCTACCACTGGCGCACAAACCTGGACGAACGGTACCGTCGGCGCTGTTCCAGGTATCGGAGCGGTTCCTGCGGGTAACTTCTTCGGTCTCTCTGGTGGTACACTTTCTGGCACCTTCACCGACGGCACCGCCGCGACTGTTGATGTGGGCGAAGACTTCTTCGACTTCTCGGCCTACGGCGCGAGGTGGGTCGGGGCAGGGTTGGTGGATAGCGCCACCAAACTTCTTTCGGGTACTTGGGATACCGATGGCGCTTCATTGACCCTCACTGCGAATCAGAAGTACATCACGCTGACCCATGAAATAGGGTCGACCCTGTACGAGATCAGAGAGTGGACAGCCGTGGCGGGTGGAGGAACTACGGCGCTTGGTGATGCCTTTACGGCGAACGCCAACGATAGCTTCAAGCTGATCGGGTTTGTCGATGTCGGTCGTCTCATTGAAGATGGCGGTGCCGCTGCGAATACCGTTCTGGACCACATCATCCTAGTCTAAGAAGCTGCAAGCAAACAGGCCAACCGGGCCAATTCACCGGCCCGGCCCGCATCCTCAAAACCCCCGCTTCGGCGGGGGTTTTTTACGCCTGTCATTCCCCTCCCTGTCTCGCAACCCGCGCAACCCGCGTAGGGCGGAAAAGCGCAGCGCCTTCCGCCGGATGGCAAGCCGCAAGACACGCCCCCACGCCCCATGTCGGATCACCCCCTAAAACACAGCCCGCATAGAGACTGTGGCAGATTGTGTTTGCCAAGATGCAAACGGGAGAGCGGGATGTGTAATATTTATATTCTTACCTCCGGCGGAAGGCGCTTCGCTTTTCCGCCCTACGCGCTAAGGGTAAAATCCGGGACGGAGTAAACGACACAGAAACGACACAGAATCATGTCAGTCCTACAGCATCAAATTCGGGCGTTTCAATCGAAGCGCTCACCGTAAAGGAGATGGCCATGACGACCCTGGAACTCAAACTGAATTTGCCGGATCATCTGGCGCAGGACGCTGTGCAAATGGGGCTTTTGGAGCCGGAGTCTCTGCAATCGCTGTTGCGCGAGGCCGTGCGTAACCGCCGCGTCACGCAACTGGCGGAAGCGCGCAAACGGGTTGCAGCAGCCGGCATCACGCCTCTGAGCCTGGATGAAATACAAGCTGAAGTGGAGGCTTATCGTGCAGAGCACCGTCCGGCGCCAAGTTGATGCGTCTGGTTCTTGATACCAACGTGGCGGCATCGGGCTTGTTGTGGGGCGGTGCGCCAGCGCAATTACTCGATGCGGCGCTGATTGGTGAAATTGAACTGTTCACCAGCGTAAGCTTGCTGGCCGAATTGGCCGGCATTCTGGCGCGCGTCAAATTTGCCAAGGCATTGACCGCGACCGGATTGTCCCGTGAAGAACTGGTGCTGGGCTATGCGGAATTGGCGACGATCATCACTCCGGCGGATATTCCGCCCACCATTGCCGCCGATCCTGATGACGATCAGGTGCTGGCTTGCGCCCTGGCCGCCAGAGCCGATCTGATCGTCTCCGGCGACAGGCATCTGTACAGCCTGGGCTCTCACTACCAAGGCATCGCCATCGTCCGGCCTGCTGAGGCGCTGCATATCATTGAGGTCGGTTAACCCGACTTTGATATTTTCGAGGCACAATTTAGCAAGCGTAGGATGGGCAAGACAGCACGCATAAGTTGGGGTTCGCTCCGCGCACCCCAATCTATAGTCCCAGCGAATCCGCGAAAAACCGGGACGGGCCACGGATTTCCCGGAACGGATCATATAGGTTGTGATGAGCTTTACTGCCCGCAACATTCTCCCACGGCAAATGAAAAACTGGGACAGCCCACGGTTTTAAAGATCCAGCACCCAAAAAAAACCGCCCAATGCGGACGGTTTTAGGTATCCTCTGCTCCGGGCGCACCAGTCGCGCCCATAGCCGGGGCGCTGCCCGGTGAATACCTCACCCGGATGGGAGGTGATTTGCATGGCGCCAGACCCGGACAAGAGTCGTCGGCAACGCGCCGTTAAGATTGCTGTATGGCTTATCTTGGCGGCAATGCTGCTTTTATGGCAAGCGTTGTTGGCAGCAGGGCAATTGCATGAATGCCATTGAAATGAAGGACGACACTTCCCGCAGAGTATGGCGATCCGTCTTTCTCCTCCCTCGTGGGGGAGGATGCCCCGAATTTTGGTAAAAGCGCAGGAGAGGGGGGGCGGTTCAGTGTTTTTGTGGCCCGTGATCACGTTAAAGAAGAAAGTTATAAATTCATAAAGGAGACAACATGTCGGACAAAATGTTGAAAAAAAAATGATTTTACAAGTCGTTTGACGACTATCGCGTTTGTTTTTCTTTCCAGCGCGTTTTTTGTTGCTTGCGGTGGCGGAGGTGGTCATAGCGGCGACGGTCCCATCGTGGATCCTGTGGGTCCCGTGGATCCTCCCGTCGTTATTCCACTCGCGACAGGCCACGGCCTGGAGATTTTGCCAATTCCCCAATCGCCTTTCTTCGATATTCGCGCCTATGGCGCGGTGTCCGGCGGCGCTGCAATTCCCAACCAGGCGGCCATCAACGCCGCGATTGATGCGGCCGCCGTGGCAGGAGGCGGAACGGTCGTCGTGCCTTCCGGCGATTTCAAAACCTATTCCATCCGCTTGAAGAGCAATATCAATCTGCACTTGCAGAGTAAGGATTCGATCATCCGCGCCGCCGTTCCCATGACCGGCAGCGCTGTAAATGACGGCGGCAATTACGATGCCCCCGAGGCTAATCTGTTCGTGGGTTTGCAGGATCAAGGCCACAGCCACTGGGCCAACAGCCTGATCTATGGAATCGATATCGAAAACGTGACCATCTCGGGGCCTGGACTGATCGATGGCAGCTATGTCGATGGAGGCAATGGCTATGTCGTCAATGTGCTCTCCGGTAGTGACCCGAGTGAAGTATCGAACAGAACCCTGGCGCTGGATATCGATGCGCTGAGCGATGCTCAGAAGCTGCGTGTGGGTAACAAGGCTATCGCGCTTTTACGGGCAAATAACGTTGTCATGCGTGATTTTTCGATGCTCAACGGAGGCCATTTCGCGATCATCGGTACCGAGGTCACCAATTGGACCATGGACAATATGATCGTCGATACGAACCGCGATGCGCTGGATGTGGATTCTTCGCAAAACGTCACCGTTCGGAAATCGGTATTCAATTCGCTTACGGACGATGCCATCGTGCTCAAGGGTTCCTTCGGCGGCGGGCGCTATTTTGCGACCAGGAATGTTCTGATCGAGGATTGCACCGTCAGCGGTTATGACGCCGGGTCCGTTTTGGCCAAGACTTATTCCACGAACAAGAAAGTCGCTACCGACCTGGATGGCCCGACTGCGCGCGTCAAGCTGGGCACGGAAGGAACAACGGGCTTCGACACAATCACGGTCCGCAACGTCACCTTTGATCGCTCCAGAGGATTTGCGGTGGAATCGGTCGATGGCGCCGAACTCAAAAATATCGTTTTCACCGACTCGACGATGAAGAATGTCAGCAGTTCTCCGATCTTTATCCGCCTCGGAGATCGCGGAAGAGCCCCGGTGACCGGTAACAGCGCCACGGATGAGTCAGTTTCGCCGACCAACAACGTTCGTCTGGATGATCGCGGGTGGGTGCTTCCCAATATGACTAAATATGGCAGTTATCCGCCTGTCCGTTATATTCCGTCGTACTCGAAAAATACGGCTGTGAGTATTCCGGGAGCCAATTCGGGAACGAACTTCAGCATTGTCAATCAGACAGCGCCCACCGTTCTGAATCAGAATTCCGTTCAGCCCGCGGATCCGTTGTTTGCCAACGCGGTCGGAGTCGGGATGGCCAGGGTCTACAACATCAAAATCGATAACATCAAGATCACGGACGTTGATCCGCGTTACCCGATCCTGTTGGCAGGGCTTGTCGATAATCCGATCGAGAACGTCACCATCAGTAATGTGAGCGTGGAATATCGCGGCGGTCTGAAGATGGAGCATGCAATCGAGCAGCGTCAGCTCAACCAGACCATCAACTACACTTCTTACAATGCCGCTCCCGCGACGCAAAACGTTCCCTGGCTGACCAACACGTTTTTCGCCAAGAATGAGACTCTGCTTCCGCGCGTGAGTTGGGATCCCGCGCTCAATGGCGGCGCGGGCGCCTGGGTCAATGATCCTTACAATATCCCGGAAGCGACGCGTGATTATCCCGAACCCAGCCTGTTTGGCGTGTTGCCTTCGTATGGGATATATGCCCGTCACGTCAAGGGCCTGACCGTCGAGAATGTGAGCCTGACCTATGCGACAGCAGATGAAAGGCCCGCCGTTGTGCTCGATGATGTCGATACGGCAAAATTCTCGGGCTTTACCGCGAAAGTGGAGACTGGAATACCCGTGTTTGTTACGGTTACGAATACGAAGAAGCGCGTGGCTGACCGCGAATATGTGCTCAACGAACCGTACAAAACCACTTCGGTGACCCATCTCACCATTCCGGAAGGTCAAACGGTTCTGGAAGTGACAATAGACCGCCCCGCCCCCGGCACGCCGCCCGATTCGCTCTATTCTTCTCCGACAGCGCCGAGCGCCGAGGCGCCTTATTCGTATGCCGTTCCCTCGGCGACTTATCCCAAACCCGCCACTGTGTATCCTGACATTGCTCCATAGAGGGAAAATACTTGTGGCATAACCCGGTTTCCTGAAAACCGACTCGAAACATAAATAAACTACCCCAAAAGTTGGATACTCTATCCAATTTTTGGGGTCTTTTTTAGCTGGCGCATTTTTCGTTTTGGCGCGGACAGCGGTTATTTTTATCCGTCATTCCCGCCTTCGCGGGAATGACGGTGTGCGGATAGCATAGCTTGACTCAAAAATACGCTAATCCTTCTTGATCCACGCTTTCGAAGTTCCCTTGCCCTGCACACGATTACCCGTTTTTTTCGGCGGCGCCGCCGGACGCGTTTCTTTTGGCGGCGGACGATAACCCGGACGTACCGGGTAGGGCTGCGGCTGGAGTATGACAGGAAGCGAACGGAAATGTACGGACGGCGCGCGCATCAATATCTGGCCGCTGCGATCGACAATGGCGGCATCAAGCTGCATGCGTTGATTCGAAGGCATATACCTGTCCGGCCAGAAGCCGGGTGGAATCAAGAACTCGGTTGAGGTGAAATACTGGTCGACGGAACGACCGTCGATAAGCACGACAAAGGCATGTCCCTCGGCTCGCAGCAAGGGCGGATCCACGGCCAGACGAACCTCAAGAAGCGAAACGTCGCCAGCGACACTGATACCGTCCGCCGGCGCAATGACCGTCAGGCTCCGATACGGGGCAATGACCTCCGGCGGTTCGCGTTCCGTTTGCCTTGCATCCGGCCTGACGGAGGGCGATTGCGCTTTATTCGGCCCGCTTGTCGGCACGGCGGGAATGACCGTCAGCGGGGGTAACTTCAACTCCCTGGAACCCGCCTGTGGTTTGTCGGAAAACACCGGCCCGTTTTTGTCGCGCGTCACGTAAACACCCTGGGCTAAAATTTCCGCGCAGAAAAACATCAAGGACAAAGCAAAGAGGATGGAAAGACGAAATTTCATCAGAACAAACTCCGGTTTGAAACCTCCCCCTTCAGGGGGATAATCAGGCACGGAAGAGGCGTAAGCTCTTCCGTGCCGTGTCAGGGCCATCGCATGAATATATTTGTCATGGTAACGCATGAACAGGCGTTTGCTTTCCCTCTCCCCTCGTGGGAGAGGGTGCCCCGGCAGGGGCAGGTGAGGGGGAGGATTGGGCCTGTTCCAGCTCTGTTTCGCGCTGAACCGCCGCCCCCTCTCCTGCGCTTTTACAAAAATTCGGGGCATCCTCCCCCACGAGGGGGGGGAGGAAGATGGATCGCCATACTCCGCGGGAAGTCTCGTCCTTCATTTCAATGGCATTCATGCAATTGCCCTGCGTGCCGTGTCGCCCGGCCACAGGCATGGATTGAAACATGGTACAAAAAAGAAATGAAAAAGGCATCGACCGACGATGCCTTTTTCCATACGGGAGAATGCCCGCGATCAGAAGCCCGCGCCCTTGATCGACTTGAGACCCTTGTAGATGGCCTTGGCGCCGAGTTGCTCTTCGATGCGGATCAACTGGTTGTATTTGCAAATGCGATCGGTACGCGACAGCGACCCGGTCTTGATCTGACCAGCGCCCGTACCAACGGCGAGGTCGGCGATGAACGAGTCCTCGGTTTCGCCGGAGCGGTGCGACGAGATCACGCCGTAGCCCGCTTTCTGCGCCAACTTGATGGCGTCCAGTGTTTCGGTCACGGTGCCAATCTGGTTGACCTTGATCAGGATCGCGTTGGCGGCGCCCATTTCAATCCCTTTCTTCAGACGCGTCGGGTTGGTGACGAAGAAGTCGTCGCCCACGAGCTGAACCTTCTTGCCGAGCTTCCTGGTGAACTCGACATAGCCTTCCCAGTCGTTCTGATCAAGACCATCCTCAATTGAAACGATCGGATATTTTTTAACCCAATTTTCATACTTGGCGATAATCTGATCGGCCGTGTACAGCTTGTCGGGTTCCGATTTCCAGAACTTGTAGCCTTCGCGCTTGCCTTCGTCAAACAGCTCGGACGAGGCGCAGTCAAGAGCGATGGCGATCTGCTTGCCGGGCTTGTAACCGGCGGCGGTAATGGCCTCGATGATAACGTCAAGCGCTTCGTCGTTCGAGATGTCCGGCGCAAAGCCGCCTTCGTCGCCGACCGCGGTGGTTTTTTTATTCTTCTTGAGGATGCTCTTCAGCGCATGGAACACCTCGGTGATCCAGCGCAGGCCTTCGGAGAAGGTCTTGGCGCCGACCGGCATGATCATGAATTCCTGGAAGTCGATCAGGTTGTCGGCATGCTTGCCACCATTGATGATATTGGCCATCGGCGTCGGCAGAACGAATTCCTTGTTCCTGTGCAGCTTGCCAATGTACTTCCACAGCGGCAGCTTGCTGACGTTGGCGGCAGCGACGGTGATGGCCATCGATGCGCCGAGAATGGCGTTGGCGCCGAACTTCGATTTGTTCTTCGTGCCGTCGAGGGCAATCAGCGCTTCGTCAAGTTCGCGCTGCCTGAGCGGGTCCTTGCCCTTGAGGAAATTGGCAATCGGGCCATTGACGGCGGCCACCGCCTTGAGAACGCCCTTGCCGAGATAGACTTTCTTGTTGCCGTCGCGCAGTTCGCAGGCTTCGTATTCGCCCGTGGAGGCGCCGGACGGAACGGCGGCGCGTGCCAGGAAACCATTGCTGAGCACAACGTCGACTTCGACCGTCGGATTTCCGCGCGAATCGAGAATCTGGCGGCCGACGACCTTGCTGATCTTGACGGACGGGTCAGCAACCGGCCTGGCAACGGCAGCCGTCTTTTTGACGGAAACGGCTTGCCTGGCCGGAGCTACTTTTTTGGTCAAAGCAAATTTCCTGGTGGTCTCGGCCTTTTTGGCTGGAGCAGTTTTCTTTTCGATCACAACCTTCTTGGCCGGAGCCGCTTTTTTGGCGGACGCGGTTTTCCTGGAAGTGACTTTGGATGTTGCGGCTTTAGCGATTCTTGGCATTTTTATATTCCATGACAAAAGTTAGAAAAGGGATAATTACAAACGCGCGATTATACAACGAAAATACGCAATATGAGCATATACCACAGCCATACGCAATGCTTATGTCAGGTGTTTGACGCCAAGCACGGTCCCGATGCCGGCGAAGGTCATGAGCAGTGAGCCGAACACATGGCCCGCTATCGCTCCCGCGCCCCAGAGCAGTTGCCCTTGCCGCAGCAAGTCGGCGATCTCCCAGGAGAAGGTCGAGAACGTCGTCAATCCGCCGCAAAACCCCGTGACGATCAGCAAGCGCCACTCGGGCGAGATTGCGGGATATGACGAAAAGAAGGCCATGGCGACTCCGATGACATAGGCGCCGATCAGATTCGCCACCAGCGTTCCGGGCGGCAGAAAGGGAAACAGGGAATTCAGCCGATTCCCCAGATGCCAGCGCAGCAGCGCGCCCAGCGCCGCACCGATAGCTATGGCCAGAATTGATTTCCACATGTTTGCAACAGAAAACAGGGCATGGATTTAGCAACAAGGCGGAACACGGAACATCGATTCCGTACCGGAGACAGCCAGACAATACAGACTCTAACTATACGCCATACAGCCGCCTGTATTGTGACAAACATATTCATCGTAAAACTAACTCCGGTTGAAACCCCACCCGTAAGAAAGGTGGGAGCCATACCCAAAGGTGGGAGCCATACCCCTTTCTTACGGCTGAGGTTTCGGCGACCGTTTTGGGAGGGGATACAAACTCATGGAGAAACATGAGTGGCGTTTGCTTTCCCTCGCCCGCTTGCGGGAGAGGGTGCCCCGGCAGGGGCGGGTGAGGGAGGGTTGGTTGGACATGTTCCAGTGTTGTTTCGTGCTGAATTGCCGTCCCCTCATCCGGCCTTCGGCCACCTTCTCCCCGCAAGCGGGGCGAAGGGATTGACCGCAGTGCTCCGCAGGAAATATTGTCCATCAGCGCCATCGAACCCGAAATTTCATGAATATGTTTGTCATGGAAAAACATGAGCGGCGTTTGCTCTCCCTCGCCCGCTTGCGGGAGAGGGCGCCCCGGCAGGGGCGGGTGAGGGGGGGGTGGTTGGACATGTTCCAGTGTAGTGGTCAAGAAATATCGGACAGATGGATAGGTTGTTTTCCTGCCGAAAGTGATTCATAGACGTTGGGCGGCAGGTAACCCAAAGTCGAGTGCAAGCGGGAGCTGTTGTAGAAGCCAACGATG
>BNUC01000101.1 GCA_025997075.1 Betaproteobacteria bacterium | reverse complement strand
CTCATCCGGCCTTCGGCCACCTTGGCCTCGCACGCTCCGCAAGCGGGGCGAAGGGATTGACCGCAGTGCTCCGCAGGAAATATTGTCCATCATTTCAACAACATTCATCGTAAAACCAACTCCGGTTTGAAACCCCGGTCGTTGGGGGAGGGGATGCAAAAAGCCCCTTCCCAACATCTTAGACCGACAGGCATGAACGCCTGTCGCTGATTTCTTGCTCAAACCGTATATTGCTCGACCGCTTTTTGCATGCGCTCGGTCACGCCGTGCAGCAACTCGGCTGTTTGGGCCGTCTCGCCCGCCAGTCCGAGATTCTGTTTGGTCATCGCGGCGACCTGTTCTACATTTTTCGCCATGGAAGTCATGGCTTCGTGCTGCTTGCCGGATGAATGGGAAATATCGCTGACCATCGAGTGCGTCCGGGACATCTGCGTGTTGATTTCCAGCAGCGCGTCGCGGGCGTTCTGTACCAGTTTGACGCCTGCTTCCACTTGCTCCGCGCCGCAGCGCATTCCTTCCACGGCCTTGTCGGTTTCGCACTGGGCGGAGGCAATCATCGCGCTGATTTCCTGGGTGGACTGAGCGCTGCGCTCGGCCAGCTTTCTGACCTCGTCGGCGACCACCGCGAAGCCGCGCCCCTGCTCGCCGGCTCGCGCGGCTTCGATGGCGGCGTTCAGCGCCAGCAGATTGGTTTGGTCGGCAATTTCCCGAATCACGTCGGTGATGCGGGAGATTTCCCTGGAATGCTCGCCCATGCGTTCGACCTGCGCGGCGGAATTGCGCACCGTATTGGCCAACTCCAGAATCGTTATGCTGGCTTCCTCGGTCAGTTCGCTGCCGCGCGAAGAAACCTGCGCCGCCCTATCCGCCGCATCGCTGGTAGAAGCCGCATTCGAGGCGACCGCGCTGATGGAGACGCTGATTTCCTCAATGCCGGCCGCCGCCGCCGCTGTCGCTTCACTTTGTACCTGCGCCGAATCATTGAGCGCCACCACGCTGTGCGCCACTTCCTGCGCGGACGAGCGCACCGCCCTGGAAGCGTCTCCTATGCCTTGCAGAGTGGATTGAATCCACGTGGTCAGGCGGTCGAGGCAGCGCATGATTTGTCCCAATGAATCGGTGCGCCCGGAAGAGATCAGCCGGGGGCGCAAATCGCCACTGCCCAGCAGGGTAAACAGATACTGCGCGGTATGGTTCAGGTCGCGTTGCAGGTACGACCTGAAGCGAAACAGAAAATACAGACCATAAAGCAAACCCGCACCCGCCAGGATTTGACCGACAAACCCCGGCAGGGCATCCGGCGCCAGCGAAAAGAGCAAGAGCAAAAGGCTCAATACCAACACGAAACCGCCGACCAGCGCGGTCTGAACATCCAGACGCCCCAGACAATCCGCCGCGGAAAGCCGGGTCGGAACCACGCGCCCATGCTCGACGCGAATGGAGCTGTCGCCATTGCGAAGGCGCTGATACGCCGCTTCCGCTGCCTGTATGTCCTCTCTGGCGGGACGGGCGCGCACCGACTGATACCCTGTAACCCGACCGTTTTCACGCACGGGCGCAGCATTGGCGATAACCCAGTAATAACCGCCGTCCTTGCGCCGGTTCTTCACCAGCCCGCGCCACGGCAATCCGGCCTTGAGGTCGCGCCACATATCCTCAAAGGCGGCCGGCGGCATGTCGGGATGGCGCACCAGATTGTGCGGTTCGCCAATCAGTTCCTCGCGGGTAAAGCCGCAGATGTCGGCAAACTCTTCGTTGGCTTCGACAATGACGCCCTTCAGATCCGTGCGCGAATAGATAAATTCGCCTTCCGGCAGGAGCGTTTCGACATTTGTGACTGGCAAATTTGTTCTCATGGCGCCATGCCCTCCAAAAGAAGCGCATAGACTATCAGATTCATGCCATGGCAAGAAATAAGCGACAGGCCTTCAGGCCTGTCGGTCTAACATGTTTTGGAAGGGATTTGCATCCTCCAAAACGGTCGCCGAAACCCCGGCCGTAAGAAAGGGGTATGGCTCCCACCTTTCTTACGGCCGGGGTTTCAACCGGAGTTAGTTTTACGATGAATGTTGTTGAAATGATGGACAATATTTCCTGCGGAGCACTGCGGTCAATCCCTTCGCCCCGCTTGCGGGGCGTGTGAGGCCAAGGTGGCCGAAGGCCGGATGAGGGGGGCGGCAATTCAGCACGAAACAACACTGGAACATGTCCAACCCCCCCTCACCCGCCCCTGCCGGGGCACCCTTTCCCGCAAGCGGGCGAGGGGAATGTTGTCCCTTCGCCCCGCTTGCGGGGAGAAGGTGGCCGAAGGCCGGATGAGGGGGCGGCAATTCAGCACGAAACAACATTGGAACATGTCCAACCCCCCCTCACCCGCCCCTGCCGGGGCACCCTCTCCCGCAAGCGGGCGAGGGAAACGCCGCTCGTGTTTCTCCATGAGTTTGCATCTCCTCCCAAAACGATCGCCGAAACCCCAGCCTTTAGGCCGGGGTATGCCCCCCACCGCCCTGAAGAGTGGGGTTTCAAACCGGAGTTGGTTTTACGATGAATGATAGGGTCCTTGCGGATTCTGAATGGCGGGCGACCACGGGGGGGCGCCCCTGCGCGGTTTCTGTAGAATTCGCGCATTCGCTCCGGGATGGCCGATTTTACTTGTGGTTTTCCGAACCATGCTCGGTTTTGCCTTGCCTCGGACTTTCCGAAAGGGTAGCATCACGGGTCTGTGGCAGGGTTTCAACCGCGTTTCGATGATTGCTGCGCTCATTGACGATCACCTTTCCGGTTGAAAAACGCCTCAAGTTTTTACTCCCTGAAAGGTAAAGTCATGTCCACCGAGAACAAAACCGTTTTCCCGGATTCGTCGAATCTGGATGTATGGAAAAAAGCCGCTTCGAAAAACGCGCCCGGCGGCGATGTTGCGAACATCAAATGGGTCACGCCCGAGGGCATCACCGTCAAACCCCTTTATACCCAAGCCGACGTGGCCGAGCTGCCCTACGCGGATACGCTGCCCGGATTCCCGCCGTACTCGCGTGGCCCGCAAGGTACCATGTACGCCGGCCGTCCCTGGACGATTCGCCAGTACGCCGGTTTCTCCACGGCCGAGGATTCCAACGCCTTCTATCGCAAAGTGCTGGCCTCCGGCGGTCAGGGCGTGTCGGTCGCTTTCGACCTGGCGACGCACCGCGGCTATGACTCCGACAATCCCCGCGTCGTCGGCGATGTCGGCAAGGCCGGTGTGGCCATCGATTCCGTGGAAGACATGAAGATTCTGTTCGGCGGCATCCCG
This sequence comes from Betaproteobacteria bacterium, assembly GCA_025997075.1. GTDB lineage: Bacteria > Pseudomonadota > Gammaproteobacteria > Burkholderiales > Rhodocyclaceae > Propionivibrio. The sequence continues at coordinate 10,313 of BNUC01000101.1, read as the reverse complement.
CTCGACAAGATTTCCGTTTCCATGACCATGAACGGCGCGGTGCTGCCGATTCTAGCCGGCTACATCGTTGCCGCCGAAGAGCAGGGCGTGCAACAGGCGGATCTGAACGGCACGATTCAAAATGACATTCTGAAAGAGTTCATGGTGCGCAACACCTACATTTATCCGCCGACGCCGTCGATGCGCATCGTCAGCGACATTTTCCGCTACACCTCGCAGAACATGCCGAAGTTCAATTCGATTTCAATCTCCGGCTATCACATCTCCGAAGCGGGCGCGAGCCAGGCGCTTGAGCTGGCGTTCACGCTGGCCGACGGCATCGAATATGTCAAGGCAGGCATCGAAGCCGGTATGGACGTTGACGATTTCGCGGGCCGTCTGTCCTTCTTCTGGGCGGCGGGCATCAACTTCTACCTCGAAATCGCCAAGATGCGCGCCGCGCGTCTGCTGTGGCACCGCATCTTGACCGATTTCGGCGCGAAGAAAGAAAAATCGAAGATGTTGCGTACCCATACGCAGACCTCCGGCTGGTCGCTGACCGAACAGGACCCGTACAACAACATCATTCGCACGACCATCGAAGCGCTGTCGGCGGTGTTCGGCGGCACCCAGTCGCTGCACACCAACTCGTTTGACGAAGCGATCGCGTTGCCGTCCGACACCTCGTCGCGTATCGCGCGCAACACGCAGGTCATCATTCAGGAAGAAACTCACATCACCAACGTCGTCGACCCGTGGGCCGGTTCCTATCTGATGGAAAAACTGACCCAGGACATGGCCGACAAAGCCTGGGAAATCATCGAAGAAGTCAAGAAGATGGGCGGCATGGTCAAGGCCATCGAATCCGGCTGGGCCAAGATGGAAATCGAGAAATGCGCCGCCGACACGCAGGCGCAAATCGATTCCGGCAAGAAGATTATCGTCGGCGTCAACAAGTATCGTCTGGCGAAGGAAGACCCGGTCGAAATCCTCGAAGTCGACAACGTCGCCGTGCGCGAATCGCAGGTCGCCCGCCTCAAACAGATTCGGGCCACGCGCGATGCCGCCGCCGTCAAGGCCGCGCTCGCCGCGCTGACCGAATGCGCGAAAACCGGTGAGGGTAATCTGCTTGACCTTGCCATCAAGGCGGTGCGTCTGCGCGCCACGGTCGGCGAAATCTCGGATGCGCTGGAAGAAATCTTCGGCCGTTTCCGCGCCAACAATCAGACCATTTCGGGAGTTTACGGAGGCGTCGTGCAAGGCATTGAATCCTGGGAAACAATCAAGAAAGACATCGAGAAGTTTGCCGCCGAACAGGGGCGTCGTCCGCGCATCATGATTGCCAAGCTCGGCCAGGACGGCCATGACCGCGGCGCCAAGGTGGTGGCCACGGCCTTTGCCGACCTCGGCTTCGACATCGACGTCGGCCCGCTCTTCCAGACTCCGGAAGAAGCCGCCCGTCAGGCTATCGAAAACGACGTGCATGCCATCGGCTGCTCGTCGCTCGCCGCGGGTCACAAGACGCTCGTGCCGCAACTGATTGAGTCGCTGAAAGCCCAGGGCGCGAACGACATCATCGTCTTTGCCGGCGGCGTCATTCCGGCGCAGGACTACGATGCGCTGTTCGCCTCGGGCGCCAAGGCGGTCTTCGGCCCCGGCACGCGCATCGAGGATTCCGCCCGCAAGGTGCTGGAAGAAATCAATAAGGTCGTCAAGGCTTAACGTCTTCCCGGAGTCCGCAGCCGATGGATACGAGTGTTTCGTCCGCAGCTCAACTCGATGCCATCGACCAGCAACTGGTCGATGGCGTTCTGAATAAACAGCGGCGGGCACTCGCCAAAACCATCACGCTGGTTGAATCGACCCGCGCGGACCATCAGCAGCGCGCCCAGAAGGTCATCGGGGCGCTACTGCCGCATACGGGCAAGGCCATCCGCGTCGGCATTTCCGGCGTGCCTGGCGCCGGCAAATCGACCTTCATCGAGGCGCTCGGCAACTATCTTATCGACCAGGGCCACCACCTCGCGGTGCTCGCGGTCGATCCCTCTTCTTCGCTTTCCGGAGGCTCCATCCTCGGCGACAAGACGCGCATGGAGTCCTTATGCCAGCGCATCGAAGCCTTCATCCGACCAAGTCCCACGGCCGGTTCGCTGGGCGGCGTCGCGGCCAAAACCAGGGAAGCCATGCTGGCCTGCGAAGCGGCCGGCTACGACGTGATTCTCGTCGAAACCGTCGGCGTCGGGCAGAGTGAAACCACGGTCGCCGGCATGGTCGATATCTTTACCCTGGTGCAGTTGCCCAATGCGGGCGACGACTTGCAAGCCATCAAGAAAGGCATCGTCGAGATTGCCGATCTGGTCGCCATCAACAAGTCCGACATCGACCCGACCGCCGCCGCCGTCGCCCGTGCGCAATGGAAGCAGGCGCTGCACATGCTGCGCCCGGCTTCGCCCAACTGGAGCCCGCCCGTCATCAGCGTCAGCGCGCTCAAGAAGCAAGGCATCGCCGAGTTCTGGAATGAAATCGAACGCTACCGCGATATCACCACGCATTACGGTGAATTCGAAGCCAAGCGCAAGAAACAGGCAGTCGACTGGATGTGGAGCCTGATCGAGACGGGCCTGCATAATCTGTTCAGGAGCCACCCGCAAGTGCAAGTAGCCTTGCCCCAACTGACCCGGCAAGTCGCCACGGGCCAGACGACGCCGAACACGGCGGCGAGCCGCCTGCTGTCCTACCTCGAATCCGACGCGACAGAAAATATTTAAGAACAGACTGTTGACGTATCGTCACAATCGATGCCTTGGGCTGTCAAACGGAGATCGCGCAGAAGATCGTGGAACGAGGCGGCGACGATCTGCTGGCCGTCAAAGACAATCCGCCCCGTCTGGCGGAAGCTCGCATAGGTTGGGGTGAGTGAAACGAACCCCAACATTGGAATGGCTCATTGGCTGCTGCGTTGGGGTTCGCAGGCTCACCCCAACCTATTCGCTATTCGCACTATTCGTACTGAAGCCGCTTCCCATCTCCGTCATTCCCGCGAAGGCGGGAATCCAGAAGCGTATTTTCCGGCGCAACGCGCCGCCATTCTTTGATTAGCAGCCATTCTGGCTGGAGAAAACGAACTGGATTCCCGCCTTCGCGGGAATGACGGGGGATTCACCCTGGGAGTGCGGGCGTCCCGCCCGCTCTTCTAAACCAGCGAGCGGGACGCCCGCGCTCCCAGGAACCTGCCACCTGATTCCTGACCCCGATCCACCTTTTGGGGTGATATACAAAAAAATTTGCGTCATTATAGGTTGGCGGTGAGCGTAGCGAACCCCAACGCAACAGTGGTTCGTCCAACTGCCCAATGTTGGGGTTTGCTTTGCGGCACTCCAACCTATTCGCACTACGCGGGCTCCCACGGATTGAGGATGCTTACGCCAGCAGGCTTGAAATCAGCGACGTTGCGCGTGACCACTGTCATGCCGCGCACAAGGGCCGTAGCCGCGATGAGCGCATCGCGCTCGTCGCGCTTGTCGGGAACATGCAGCAGGGCACAGCGTTGCGCCACGGCGGTATCGACAGGCAGTGTGCGGCCGGAGAACTCGGGCAATACGTACTGCTCCAGCCAGGAACGCAGCATAGTCCCCTGGGTGGCATCCTTTCGTTCAATCAACAGAACGCCAAGTTCCAGCTCCATGAGGGTGATGGCCGACACAAAGAGATCAGCGGCATCAACGCTTTCCGTCCATGCCGCCACGTTCGCATCGGCCTTGCTGAATCGCACCTTGCGCAGCTCGGATACCACGTTGGTATCAAGAACAAACATCATGAGAAATCAGCCGGCCGGGTTTCGACAGTCACGCGCGGCGGCTCAAAATCGATGTCCGCAATACCCGGTATCGCCAACGCATCGGCAATGTTGCGCCGCTGCTTTGTGAGCCGTTGATAGTCCTCAAAGCTCATCAGCACATGGGCTGGCCGGCCTCGGTCCGTGATGAACACCGGCCCGTTGTTTGCAGCCCGTTTTGCCTCGCTCGTCCCTTGGTTGAACACGCGGCTTGACATGGTGGTGATGGTCATGGCGGCGCCTCACTTGCATGGATAATGTAAGAATGTTACTACATAAGCCAGGTTCAGGTATCAGAAGACAGGAATCAACCCCAAAACCATTCCTGGGAGCGCGGGCGTCCCGCCCACAGGTTTATAGCCATTCCACTATAAATTGATTCCCGTTCCGTCATTTTGCGTGAAGTCGCCTCCCATCCCCGTCATTCCCGCGAAGGCGGGAATCCAGAGCGTTTTCTCCAGCCGAATGGCTGCACATCAAAGAATGGCGGCGCGTTGCGCCGAAAGTACGTCTTCTGGTTTCCCGCTTATCAAGGGAATGACGAGGGACCCTGGGAGCGCGGGCGGGACGCCCGCGCTCCCAGGAACCCCAAACCCGCCGTTCGGTTTTGATACCTGATACCTCTCAAGAAACACCACTTAACCTATTGATTTTATTGATATGAAAATTTCGCGGCTTTCCCAACCTACGCCCCGCTGAGGGGTTGGGGGAGAGGGGGAAAGGATCTCAGAAGTTATACCTCGCCTTCAGACTCCCCAACACGCCTTCGCGTTTGCCCGCATAAGCCTGCACGCCTATATCCAGCGTCCAGCCTTGGGTTTTTGTCGTGGGATTCAGCGTTACGCCCAGTTCCAGCATCCCGCTGTCGCCTTTGAGTTTGGGAGCGTCGAGTGGGTAGCCGTGGATGCTGGCTTTCACCTTGCCGTCGTATTCGTGTTCCCAGGCGGCTCCGGCGTAGGCGCGGGTCTGTTTGTTCAGCTCATGGCTCCATCTTGCGCCCAGTCTCGTTCTTTGGGAGTCCACGGCTTTGAACTTGACCGTTTCTCCGGTGCTGAGTTTTACGGTGTCGCTGTTTTGGTGACTCCAGAGGTATTGTCCGTAAAGGTCCAGTTTGTTCTGTTCGTTGAGCTTGAAGATATAACCCACGCCCAGATGGCTGCCGAGGTAGCCGGATTTTGCGTTGTAGGCGGCGGCGCGGCCGAAGCTGTCGTGGAGGTTGCTGTGATAGTCGGTGTTGACTTTGCCGGCTCTTGCGGTGGCTTCCAAATAGAGTTGGCCGGTGGGGGTTTCGGTGAAGGCGAATTTCGCCAGGACGCCGCCGCCGGTGTATTTTGTATCGCCTTTGCCGTGAACACTGGCGGCGTTGGCGAAGCTGTTGTGGCTGTCGTAGTCGCCTTGGCCGTGTTCGATGAAGATTCCGGCTGTTAATTGGCCGGGGTCGGTTTCTTTGTTTGCGGCGAGGCCGGCGATCAGGTTGTAGCCTTCGACGTCGATATGCGAGCCGGTGTTGTGCCGCAGCTTGCCGCCGCCGAGGGCGAGGAAGCCGAGGCGGCAGTGGGCTGCCGAAGCGCATTGCGTCTGTTGCAGGGCGGCGGAGAGTCCTTTGTCGATGAGGAAGTCCGCGCCTTGATTGAGGAAGGCGCTTGCGGCGGCATAGCCTTCGGCCAGGGCTTTGGTTTGGGGATTGAGGTGGATGCCGGGCTTGTCGGAGGGATTGGGGGGGACGGGGAGTTCAACCGGGGGCTCGACTGGCGGTTCAACGGGCGGTTCGACTGGCGGCTCGACGGGTGGTTCTACTGGTGGCTCGACTGGCGGTTCAACGGGCGGTTCGACCGGCGGTTCGACTGGTGGTTCGACTGGCGGTTCGACGGGCGGTTCAACTGGTGGCTCGACCGGCGGCTCAACCGGTGGCTCAACCGGTGGTTCGCTTCCCGCGAGGCTTGCTACCAGCCGCTGGCCTTCCTGGGTGCTTAGATTGAAGTCATACAGCAGGCTGACGCCTTGCATCCCTGTGCCGTGGGCTACGGTGTTGAGCGGGCTGCCGATGAGGGCGGCTGCGTTGATGAGGGTGAGGCTGTCGCCGGCCTTCAGCGGGGTGCTGCTGCCGAGGAGGCCGACATTGACGGTGCTGTTGATGATGTAGGCGACGCCGTCGACGTTGAGCAAGGTCGCGCCGTTCCCCGTGCCATAGGGGAAGTAGAAGTTGAGCAGGGCGTTGGAGCCGTGGAGGTGGCCGGCTATCGACGCGCCCTGGTAGACGTTGAAAGTGGCATTGGGGTCGAGGCTGAGGTTTTTGCCGAGGCGGTTTGTCAGGGTGAGGGCCGCGCCGCTTGATACGCTGACGTTGCTGTTGGCGAGGCTGCCGCCCAGGATGAGCGTGCCGGCGCTGACCGTGGTGTTGCCGCTGTAGCTGTTGGCGTTGCTCAGGGTGAGGTTGCCGGTTCCGGTTTTGTTGAGCGGGGTGCTGCCTGTGCTGTTGTCGGCGATGACGCCGCGGACGGTGTAGTCGTGGCCCGCGGTGTTGGTGAAAGTCACTTTGGCGGGCTTGACGCCGCCGCTGATGATATTGACCTGCCCGGATCCGGTATCGGTGAAGGTGACTGTGTCGCCGTTGATGAATTGAGGTTCCGTGGTCCAGTTGTCTGAGGTCAGGATGTCCCAGCTTCGGTTGGCCGCGCCGGTCCAGGTGAGGTCGGTGGGGGTGGCGCGGTCGGGAGGTGGAGGTGGTGGAGGTGGCGGAGGTGGCGGAGGTGGCGGCGGCGGCGGTGTTGGAACTGGCAGACTGGCGATGAGTTGCGTGGCGTTTGTCGTCAGGTTGAAGGAATAATTGAGCGAGATGCCGAGCATACCGCTGGCCGTGGCGGCGATGCTGGTGGCGGTAGGGTTGGCCGGAGCGCCGATGAGTTTTCCCGCCGCGTCGATGAGCACGAGGGAGTCTCCGTCGTTCATCGGGGAACTCAGACCGATATGGACGGTGCTACCGGTGATGGTGGCGTCACCGCCAACATCAAGCAGGGTCGTTCCGCTCGCCGTGCCGCTGGGGACGTAGAAGTTGAGAATGCCGCCAGCGGCGTTGAGGTTGTCGCCGATCGTTCCGCCCGAGCGCCAGTTCAGCGTCCCGCCGGAGGCTAGACTGACATCCTTGCCAGCGCTTCCGGAGAGATCGAAAACCGCGCCACTGGCGACGCTGACCTTGCTGTTGATCAGGCTGCCGGTTAATAACAGGGTTCCGTTGTTGATGCTTGTCAGGCCGCTATAGGCGTTGTTCGTGCCGGAAAGGGTCAGCAGGGTATTGCCGCCGCCTTTGCTCAGGCCGCCTGTGCCGGTGATGTCGCCGGAAAGGGTCTGGTTCACGGTCTGCTTGAAAACCAGTGTCCCGGCATTGGCGATGATGATGTCTCCGGCGTAGCTGCCATTGCCCAGCGTGCCGGTCACTTCCAGCGTTCCGGTGCTGACCGTCGTGTCGCCGCTGTAGCTATTTGCGCGGCTCAAAGTCAGCGTTCCCGCGCCGCCCTTGGTCAGACTGCCCGTGCCGGAAATAACGCCGGAGGCGCTGGCGCTTCCGCTTTCCACCGCCAGAACACCGCCGCCGGAGGCGAGCGTGATCGAATTGGCGAAAGTCAGGCCGTTTGCGAGGCCGAGGATGGCGGCGTTGCCGAGCGTCACCGGGCCGGCACCCAGTGCTCCGGCCTGGGTGTTCAGGTTGACGCGCCCGCCGCTGAGGGTGGCGGCGATAAAGCCGTTGGCTCCGGTCTGGTTGAAATTCACGATGCCCGCGCCGGTTTTGGTGAGTGTTCCGGCGCTTCCGAGGCCGTTGCCGGTAAAGGTGTAGTTCCCGGCGGTATTGTTAAACGTGAGGCCGTCGGTCGTGAGGCTCGCGCTCACAGCAACGATTCCGGCTCCGGTATCGCCAAAGACTACCGTGTCGCCGTTCTTGAAAAAGCCCTGATAGGCGCTTAGAGGGCTGCCATCGAGGTTCCAGTTCTTGCTGGTTTCGTCCCAGTTGCCGTCGACGGCTCCCGTCCAGGTGGCGGTTCGGTTTGTGTCCGCGCCGGAAACGGTGAGTTTGAGTTTGCCGACTTCGGCGGCATCATATTCGCTCCCGCCGTAGCGTATGTTGGGGCCGTTCCTATCCGCGGAGTTGCCGCCGACCTGTCCCACGAAGTGACCGGCAAAATTGAAGGTGTTGGTATGGGTATCGACGAGAGTGAAGGTACCGTCGGTGTCTGTAACGACATCGACTTGCAGTATGCTGTTCGTATCGAGTTTGAACGTATCGACCGTCAGCACGGTTGCGCTGTCCGATACGCCGGTGAGGTCGGCCATCAGCTTGGCGTTGTCGCTGAAATTGACCCCGTTCGTAACGCTGTTCGTAACGCTGTTGTTGATACCGGAGAGCGCGAGCGTCGCGCCCGTGGCGAAGTTGACGGTCTGCGCGGTGAGGGCCGCGCCGCCATCGAGGGCGAGCGTCGCGCCGTCCGCCACGCTGACGACGCTGCCTGTTGTGCCGCTGTCGAGCGTTCCGGTGATACTGAGCGTTCCCTCCGTGACGCTTGTGTTGCCGGTGTAGGTGTTGTTGGTTCCGGAGAGGGTCAACGTCTTCGCGCCGTTTTTGGTCAGGCCGCCTGTGCCGGAGATGTTGCCGGAAAGGGTTTGATCCGCGCTTTGATTGAAAAGCAGTGTGCTGTCGTTGAGAATCGCTCCGGTGTAATTGCCGCTGTTGCCCAGAGTGCCGGTTACTTCCAGCGTTCCGGTGTTGATCGTCGTGCCGCCGAGGTAGATGTTCGCGCCGGAAAGAGTCAGCATTCCCGCGTCGGTCTTGGTCAGCCCGCCCGCGCCGGAAATGACGCCGCTGAAATCGCCGCTTCGTACCGTCAGGCCGTTGCTGTTGATAATGCTGCCCGCGCCGTTCAGGGCATTGACGGTTCTGGGCGCAGTCGTGCCGTCGTAGGTCGCGTTGCTTTCCACCGTCAGGTTGGTATCGGCGGCAATGTTGCCCGCCAGCGTTCCCGTGCTTACAAGCGTGTTGCCGAGGTAAGTGTTCGTTCCGCCCAAAGTCAAAGTTCCCATTCCGGTTTTTTCAATGCCGCCGGAGCCGGAAATCACGCCGCCGAAGTTGATAGTGTTGCCCTGCGTATTCATCTTCACCAAAGTTCCTGCCGTCGCGCCTCTGACCGTGGTATCCAGCGTTGTGATGCCCGCGTTGTCCGCGGAAGTGAAGTTGATGAATTCAAAATTCCGCACGGAAGCGATGGTATTTCCTGCGGCGAGATTCAACGTGTTGCCGGTGAATGCGTCGCTGCCGCTGACCGTTGTACTCGTATACCCGCCGTAAATAGTGCCATACGTGTTGCTGCTGGTGAGGATGCTGACGGTATTGCCGGTGGCGGTGTCGACGCCGGGCGAGATGGCAGACCCGCCGTAGATGCTGCCGCTCACCGTGCCGCCGCTGATGGTCACAAAATTGCCGGTGGCTTTGATAATGCTGCCTCCGACGGCCCGCCCGCCGTAGACATTGCCGCTCACCTCGCCGTCGTTGATGGTCACGCTGTTGTTTTCGGCGAATACGGGGCTGGTAGCAACTGCCTGACCGCCGATTACATCGCCGCCCACCTTGCCGCCGCTATTTATGATAACGGAGGAGCCGGTTACCGTATCCGTTTGCGCCGGCATGACAGTGCCGTTCGGGGATCCGCCGTTGCCGTAGACACTATTAGTTCCGACATCGGTGCTGATGGTGACCTGCGCCTGGACACCGGGCGTGAAACACGGGACAAGCGCCAAACCGGCAAGCAGCGTGCGAACGCTGTTCAGAGGGTATGCCTTTAAGAGCGAGCAGTATGTATGGGCGCGGGATTTTTGAGACATGGGTTCCTCCTGGAACACGAGTGCTTAAAGAGACGGCGAAAAAAAACGGCCGCGCCCCCGAAGGGACACGGCCGCGAATGAAAAAACGCAAAAACCGGCGAAGCCGGTTTTTGCGTCAGCGATCAGAGAAGAAGGTGAGTGGAGCCTTGCTTGCTTGCTTGCTTGCTTGCTTGCTTGCTTGCTTGCTTGCTTGCTTGCTTGCTTGCTTGCTTGCTTGCTTGCTTGCTTGCTTGCTTGCTTGCTTGCAAAAATTATGGTGCAACTATCTGATTTGTCAAGCTTTTTTACAATTTTTTTGCTTTTTTTATCGCCGTTCTGCCATGAACCGGCCCGCGCAACTCTCGCCCCAAGCGCTATTTTTAAGCCCGTCATTCCCGCGAAGGCGGGAATCCAGAAGGCGTACTTTCGGCGCAACGCGCCATCATTCTTTGATTGGCAGCCATTCTGGCTGGAAAAAACGAACTGGATTCCCGCCTTCGCGCACTACTGTCCGGGATAATTTTGCAGTTTTCATGAGAATAAAGAAGCTTGTAATTGAGCCAGTAATCGCTGTTGTTCAGATCGTCGTCGCCGGTTCAGGAATTCAAGGGAAGGACGCTGGAACAGGCTGGCGCGAACTTCGGCCAACAAA
>BNUC01000100.1 GCA_025997075.1 Betaproteobacteria bacterium | reverse complement strand
GCAGTTGCCGGTTCTCTCCTTCCAAATGTCGAATGCGCTGCTGTTCTGCCGTCAGCGGTTTGCCTATCCCGCTCTGCCCCAACTGCTCGGCATCGACCTGCGCCACCCACCGGCGTACCGCCGTCTCACCCAGGTTCATGTCACGGCAAACCTGACTGACCGTCAGGCCCTGTTCCTTGATCATCCGCACAACCTGCAACTTGAAGCTCGCGTCGAAGACCCTTCTCGTTGGCTTTATCGTTTGGCTCATCTTCTTCTCCTCTATAGGTGATTTTCCACCTATCTTCCTGTCCGAGGAAATTAGACCACAACAGTTCCAGCCCTGTTTCGCGCTGAACCGCCGCCCCCTCTCCTGCGCTTTTACCAAAATTCGGGGCATCCTCCCCCACGAGGGGGGAGGAAGATGGATCGCCATACTCCGCGTTATCCTCTACGATCAGGCTTCAAGGTTTGTCCGTTGGCGCGGACAACTGTCGGGCAATGGCCGCCCCGAAAGCCACGGTGAATTGTGGGTCATCCAGAACCATGATGTCGCAGAGCAGTTCGTCTTCTATCGCCTCGACCAGTCCCCTGTTTCTGGCCGGGCCGCCGTCCAGATAAATGGCGTCATCGTGCGGGGTTCTGCCCATCATGGCCGCGACCTTTCGGGCTACCGAGGCGTGCAGGGCGTGGATGATGTCCTCCCTGGCCACGCCACGGGCCAGCAGGGAAATGATTTCGCTTTCCGCGAAAACGACGCAGGTGCTGCTCAACTGCACCTCATGTCCGGAATTTCCGGCCAGGTCTCCGAACTCGCTCAAGGGGGTATCGAGAAGGCGGGAAACCAGTTCAAAAAAACGGCCGGTTCCGGCGGCGCATTTGTCATTCATCCTGAAATCGAGAACCTTGCCGTCATTGTCCAGGGTAATGACTTTCAGGTCCTGGCCGCCGATATTGATGATGGTTCTGGCTTGGCCCCGGCTCAAACGAAATATCCCGGCGGCGTTAGCCGATATTTCGTCCATATTCAGGTCAGCGGCGGAATAAAGCTTCTTGCCGTAGCCGGTGGTGGTGATGGAACCCACCTGTTCAGGCTTCAAATCAAGACTTTCCAGCCCCCTGGCGATCAGTTGGCGGCCGATTTCTTCCTGGCCCGGCGCCGTCGCGGTGCTCAAGCCGCAGAGAATCTTTTCCCCATCCGTGATCACCATTTTTATGGCAGTGCTGCCCAGATCAAGACCTATTCCGACTTTCCCAACTTTCATTAAATCATCCGCCATAATTTCATTTTAGAAAAAGCAGTTAAGTGCAACGAACACCCTCACCCCTACCCCTCTCCCGCAAGCGGGCGAGGGGAATTAAGTACAACGAATGCCCTCACCCCTACCCTCTTCCGCAAGCGGGTGAGGGGAGTTATTCCCTTCTCCCCGCTCTCGGGGAGAAGGTGGCCGAAGGCCGGATGAGGGGAGGGTGTGACTGTAAGCCTCAAGCCGGGTCAGCAGATTCTGGCTGTCTTCCGAGGCATGGTCTGTTTCCAGGCGGATAAACTTTATTCCCTGTTTTTTCAGACCGGATTCAATGGTATAGCTCTCCAGATCGTAGGGATGGCAGCCTTTCAGCACATGAAACACCACGCCGTCAAAATGTTCCGCCTGCGCTTCGATATTCCTGATGCGCCGCTGGTTGTCGGCGAAAGTCGGGCATAGACATCCCTGATGGTAGCGTTGGGCCAGGGCTTCAATCAGGCCGAAAACAGAACTGTCCTTGAAACTGACGCCCCCAGGGAAAAGGCGTTCTCCCGAACAAATGTCGTCGCCCGTGACGCAAAGCCCGGCTTCTTCCAGGAGGCGCGGCAGTTTGAAATTCGGGAAAAAGATGGGTGAGCCGGCCAGGAATATTCTTCTTTTCGCTGAATTCACGGAGCAAGGCAAGGTCGGCAAAAGCTTTTCCAGGGCGGCTGTCCAGTTTTCCGCCTTGCCCAGAAAGAAGGTATTGGTAATCAAAAGGAACCATGCCGAAGACAAAAGTCCCTGCCGCCTGAGCGAGACCAGTCGGCTCAAGGCCTGCCAGGCCCGGTGATAAACAGCGATGGAATCCAGCAGCGCGTTCCGGCTAATCTTCCGGCCGGACAACTGTTCCAGAAAGCCCTTCAGTTTTACCATCTCGTCCAGCCAGAGGCCCTGACTTTCCCTGGCTTCCTTGATGTGAGGCAGTTCCAGCCAGTGCAGGCGTTGTTCCGCCGCCCCGAAAAGCTTCATCATTTCCGGGAACTTGACGACCCAATCGCAGGTGGTAGGCAGAATCCAGGGTTGCTCCTCCTTGTTTCCGGTCATCTGCATGGCGCCCAGAATCGATCGCATCAAAGGGCAGATCAGGGTAGGTAGGCCATGAGCCGAAAGATTGCCGGCGGCAAAGGAGCCGCTGAAAATTTTGAACGGATGAAACCCGGCGGCATGAATCAGTTCCAGCGGCGCCTGAATGCAGAGCAGGTAAATGAGCGGACGCCCTGCCTTTTCTCTCACAGAGTCTGAAGACTGCGGGTCAAAACCCTTTTCAGCCAAATCCAGAAAATAGTCAAAACCCTGGAGGTAGTCGTCTCTGGCTCTGAGCCAGGCCAAGGTCTCGGCGCTTTCCTGGGCCATTTTGCCGGCGGTTTTTTCCACCAGCCTGATTTGCCGGCTCATCTGTTTCTGGTCACTCATTTTTGTTTTCCAAGCCAGGCGATGGTGTTGATGGTATGACTTCGAGAGGATGAAAACAGCCGGAACCTGTAAAAATCAATGCCCAGCGCCGCGTCGGAGGGGCAGGTTTCAGCGCATTGGAAACAGTTCAAACACTCCGCCGTCTGGACATCCGCCTTTTTCTGTTCCAGATAAACGGCTTCTATATCCATGGGACAGATTCGGCGGCAGTTGCCGCAGCCGGTGCAGGCTGAAATATTTTTGACGAGTCTTAATCCGCTCAGGGGCTTGAGCAGATGAATCAGCGCCAGCAGCGGGCAGAAGATGCAGAAAAACCGTTCCTTGAAAAACATGCCCACCAGGGTGATGCCGGTAAAAATCAGGAGAGTCAGGGAAAGGGCGAAAGTGATGTTGTTCGTATAATCCAGCGCCAGATAGCGCGTTTCTCCGACAAAAAGCGGCAGCAGCGATTTGCCGGGACAAATACTGCAGAAGGGTAGATAAAAATCGGGCGGCAGAATTTCGGCGGTGACCAGCGGTGGGATGATAATCAGATAGCCCAGAAAAAAGTATTTGACGTAGCCCAGGTATTGGGCGGTCTGTAGCGATATTTTCCGCTCCCTGACGCCCAGCTTTCGCCTCAAGGCGGAAAGCCAGTCCTGAACCAGTCCGAAAGGACAAAGCCATCCGCACCAGATTTTTCCCAGCAGCGCGACCAGAACGATAAAGACCACCATCCAGCCGAGGGCGGTGAATAGCCAGAGACTGCCGGCCGCGGCGGCGCTCATGCCGAAACCGATAAAGCCCTGCAAGCCCATGAGATAACAATACCCGCCGCAGCCGGTCACGAAGGGGCAGGCGAAACAGGGAACGGCCGGCCCCAGATTGATGCCGAAACGCCCGCCGTACATGAGTATGACAAAGCTTATATGCTGCGCAAACGCGCGCAGCCTTTCTATTCTTTCTATCATGTACGCCATCGGAAGCTCCTGTTTTTCAGCACGACCCATCCCAGAGCAAGCAAGATGCTGCCTGCAAGAACCATGAGGCCGCCCTTCAGGTCGGTCTGCCCCCGGTAAGAGCGGTGCAGTGGAAGATAGAAGCTGACCTGCCCCGCGTTCGAGGGCAGATCGGCGATAAAGACAAGATCCTTGTAATCCGAAAATTTAAGTTTGGAGAGTTCCGCATCGTGGGGCGGGGTATATTGAAATTGCCCCTCCTGATTATGAATGACGGCGACGGATTTTTTATCCTGATAAACGCGGACTGTTTCCGGCGAAAAACCCGAGGATTCCAGCGTAATGCTTTGCCCCGTCTGCACATAATAAAAATTCGGGTAGCGCGAAATACCGAGAATCGGCCATTGCGGCATGGAAGAAACGGCTTCGGAGACTTTGGAGGTTTTAGAAGATTTAGAATGCGGATTATCTTTCTCGCCACGCGCATAATTATTAAAGACCGTTCCGGAAAAATAGGTTTTTCCGTTGATTTTTGCTTTTGCCCAGACTTCAATATTTTCATATTGTCCGCTGTAAAAATCCAGTATTGACGGGTTTTCATTGGTTTCCAGAAATTTACGGAATACTTTCGGCGGACCGTATTTCAAGACGTTGTCAACACGTTCCCAGGGGCGAATCCGATAATAGACTTCGACTTTCCCGGAAGCGTTTTTATCGGCGGGGCAATCCAGTTTCAGAGTCGCGCTCATTCCCATGTCCTGGGCCGAATCCTGCGCCGCCGTCTGGCCGATCATCTTCCACCAGCATATGGCGTCCAGTTCCGGCGTGTCCGCCCGAAGGCTTGTCGACAGGGCCAGCAGGATGACGGGAAAAGAGGTTTTGAAAATGAAAGGCATGACCCGGAATATAGCCATTCCGCCATAAATTGATCCCCCGCTGTCATTCCTGCCTTCGCGGGAATGACGGAGTGATGAGGGTAGGGCGCGATTTCCGAGTGCGCCGAGTTGCGGCGGTTTCGGAGAAACCGCCCTACCCACGTAAGTGGCTATTGTCGGCTCCAATGTATCAATATGACGAGGAAAAAATCACGGCTATCTGCATTAAAAACGGAAAACTAAATTGAGAAATCCGCGCCATCCAATCCTGTAAAGCAGAGGGCGCGGAGCTTATCTTTACTTGCCAGGTGAGTAACGCAAGCCGACAAAAGCATTGAAGCCGTCCGTGCCGTAGTTCCTGGCCGTTTCATACTTTTTGTCGAAGACATTATTCAGGCGGGCTTCCAGACTCAGTTCCCTGTTCAGCGCGTAGCGGGCCGTCAGGTTGGTAAGCGTGTAACCGCCCAGTTCCTCCTTGCTGGCGGCGGTCTTCAGGTAAGAAGTATCGTAACGGCGGCCCACGCCGATAACTTCCACGCCGCTTTCCAGCGCGCCCCTGGTATGCATCAGCGCGACGCTGGCCTTGTTGCGGGCGCGGCGCCCCAGCCTTTCATAACCGATACCGTTTGCATCTTTGCTCTGATTCTCGGCATTCAGCCAATCGTAAGTCGTCCGCAGATTCCACGCGCCGAATTGTCCGGCATAGGAGAGCGTTACACCTTCCAGAAGCGCCTTGTTTACATTCTCGTAGGTGTTTACCTGCCAATCGATCAGGTTTTTGACCTTGTTGCGATAGTAGGTTGCCGAGACCAGATGCGCGCCGCGCTCCCAGGTCAATCCCATTTCGGCATTCTTTGCTTCTTCCGGTTTTAAGTCGGGATTGCCGTGGTAGCCCCATCCCATATCCGTGAACAACTGATATGCCGTGGGCGCTTTGAAAGCCGTGCCATAACTGGCGTGCGCCCGCCACTCGTCCGTGAACTGGTAGCCATACGAGAGGCCATAGGTCGACTTACTGCCAAAGACGGAATGTTTATCGCGCCGCGCGTTGATCTGCCAGCTATGCTTGTTGAGGTGCGCCGTCCAGCCGAGCAGCCAGGACGTGTTGTGGCTGTCGGGCGAATCCGTGTAGGTAGCCGCGCCCGCATTATCGTGACGTGGGCCGACCTCCTGTTTCAAACGCTCCACCGCCAGCAATGCTTTGCCGAGCGGCAGGGCAATGTCATTCTGCCAACTGGTGTGCCGATTGCGCGTTTGAAACTTGCTAATACCGTAGGAGGCATTATCCTCACTTTTGTCTTCGACTTCGCCATAACGCACGGTGCTTTGCCAGTTTTCCAGAATGCGGTTTTTGCTGAATATCTGCCAGGTTTCGTTTTCAAAGCGTGTGCGCTCATCGTAATTGCCCGATGTCGAACCGTCGTAATGCGACAGCCCCTTGTTCTTCCGATAACTCAGCCCGATCTCATGACCTTTGGCGGGCAGGAAGGAAAGCGAAGCCGCGCCGCCGGCGTTGCGATAAGCGTCATCATCGGCGTCCTTGTTGCTGGCGTGGCGACGCGAGGAAAAACCGTCCGTTTCGTAACTATTGGCTTCGACGCGGAAACGCCATTGTTCGTTGCCGCCGGAGACACCCGCGTTGGCTTGCCGGGTATTGTGGCTGCCATAACCGGCAAACCCGTCGGCGCGCAAACCCGGCTGACCGCGCCGGGTGATGACGTTGATCACCCCGCCGATGGCGTCCGCGCCATAAAGCGAAGAAGCCGGGCCGCGCAGGATTTCGATACGCTCTACATCGGCCAGCGCCAGGTGTTGCAGCGGGAAGCCCGACAGCGAAACAGAATTCGCCGGAATGCCGTCGAGCAATATCTTGGTCTGGGTAGGATTCGCGCCTCGCAGATAAATGGCCGTGGTCGTACCCGGCCCGCCGTTGTTTGAGACCTGCACGCCGGGCTGCCGCGCGAGGATTTCAGGCAGCGTCTCTTGCCCGCTTTTTTCGATCTCTTCCCGGTCAATGACCGTGACATCCGCCAGTATTTCCGAAGCGCGCATCGGCTGGCGCGTGGCCGTGACCACAATGGCGTCGGAACGATCTTCGGCGGCGTATAACGATGAGACAACAAACAACAAAGGCAGCAAAGCCGCAATAGGTTTCAAATGCGGTTTCAAACGTGGAGTCATGGATATTTCCCCTTCCCGGCAAAGCGTCCCCGCACGCCGGAATTGCATTGAGATTGAAAACGCCAAGGGGAAAAAGGGCAGGCTTCAGACCGCCAGCACCGCTCCCCGCAGCACTTTCGCCAGTCGTCACAGGCCGGTTTCCGGGCTTGCAAGTCTTGCTTCATCGCCTTCCCAGATAAAAATCCAGTGGCATCTTGATGAAGCCGCACTCGCTTACCGTTGCGGGGGCAGCAGCGGCTTTGTCCGGTATTTCTGTAGAGGAGGACGCACCGCTTTCCAGTTTAGCGCGGCGGATGAAATCCGCCGCGACACCTGTAACGGGCGTGATTATACCGATTTACGCGAGGCGCGGCTGAAAAGTTGGCCCATCCTCCCGGCCTCCTTCCCCGAGGGAAGGAGGTGATTGTTGCTCGCTACGCTCGTTTAACACGGGGCGCTCCGGGCAGAGGTGGCAGCGGATGTTCGCTTCGCGAACTCGCCGCTTTCCCTTGGGGCGGCCCGGCGGGAAAGCTGCCTCGGCGCCTCCTTCCCTTACCCGGCTTTGGCCTCTTCGGCGGCTTTTCTTCTTTGCGCCATTCTTTTGTTCTGATACAGCGAATAGCACATGGACAGCGCCGCCAGCGCGAAGAAGGCCAGGGCGATGGGTTTGTCGAGGAAGACAACCGGGCTGCCGTCCGTGGCAACGAGCGCCTGACGGAGGGTTTTCTCCATCGTGTCGCCCAGAATCAGCGCCAGAACCATCGGCGGGATGGGAATATCCAGCTTCTGCATTACGAAGCCGAGGATGCCGAACAACACCAACAGGTAGAAGTCGAAGGTACTGTAATTCATCATGTAGGTGCCCAGCAAGAAATTAGCGACAAGCCTTCAGGCCCGTCGGTCTAACGTGTTTTGGAAGGGGTTTGCATCCCCTCTCAAAACGGTTGCCCATACCCCAGCCTTCAGGCCGGGGTATGGCTCCCACCGCCCTAAAGGGCGGGGTTTCAACCGGAGTTAGTTTTACGATGAAAAAACTTTCTTTCTGTAGATCAGGCGTGTTCGAGTCAAATAGATACAATGGACGTCATTCCCGCGAAGGCGGGAATCCAGTGCGTTTTCATCAGCCAGAATGACTGCAAATCAAAGAATTGCGACGCGTTGCGTCGGAAAAACCATTCTGGATTCCCGCTTTCGCGGGAATGACGTGGTCTCTCAAAAGGAAACGGAACTCACGCTGATGCCCGCTGACGACACATCCCTGGAACTCCTCGCTCCGGCCCGCAACGCCGATTTCGGCATCGAGGCGATCAATCACGGGGCCGACGCGGTGTATATCGGCGGACCGGCCTTTGGCGCGCGGGCAGACGCCGGCAACGCCGTGGCCGAAATCGCGCGCCTTGCCCGCTACGCGCATCGATATGACGCCCGCGTGCTGGTGACGCTCAACACCATCCTGCGCGACGGGGAACTGGAAGCGGCGCAAGCGCTGGCGCATCAGGTTTATGAAGCCGGCGCGGATGCACTGATCGTGCAGGACATGGGGCTTCTTGAACTCGATCTGCCGCCGATCCAGTTGCACGCCAGCACGCAGTGCGACATCCGCACGCCGCAAAAAGCGCGTTTTCTTGAGGACGCCGGGTTCTCCCAGATGGCGCTGGCGCGTGAACTCTCGCTTCAGGAAATCCAGAAGATCGCCACGCAAACGACAGCCACACTCGAATTCTTCGTTCATGGCGCCCTGTGCGTCAGTTACAGCGGTCAATGCTACCTGAGCTGCGCGCGAAGTGGAGATATTGGACGCAGCGCCAATCGCGGCGACTGCGCGCAACCCTGCCGCCTGCCTTACGATCTGGCCGACGCTCACGGGCAACAGTTGGCGCGGAATCGCCACCTTCTGTCGCTGAAGGATAACGACCAGACGGATAACCTGTCCGCGCTGATCGACGCCGGCATTCGCTCATTCAAGATCGAAGGGCGATTGAAAGACATGGCCTACGTCAAGAACGTCACCGCGCATTACCGGCAGCGGCTCGACGCGATTATCGAAAATTCAGGCCGCTATCGCAAAAGTTCGTCCGGACGCTGCGCCTTCCTGTTTACGCCGGGTCCGGAGAAAACCTTCAATCGCGGGGCCACGGATTATTTTGTGCGCGAACGGCAGGCGGACATCGGCGCGTTCGACTCGCCCAAGTCCGTCGGCGAGCGGGTTGGAAAAATCCGCCGTCTGGCGCGTGACAGCTTCGAAGTCGACACAACGTTGCAGATCGGCAACGGCGATGGTCTGACCTGGTTCGACGCGAGTGGCGTCTTGACTGGCCTGCGCGTCAACCTCGCCGAACGCATCGAGCGTAACGGACCTGGCTACCGCTTGTTTCCGGAGCACAAGGGCAGCGGATTGCCAAGCGGACTAGACATCGGGACCGTCATTTACCGCAATCACGACCAGGCCTTTCTCCACTTGTTGGAGAAAAAAAGCGCCGAGCGGCGGATTGCTCTGCGACTATATCTTGCGGAAACCGCCGACGGATTCGCCTTGACGCTCGCCGACGAACGCGGCATCACCGCCACGGCTAGCCTGACATGCGCCAGGGACGTGGCGCGCGACCCTGAGCGAGCGCTCACCACACTGCGGGAAAACCTCGGCAAGCTGGGCAACACGATCTACGCCGCCGAGTCGATCGAACTCAAACTTTCCGCGCTCTGGTTCATTCCCGCGTCGGCGCAGAACAGCTTGCGCCGCGAGGCCATCGCCGCGCTTGACGCGGCACGTGAAAAAGCCTGGCGGCGTCCGTCGCGCCGAAAAGCCCTCGAACCCCCAACACTCTGGCCAAGCGATACCTTGAGTTACCTCGGCAACGTCTACAACGAGAAAGCGCGCGCCTTCTACGAAAAACACGGCGTCAAGCTCATCGCGCCGGCTTTCGAGCAGGGGCTGGAAAAGGGACTGGTATCGCTGATGATCACCAGGCACTGCCTGCGCTACAGCCTCGACCTCTGTCCGAAACAGGCCAAAGGCAGCAGGCCTGATCCGCTGCTGCTGACCAATGGCAAGGATAAACTCACCTTGCGTTTTGACTGCAAGCGCTGTGAGATGCACGTTGTTGGGCGCTTGCAAAGCACCTGATCCCAAAAAACCGGCCAAAAAAACGCCGCGACGATTGTCGCGGCGCTGTTCAATTCAAACCCGGATCAAAAGGCCATCACAGCTCGGCCCACTTCGATTCGTCCAGCTCGCCTTCGGTCTTGGCGACAATCGCCGTGCAAACCATGTCGCCGGTGACGTTCAGGCAGGTACGGCCCATGTCGAGCAGGGCGTCAATGCCAAGGATCATGGCATAACCGACGGCAATGGCGGTGCCGGTTTCGAGCTTGAGGCCGATGGACTCGAGCACCATCACCAGCATGATCGCGCCAGCGCCGGGAACACCCGCCGTGCCGATCGCCGCCAGGGTGGCGGTGAGAACAACTACCATCTGCTGATCTATGGTCAGCGGATGACCCACGGCGTTACCGATGAACATCGCGCATATACCGAGATAAATCGCCGTGCCGTTCATGTTGATGGTGGCGCCGAGCGGCAGGGTGAAGGCCCCGATCGAACGCGGGACACCCAGTTTTTCCTCGGAAACGCGCATCGTTACCGGCAAGGTGCCGCTCGATGAGCGGGTCACGAAGGCGGTGATCATGGCTTCGTTGGCGCCTTTCATGAACTTGACGAAGCTCAGGCGGTAGGCCGCCAAAAAGCCGCCGTAACCCAGGAGAATCAGCACGATATAGGCGAGGTACGCACACAGTGTGATGATGAGCAAGGGGCCGAAAGCCCTGGGACCCTGCTCGGCAAAGACCTTGGCGATCAGGAAGAACACACCGATCGGCGCGTACTGCATGATCCAGTTGACGATCTTGTACATCGTCTCGGCGGCGGCGTTGACGACGTTATGCAGTATTTCCGCTCCCTTGACCAGGGTCTCATCCTTGGCATCCTTGAGGAAGGAAATGGACAGACCAAACAGCATGGCGAAGAAGATGATCGGCAACACATCTCCCTTGGCCAGTGACTCGGCCGGATTCGTCGGAACGATGTTCAGTAACACATCAATCACCTTCGGCGGGACCCTCGCCGCGGCCTTGGCATCCGCGGAGCCGACCAGATTCATGCCCTCGCCTGGCGAAAAGAGGTGCGCAAAAATCAGGCCAATCGCTACAGAGATAGCGGACGTAATCATATAAAAAGCGATGATCTTGATACCCACGCGCCCGAGCCTCGACGGAGCGATGCTGGCCGAGCCAGCGATCAGCGAGAACAGAATGACCGGCACAATGATCATTTTGAGCAGGCGGATGAACAGGTCGCCAAAAAATGAGGTGTTGGTCACAAACGCCTTGGAGGTGGCGGGATCACCGTAGCCGAGAACAATCCCGACCACGGCGCCAGCGACCAGGCCAATGAGAATCCGCATCAACAGGCTCGACTTGAAATACCAGTCCAGCATACCCTTTTGTTCACTCATGATAATTCTCCCGGAGATGCAACGATGTGAAAAAACAACTAAAAATGGATAGACAACTACTACAACCACTAGAAATACTGATTAATCCCAAATCCTTCCTGCAAAAAATCAGCCGCTACTATAGAAGATAATAAAAAAATTGTCAGCTCCCAATCTCATCAGCGACATCCGCTTGTTTTCACTCTGCTGACCAATCCCCCCACGACGACAGTCTGGCAGGTGGACCGGCGCTCTACCGATCCATCTGCCGTTACGTCGCGCCTTCTATTTCTCGAATTTCGGGTTGATGAGGTTTTCGAAGGAGAAAACCTCGTCCCAATGCTCCTGGGTCAACAGCTTGCGCTCCTTGACCACCACATCGTGCAAGGACTTGCCCGTCTCGTAGCACTCGTGCACGATCTCGGCGCACTGCATGTAACCGAGCGAAGGCTTGAGGACGGTGATGATGCCCAGGGAATTGAGCACCATGTCGCGCGTGTGCTCGGCGTTGGCGGTAATACCGTCGATACAGTGTACGCGCAGGCCGTTGACGGCGTTTTCCATCGTGAAAATCGACGTGAACAACGCGAAGGTGATCACCGGTTCCATGACGTTGAGCTGCAACTGCCCGGCCGACGCGGCCAGCGTCACCGTGAGATCCAGGCCGATAACCAGAAAGCCTGTCTGGTTGACCGACTCCGGAATCACCGGATTCACCTTGCCCGGCATGATCGAACTGCCCGGCTGCATTTGCGGCAGGTTGATTTCATTAAAGCCGCAACGCGGCCCCGAGGCCAACATGCGGATATCGTTGCAAATCTTGGTCAGCTTGGTTGAGGTGCGCTTGAGGATGCCCGAGAGTTGGACATAAGCGCCGGTATCGGATGTCGCTTCGACCAGATCGCCGCCCAGGATAAACTCGTTGCCGGTCAATTCGCTCAGATAGCGGGTAGCCAGTTCGGGATAGCCAGGCGCGGCGGTTACCGTGGTGCCGATAGCCGTAGCTCCGAGATTGATTTCGTGCAGCAGGCGGCGAACCTCGACGATACGATCGACTTCCTCACCGATCGTCGTGCCCCAGCCGTGGAATTCCTGACCCAGCGACATCGGCACGGCGTCCTGCAAATGGGTGCGCCCCATCTTGAGAACTCTCTCGAATTCCTTGGCCTTGGCAAAAAACGAACCCTGCAACTTGCGCAGCGCTTCCATGTAGCTGGCCAGGCGCAAGATCAGCGCCAGACGGAACGCCGTGGGATAAACGTCGTTGGTCGACTGCCCGAAATTGACGTGATTGTTCGGACTGATGTAGTCATAATCGCCCAGCGGGCGTCCCAGCGATTCGAGCGCGACGTTGGCGATCACTTCATTGGCGTTCATGTTGGTCGAGGTGCCCGCGCCGCCCTGGATGAAATCGGTGACGAACTGATCGCGCAGCTCACCGGCGATCAGGCGATCGCAGGCTCCGATGATGGCGTTGGCAATCGTTCCGTCGATGCAGCCGAGATCGCGGTTGGCCATGGCGCAGGCTTTTTTGACATAGCCGAAGGCCTTGACGAAATACGGCTCGGCCGACATCGGCGTGCCCGTGATGTGAAAGTTATCCTTGCCGCGCAGAGTCTGAACACCGTAGTAGGCATCCACCGGAACTTCTTTTTCCCCGAGAAAATCTTTCTCAATTCGGAAAGCAGATTTATTTTGTGTCATATATCCTCCTCAAACCTGTTTGTATGCGGAAGCCCATCCTACACCACAGATGACGGCTTAAACAACCAATATCGAGCGCTCATACTTTCCATTTCGAATTCAGCAAATTCAGCATGCAAGGGGAAAAATGAAAGGAAAAGTACAGGGATAACCTCCGGTTCAGTAATGCGGCGGAATCTCGTCCCGCGGACTGAGCTGCTCGGCCTGGGCAAGAGACTGAGCCTGGATCTGCTTGTAGAGCAGGCGTAACTGCTCCTGCAGCAGATCAAGCTGTTCCTGCTGGCGATACACCGTCCGGTTGAGTTCTTCGATCAGATCCTCAGTCAGGCTCAGCTTGATTTCCAGTTCCGTCAATCGCTCGTTCATAATTATAGCACATTGAATTTAATCACTTTTTCCAGAAAATTTATCACTTTTGGGAACATCACCAACGCAAGGTAACATAAGGGCCGAAACCGCGGTTACAATTCCGCCGTTATCAGGAGAACTCATCCATGTCACTCGTACCCTGCCGTGCTTGCGGCCACGAGGTCGATACGTCGGCACTCGCTTGCCCGCAATGCGGCGCTACCGATCCAGGGCACAAACTCAGCCGCCAGCAGCGGAATCTCATCGTTTCGCTGATCCAGTTGCTAATCGTCGTCACCCTGCTGGCATGGGGCGGATTGTACGCCTGGAAAACCACCGTTCCGATAATCAAGGAAATTCTCGGCCGGCCACAGACCGAACAAGTGCAAGAGGGTCACAATTAAGGGATTGTTACCAAATAACATTAACAATTAAATAAAAATACTGAACAGTATCTGGATGAAAAATAGAGAGACTGTTGTGATGCAAAAACGCATCCTGCAAACACTTCCGCTGCTCAATGAGTTA
>BNUC01000099.1 GCA_025997075.1 Betaproteobacteria bacterium | reverse complement strand
GCCAACAGACCCGCGCCTACGCCGGAGTCGCCTGGGAACACGAATACGACGGCAAGGTAAAAGCCAGCATCCACGGCTACAAACTGGATGCCCCCAAACTCAAAGGCGACAGCGGCATGCTGGAACTCGGCGTGACCCTGAACCCCGCGACAAAAACCCAAGGCTGGACACTGGATATAAGCGTGCAAGGCTATGCAGGCAAACGCGAAGGCGTGTTAGGGAGTCTGAAAGCGAGGTATCGCTTCTGATATCCTTCCCCCTCTCCCCCAACCCCTCCCCCACGAGGGGGGAGGGGAGCGGCGGGTCGCGCACGCCCGTTCCCGAAAATCGCCCCAACCCCTCAGCGGGGCGTAGGTTGGGAAAGCTGCGAAGCGGCGCATCCCGACGGTCGTATCTTCCGGCGCTGCGCGCCGCCTATTTACGATTGTCGGGTTGCGCTTCGCTTACCCAACCTACGCAAACCGACAGGAGATGGCTTGGGGTGAGTGGAACAACCCCGGCATTGAGAGGCGTCATTGGCTGCTGCGTTGGGCATCACTTCGTTCAGCTCAACCTATGTGGCCTTCCCACGTCATTCCCGCGAAGGCGGGAATCCAGAAACGTACTTTCTGGCGCAACGCGCCGCAAATATTGGCAGCCCTTCGGGCTGGAGAAAACGAACTGGATAAAGCACTGGAAACACTCGGCATAACGAGGCGGGCTCGCGAAGCAGACCGTCGAGCGGGTGGGTGGCAGATGCTTTCGGTTTCCCGCCTTCGCGGGAATGACGGGGTAAAAATAGCCGTCTGTGCGGGGACGACGGAGCAGTTTGAGATACGAGGACTACGAGTATCTAAACGTCGCGCCTGTTACGCAGGAACAGCGCGGCACACAAGCCCCGCAGCCAGCGGTTACCCGGATCGTTGTGATAGCGTGAATGCCAGTGTTGCTTTACGGTGAAACCGGGAACCGGGATCGGGCAGTCGAATACACGCAGTCCGCCGATTTTCGCCAGGGTTTCTCCGATGTGTCGGGGAAGCGTGACCAGCAGATCGGTCGTCGAGACGATGACGGTCAGGCCCAGGAAGCCCGGCAGTTCGAGCACTACGCGATGCGCAAGATGGAGGCGTTCGAAGCTGGAGTCGAGCAGATGATGACCCGTCCCGGAAACGACATTGACGTGTCCTTCCGATTCGTAAGCTTCACGGTTCAGCGATTTGCCGATGCGCGGATGGCGGGCGTTGACCAGGCATACCCAATCCTGATTGTAGAGACTTTGCTGATAAAAGCCGGCGCCCAGTTTGGGAATCAGTCCCAATCCCAGATCGGCCTCGCCGGATTCCAGCCGTTGCGCCGTGCGCTCGTCGATGCGCCCGGCGCCCAGGCGCACGCCGGGAGCGACGGAGCGCACGTGGGCGAGCAGTTGCGGCAACAGGGTGATATGACTGGCATCGGTCATGCAGATGCGAAAACGCCGCTCGCTGGTGGCGGGGTCGAATTTCGCCTGCCGTTGGGCGAGCTCGCGCAGTGATCCCAAGGCTTGTCTCACCGTGCCGATCAGCGCATCCGCTTCCGGGGTCGGCAGCATTCCTGACGGCGTGCGCACAAAAAGCGGGTCGCCGATCTGCCGGCGCAGCTTGGCGAGCCAGATGCTGACGGTTGGCTGGGCCAGTCCAAGCTGTTCCGCCGCGCGGGTGACGCTGCGCGTGTCGTAGATCAACTCGAAGAGCTGGAGCAGGTTGGCGTCGAGCAGCGGAGCGGAAGGGATGTCTTTTTTCATGATTGCGAAACGCAATGAAACAGATTTTGATTATTGCATAGACGATATGTTGTGTGCCGAATAAAGTGTGCTCATCCTTCGATGACGCCACGGGCGGGAAGAGAGATCAACGATGAAAATTTGTATGCTGGGAGCGGGCGCGCTGGGCTGTTCGATCGGCGGCGTGCTGGCGCGGGGTGCTTCGGACGTGATTTTCGTCGACCGGTTTCAGGCGCATGTCGACGCGATCAACGCCAGTGGCTTGAAAATGCGTTTCGGCGACAGCGAGGAAAGCGTCCGCATCAAGGTTTATAGCAGTTGCGAAGGACTGTCGCCGGTCGACCTGATTATCGTGCTCGTCAAATCGGCGGCCACCCGCGCGGCGATCGGGTCGGCGCGTCCGCTGATTGGCGGGAACACGCTGGTGATGTCGATCCAGAATGGCCTCGGGCACGAGGAAATTCTCGCCGAGGTCGTCGGGCGCGAACGCGTGCTTGCCGCCAAGACTTACGTCGGCGGCGTCTTCCTTGAGCCGGGGCACATCGTCTCGGGGTACAAGGGCAAACAGACCTACATCGGCGAACTCGACGGGCGGCTGACGCCGCGTCTGCAAGCCGTGGTTGACGAATTCAACAAGGCCGGTCTGCTGACCACGGCCAGCACCAATATCTACGGGACGATGTGGGACAAGTTGCTGGTCAACGTGGCGACCGGCGCTGTCTGCGCAATCACCCGTCTGCCTTACGGCTGGCTCTATAAAGTAAAGGAAATCGAGGATACGGCGCTGGCCGCCGTCGCCGAGGGCGTCGCCGTGTCCAAAGCCAATGACATCCGGCTGGTTTCCGACGACCCGAGGTATTTCTGGGATCTGGCCGCCGAAGGTCTGCCGCCCGAGTTCAAAACTTCGATGCTGCAAAGTCTGGAAAAGGGCGAGATCACCGAAGTCGATTTCATCAACGGCTCGGTAGTGCGCTGGGGCGAGCGTTCCGGCATCGCCACGCCGGTCAACAAGACGTTGCTGGCCTTGGTCAAGGGTATCGAGAATTATCAGGAAAATTTCGGCAAACGCTAATGGAATAAGGGAACGAACATGGCAAAGAGAGAACTGTATTTCGACGAAATCAAGGTGGGCGACCAAGGCGTCAGCCCCTCCTACACCTTCACCGAAGAACGCATCAACGCCTACGCCGAATTGACGGGTGATTTCACGCCGGTGCATGTGGATGAGGAATACGCCAGGAAAACGCCGTTCGGTACACGCGTCGCGCATGGGCTGTTCGGCCTGTCGGTGGCCGACGGCCTGAAGACCCAAAGTGAATATTGCTTCCAGCCGGGCATGTCATTGGGCTGGGAATGGAGCTTTGTGCTGCCGATCAGGATTGGCGATACCTGCCACATCGAATTCCATGTGGAGAGCGCGCGCGAGTCCAGGAGCCGTCCGGGCTGGGGCATCGTCATCGTTCCGGTCGAATTGATCAACCAGCGCGGCGAGGTCGTCCAGAAGGGCGAACACCGCGTGATGATCCCGTGTAAACCGAAAGAGTAGGAACAATCATGGCAAACCAGGCACTTCCCCTGGCCGGTATTCGCGTCGTCGATTACAGTCATTTCCTCGCCGGCCCGTTCGTTTCGCGCTGTCTCGCGGCCTTCGGCGCTGAAGTCATCAAGGTCGAACGCCCGAAGGAGGGCGATGCGGGCCGGACCCATGCTTACCAAATCAAGGGACAGAGCGGCTATTACCTTCAGCAGAACATGGGCAAGGAAGGTCTGTGCGTCAATATCAAGGACCCGCGCGGGCTGGAACTGATTCAGAAACTGGTCGATTCGGCCGATGTGTTTGTCGAAAACTACCGTCCGGGGGCATTGAAGAAACTCGGACTCGGTTACGAGGAACTGTCAAAGACCAATCCGGGACTGGTTTATTGCTCGGTTTCGGCCTACGGTCACACCGGCCCGGACGCGCCGCGTCCCGGTTTCGGCCTGATTGCCGAAGCCAGAAGCGGCGTCATGGCGGTGGTCGGTTCGCCGGGCGAAGCGCCGCCCCTGCTGCGCATCGCGCTCGGCGACATGTACACCGGCGCGAATGCCGTTTCCGCCATCTGCGCCGCGCTACTTGGGCGCGTCAAGTCGGGGCGCGGCCAGCACATCGACCTGGCGCTTTACGACTGCCTGGTGTCGATGCACGAATACGCCATCCAGTGCTATACGCTCTCCGGCGGCAAGGAGATTCCACGGCAGACGGGACACGACTTGCCGAACTCCACGCTCTACGGCGTGTTTACGGCCAGGGACGGTTATGTGGTCATCGCGGCGCAAGTCGATGAGGCATGGAAACGGCTGGCCCGGCAGATTGGTGGCGAAGCGCTCGCGGGCGATGCGCGTTTCCACTCGCAGTCAGGGCGCAACGAGAACCGCCTGGAAATTCTGGGCATCGTGCGCGCGTGGGTCGAAAAATACACGGTGGCCGAGTGTCTGGCGCTGCTCGACAAAATCGACGTGCCTTGCGCCAAGGTGCAGAACATCGACGAGGTGCTCGCCGATCCGCAGATTCAGGCGCGCGGCATGGTCGTCGAGCAGGAGCATCCGGTGCTGGGCAAGGTTCGCCTGGGCAACCTGCCCTTCCATTTCTCGGGCTATGACACAACGATCAAGACGCCAGCGCCCCTGCTCGGTCAGCATAACCGCGACATCGCTGCAAAGCTGGGCTACTCGCCCGAACAGATCGAAACGATGGTCGAGGAGGGCGTGTTGTACGCCGAAGCGGCTGTTACCGACACCGCCGGAGCCTGAAGGAAGCGCCATGACTGATAAATATGCGGTAATCGGCAATCCGATCGGGCACACCAAGTCGCCGCTGATTCATTTGGCCTTCGCCAGACAGACCGGGCAGGACATCGACTACACCGCCATCGAAGGCCGGATCGGCGGCTTCCGTGATGATGTGGACGCCTTCCGGCAGGCGGGAGGTCGGGGCATCAATATCACCGCGCCGCTCAAACTCGAAGCCTTTAAGTATGCAACCGAGCTTTCCGGGCCGGCGCGTCTGGCCGGCGCGGTCAATGCGCTGAAGTTCGAGGGCGACAGGATTCATGCGCAGAACTTTGACGGCATCGGATTGGTGCGCGACATCGTGCAGAACCTTGGCTACCCGATGGCTGGGCGGCGCGTTCTGCTACTCGGCGCCGGCGGCGCGGCGCGCGGCGCCCTGCTGCCATTCCTCGAACAGAAACCGGCGCGGTTGCTGCTCGTCAATCGCACCGTAGCCAAGGCGCAGAGCCTGGTCGGGCAGTTCAAGCCGTATGCCGGGGGCGAATTTTCCTGTTGTTCGTATCCGGAACTCGGCGATATCCACGAGAAATTCGACATCGTGGTCAACGCCACCTCGGCCAGTCTGCGCGGTGAACTCCCTCCGGTGCATACGGGCGTCTTCGCGTTCCGCTGCCTTGCTTACGAGCTGGCCTATGGCAAGGGGCTGACACCCTTCCTGAAACTGGCTCAGGGGGTCGGCGCAGAGCGTCTGGCCGACGGCGTCGGCTTGCTTGTCGAGCAGGCGGCGGAGGCTTTTGCCTGGTGGCGCGGCGTACGTCCGGAAACCGCGCCGATGATTAAAACACTGACCGTGCCCTTCTTATAGAGGCGCTGCCGGCCCAAATGATTTGCTGTATTGTTCAACCCTGATGGAGAGGTTCCTCATGAAAGTACTGATGCTGCACGGTATCAACCACAATATGTTCGGCAAGCGTGATCCGAAGCAATACGGAACGATCACCCTGGCGCAGATCGATGAAAAGCTCGTCACTCTGGGCAAGGAGCTGGGCGTCGAGGTCGAGAGCTTCCAGACCAACCACGAAGGCGAGATGGCCGAGCGCATTCACAAGGGATATTTCGACAATGTGGACGCCGTGCTGATCAATGCCGGCGCCTGGACGCATTACAGCTACGGCATCCGCGATGCGCTGGCCATTCTGACCTGCCCGATCATCGAAGTGCACATGTCGAACATCCACGCGCGGGAAGAATTCCGCCATCATTCGTGCTTCGCCGAGATAGTCAAGGGACAAATCTGCGGCATCGGCGTAGACGCCTATCTGATGGCCTTGCGGGCCGTCGTTTCCGACGTGCAGTCATCAGGGAAATAAAACAAATGGGAGATCGGAACGTCCGATGAGTTCAGGCAGCAGTGCGAAACAATCCAAACACTCCAAACAGTCCGAACATTCCGATCATCCCCACGCAGGGCGCGGTATCCTGCTGGCTCTGACGGCGACCGTCGCCTACGCCGTTGTCGACGCGCTGTCCAAATATCAGGCTCGTGAATACCCGGTCGAGATGATCGTGTGGGCGCGTTATTTCGTGCCTCTGATGCTGTTCCTGGCCGTGTTCGTGCCCAAAAGCGGTATGCGCCTGCTGCGTACCGCCTTTCCTCTGGTGCAGGTGATTCGTGGCGTGCTGCTCACGGTCGGCACGGTCTTTATTGTTTTTGCCTATCGTGTCATGCCGATGGCCGAGGCGCAGGCAATCAGCTTCATTCACCCTGTTCTGCTGACTGTGTGGGCGGTAATTTTCCTGGGCGAGAAAGTCTCCCTGCTTGGCTGGACCGCCGTGCTGCTCGGCTTCTCCGGCGTTTTGATCATCGTGCGGCCCGGCGGGGGCTTATTTACGCCGGCGGCCTTTCTTCCGCTCGGGCTGGCGCTCAGCTTTTCGTCGTACCAGATATTTACGCGTCTGATTGCCGGTAAGGAGGATTCGCTCAAATCCCTGTTCTGGGTGCTGCTGGTCGGTTCGCTGGCGATGAGTCTGGCGCTGCCTTTTTCGTGGATCGATCCGACGCCGAAGGGACTGTTCTTCTTCGCCTTGATCGGCGTGATCTCCGGCATCGGCCACTTTTCGACGATCAAGGCGCTGGAGTTCGCGCCGGCCTCGCTGCTCGCACCGTTCGCCTATATCCAGTTGCTCTGGGTCAGCATTCTCGGCGTTCTGATTTTTGGCGATTTCCCGGATGCCCTGACCCTGGTCGGCATGGCCGTCGTGGTGGCCGGCGGGCTGCTTGTCGCGGCGTCCGCCAGCCAGCGTGCAAGGCGGCAAGGAGGAGCATAATTCCGAACTGACGAATTCAAACACTTCAAACACTTTTTGCCATGCTCTACCGTATCGCCTCCATTATTTTTCCACTGTTCGCCGTGGTGATGGTGGGGTTTCTTTATGCACGAAAGCGCGATCTGGACATGACGGCGGCTAACCGCATGAACATCGAAGTTTTCGTGCCGGCCTTGATTTTCACCGCGCTGGCCGGAAAATCTTTCAACCTGGCCGACAACATTCCGATCTTGATCGGTGCCACAGCGGTTGTCGCTGGTTCGGGATTACTGGCCTGGCCGCTGGCGCGGCCACTGGGAGTCGATCCCAGAGCGCTGATCTCGACGGCCATGTTCAACAATGCAGGTAACATGGGATTGCCGCTGATGCTCTTTACTTTCGGAGATCAGGCGTTCGGTGCGGCCGTGATGCTGTTTCTCCTCCTCACCGTATCGCAGTTCGCCGCGGCGCCGACCTTGCTGGGGGGGAAGTTTTCCCTTGGCGCGATCTGGCGCGAACCGTTCATGCTGGCGGCGGTGCTCGGCGTCGCGGTGAGTCTTGGCGGTATTGATCTCTGGCCGCCCTTGTTGGCTGCGTGCAAGCTGCTGGCCGACATTTCGCTCGGTCTGATGATTTTTTCGCTCGGTGTGCGCCTGGCTTCGACCCGGGTGGGTTCGATGCTCAGAATCGGCATTGTTGGCGCTATCGTGACGCCGCTTACCGGGATGCTGGTGGCCTGGCTGTACGGAACCTTGACGGGCATGAGCAAAGTGGACATGGATATTCTGTTTTTGTTCGGCGCCTTGCCTCCGGCCGTATCGTGTTTCATTCTCGCCGACCGCTACCGCTGCGCGCCCGACGAGGTGGCGGCCATTGTCATGATCGGCAATGCCTCGGCCCTGTTTTTTATTCCTTTGGCGCTGGCCTTGCGTCTTTGAGCGCCTGTTGCGTGCATCGAACGTGAATGACGGATGCTTGGGAATTCCTATTTTTCCATTGTTGCGGCGTCGTATATCGTATATCGATCGCGTCCCTGACGCTTGGAACTGTACAAGGCCATGTCGGCCTTGTTGAACAGCTCTTCGTAGTCAGTGCCGTCGCGCGGCGCTATCGATACGCCGATGCTCAGCGTGGCGCGGAACCTTGTTCCGCCTTCGGCGGCAAGGTCGGTGCCGCGCCAATCGTCCATGAGCCTCGACAGGATGCCCGATATCTGTTCAACGTCGCTGATGCTCGTGCAGAACACGGCAAACTCGTCGCCGCCGATGCGCGCTATCACATCGGTGGAGCGGAATCTGCGGTGCAGCGTGTTCGCGAGAGCCCTCAGCGCGCCGTCGCCCCGCAGATGCCCGTAGTTATCGTTCACCTGTTTGAAAAGGTCAAAGTCAATGATGATGAAGGCGTGCATCGTGCCGCCCTCGCGGCGTACCGACAATATCCGGGTAGTGCGCGATTCGAGCAAACTGCGGTTATACAGGCCGGTCAGTGGATCGGTATGGGCCTTTTTATTGGCGTCGTCAAGCTGCTGGTATACGAGCAGCGACGCCAGCAGCGCGCTGACCGCCTGCACCGTTTCGACGTCGCTGTAGCCAAGGCGGGACAGGAAAGGTACTTGCTCCACCATGCGCCCGGTGATCAGAACGCCGGCCAGTTCGTTTTTCACGATGATCGGCACGGAAATGAAATACGGCAGCTTGAGCGCTTCTCTCATGTCGGCCAGCCGCTCTTCCGCGTCGGCGGCGGTGACCAGCACGGGCGTCTCCGTGTCAAGGATGTCCGGAGCAACTTCCATGCTTAGTCCGGCAAGCTGCGATTTTTCTTCCTCGGAGTAGCCTTGCAGAATCGCGGGGATAAATCGGCCTTGGGCCGCTGGCGTCAGAACAATGGTTTTCTGCATGTTCAGCGCGCCGTTGATGCGCCGCGCGACCGTCTCTAACAAACCTTCGTATCCTGCCGTTTGACGCAGCGATACGGACAGTTCCGCAAGCAGGGAAAATCCCCGTCTTTTTTGCTCCAGCTCGTGGCGGATGGTGATGGACTGGATGTCAAGCGCCAGCGCTTTCGCCGCGTTTTGCTCGCTCAGTTTCAGGGCCGCTTCAATGGCAATGGGGATGTTGTCGTCCTGTCGGCCATTCTCCTTGCCCCAGACTTTCGCGGCGGAAGCTCTCCTGGCGTTCCGGCCTCCGTCTTTTCTTTCCTCCTGCGAAAAGAGGCAGAACACGCCCGTCCAGTCGAGCCCTCTGGGACGCCCGCCGATCGACGCGATTTCAACGCCGGTGTAAATCCCCAGGAGCGGGACGCGCTCCCCGACCACCCTGCGCACCACATAAGCATCCTCAAGGTCCATGCCGGCATAACCGGCGCAGCGTCCCGCGCAGTCGATGTACATCGCAAACACCGGTTTGCGCCCGTCCAGCCGGTCGAACAAGGCTTCGATCTTGGGCACCATGTAGTCGAGCTGGAGCGAGCGAAACATCAACTGGAACTCGGTCCCTTCTCCCATATCCGGCTCGAACATCACGATCCCGCCGCGTTCTTTATCCAGGCCAAGGCAGAGGCGGCTGGCGTAATTGTCCTCGTGGTATTCGCCCCAGCGCTCGCCGTTGTTGATACCGAAGATCAAAAAGAAAGGGTATTGCTCCGGTTGAATGGCCGGGCCGAGGATGCCGTCCATGAACTCGATGGCGGGCTTTCCGTTTATTTCCAGGATGACCGGCCCGTCGGCGCGGGTGACGGTGTAGTACGGCGAAGCCGGGCGGCAGCCGTGCATGATCGCGCTGTCGATACGGATGTCGTCGGAGAAAGCAAACGCCATCGCGCAATGCTTACTGATCGAATGGCCGATGAATTGTCCGGTCGGCGAGCAGATATGGTCGCCCATCAATCCGGCTCCCGTCAGATCAGGCAGGAAGCCGAGACCTTTTTCAATGCCCGCGAGCAGCCAGGTGGCCATCAGCAGACGCACGCCGCCCCCGCTCCGGTCGATGGCGTCGTAAAACAGCATCATCGGGGAATCCGGCTTTGTTCCGAGCGCCGCGAGCTGCCGGCCCAGGCGGATGCCGGATTCTTCCTCGCTTTCAAGCAGACCGGCTTCTGTCAGTACCTTGCAGTCGACGCCATCCAGCCAGATGCATGCCGCGCCGACCTGATCCCCGGCGTATCCGAAAGTGTCGTTGGTGATAATCCCTACGGCCCCGCCGCCATAAATGAGCGCCGAGGCCCCTGCCTCGGATGCGGCGGCGGCGCGCAGTATGTCCAGGTTGTGGCGGGCCGTACTGAAAAGCAACACAATGTCGCAGGGAGCATGCCTTCCGGACTTTTCAATGGCGTCGCGAACCGCCTGCGCGCCGGCAGAGGCGCTGTCGGGGATATCGCTGTAACCGACTCCTACACGCATTTGGGAATTGCCATCAAGAACGGAATATTTATTGTACCGCAGGCTGTCCTGAAGTCCGGCAGCCCGCGGGACACGGAGCGCCGGTTACCCCTTCAGATGTGGCGCGAGCAATGATAAATCCGCCGGACCGAGTCGATCACTGGCTGTCGCGGCCTGATGCCAGTACGGATAGAGCAGCGGCGGCAAGCTCACCTTGTCGAGTCGCGCGCGCTGCCCGGCGGTAAGTACGAGGTTTGCCGCGCCGAGGTTGTCGCTCAACTGCTTTTCGTTGCGTCCGCCGATGATGACCGACGTGACCGCGGGCCGTCCAAGCAGCCAGGCGAGCGCGACTTGCGCGCCGGACACATTGTGCTCGGCGGCTATTTCGACCACGACGTCGACGATGTCCCACAGCCGCCCGGGATTGCGGATCGGCGGCTCGGTCCAGCCGGCGAGCTGGCGCGTTCCTTCAGGCGTGGTATCGCGACGATGCTTGCCGGACAGCAGTCCGCCCGCGAGCGGACTCCAGATGAGAATGCCGAGACCCTGATCGAGCGCGATCGGCACCAGTTCGTTCTCGGCGTCGCGCGATTCGAGCGTGTAATGAATCTGTTGGCTGACAAAACGCGGCAAACGATTGAGTTCGCTGACGTGCAGCGCTTTCATCAGATGCCAGCCCGAATAGTTCGAGCATCCCACATAGCGAATCTTGCCTTGCCGCACCAGCAAATCGAGTGCTTCAAGCGTTTCATCGAGAGGCGTAAGCCCATCCCATTTATGCACCTGGTAGAGGTCGATCACGTCGGTGTTCAGCCGCCGCAGGCTCGCTTCGCAAGCGCGGACCAGGTGATACCGCGACAAGCCGGCGTCATTCGGACCCTCGCCCATCGCGGAACGCCCCTTGGTCGCGAGCAGCACGCCGCCTTTGCGCTTGCCGCCAAGCGCGGCGCCGATGATCTCTTCGGACGCGCCGTCCGAATAGACGTCCGCCGTATCGATCAGATTGACGCCCGCGTCAATGCTCATGTCGATAATCCGGCGCGTCTCGTCCAGGCCGATTTCACCGACTCTTGCAAATCTGCCTTTGCCACCCATCGTCATCGTGCCTAGGGTGATAGTCGATACCTTGAGTCCGGAGCGACCGAGTTGACGATATTCCATGATGAGGTGTTCTCCTGAGTTAATCGTCCATATAGTATAAGTTATACGGTGGGGAAATCGGCCGGACCGTTCTTCCTCAAGGCAATCGCATGAATATATTTGTCATGGTAAAGCATGGACAGGCGTTTGCTTTCCCTCTCCCCTTGTGGGAGAGGGTGCCCCGGCAGGGGCAGGTGAGGGGGAGGATTGGGCCTGTTCCAGCCTGTTTCGCGCTGAACCGCCGCCCCCCTCTCCTGCGCTTTTACCAAAATTCGGGGCATCCTCCCCCACGAGGGGGGAGGAAGATGGATCGCCATACTCCGCGGGACGTGTCGTCCTTCATTTCAATGGCATTCATGCAATTGCCCTGGTTCTTCCTGCCGCCGTTACCGGGCCTGGATTCGATGTTTCCCGGCGGCGCCCGTGACGAGGATCTTCAGGCCGCCGTTCCTTGTTGCGGAGAGGCGGGATCTGTCTCGATTTCCTCCTCATCTTCATTGAACTGCATGGCATGCAGGCTCGCGTAATGACCGTTTCGCGCCAGCAATTCGGCATGAGAGCCGCACTCGACGATGCGTCCCTGATCCATGACCATGATGATGTCGGCTTTTTCGATTGTCGACAGGCGGTGGGCGATGACCAGCGTCGTGCGATTCTGCATCACGCGATCCAGCGCCTTCTGAATATGTCGCTCCGACTCGGTATCGAGGGCCGACGTTGCTTCGTCGAGAATCAGAATAGGCGCGTTTTTCAGAATGGCGCGCGCAATGGCCAGTCGCTGGCGCTGACCACCCGAAAGCAGGGTGCCGTTTTCGCCGATCAGCGTGTCGTAGCCCTGCGGCAATTTGTTGATGAACTCCGAGGCATAGGCGGCTTCGGCGGCCTCTTCGATTGATTTCCGTGGCGCGTCGGCGAGGTCGCCATAGGCGATGTTGTTGGCCACGCTGTCGTTGAACAACGAAGTCTGCTGGGTGACCAGCGCGATATGCCGGCGCAGGTTACGCAAGGTGAAATCCCGGACATCGATGCTGTCGATCAGGATCTGGCCGTCCCCGCAACGGTAAAAGCGCGGAATCAGGCTGGACAGCGTGGATTTGCCGCTGCCCGATCGTCCGACCAGCGCGACCATTTGTCCCGGTTCAATGACCAGGTTGATGTCGTCCAATATCTGATGTTCGCCATCGTAGCTGAACGACAGCTTCCTGATTTCGATACGCCCCGATACGCGGTCACGCTCCACCGTGCCGAGATCGACCTCACGCGGTTCGTCGAGCTGCGCAAAGATGCTTTCCGCGCCGGCCAGACCTTTTTGCACCGTGGCGCTGACTTCCGACAACTGGCGGATCGGCTTGGGCAACATTCCGGCGGCCGTGATGTAGGCGACGAGATCGCCGGCCGAGGCATCACCACGCAACAGGAGAACCAGAAAAAGCAATGCCGACATGCTGGCAAAGGTAACCAGTTGCAGCGCCGGGGTGAATACCGCCGATGTCCTCGCCATGCGTAATTGCTTGGCCGTATTGGCTTTGCTGGAAGCGCGAAAGCGCTCCGCTTCATAATCCTCGCCACCGAAGCCGCGCACCACCCGGTAACCCTGGATCATTTCCGAAGCGATGTGCGTCAGGTCGCCCATGGCGGCCTGAATCTTGTTGCTCTGCTTGCGGAATTTGCGGCTGGCCTTGCTGACCATGACACCGATGATCGGGAGAATGGCGACCATCACCAGGGTCAGTTTCCAGTTCATCCACAAGAGGTAGCCGAACAGGAAGACGACGGTCAGCCCTTCGCGGATGACTACCTTGATGGCGTCGGTCGCGGCGCCGGTGACCATCGTCACGTTGTAGGTAATGCGCGAGATCAGGTGTCCCGAATTGTTCTGGTCGAAGTAGGTGTTGGGTAGCCGCAACAGGCTTTCAAAGAGGGCGATCCGCAGATCGTGGATCAGACCGAGCGAAACACGGGCGAGGAAGTAATTGCCAAGATAAGAGCCGAGACCCTGCCAGAAAATGATCACCAGCAGCAGCAGCGGCACGCCATAGGCCAGGTCGAGTCCGCCGAGCAGCGGAATGTCGCGGAAGGTCGATGTGCCATCGGCCAGCCCATCGACGAAGAATTTCAGAATGCTCGCCAGCATCGGCTGGGCCGAAGCAAAAACAACGAAACCCAGCAGGCTCGTGACAAACAGGCCTATGAACGGACGCAGGTAACCAAGGAGCCGGAAGTAGATCTTTAAGGATGAGGCGGATGCCTTGACCGGATGTTGCATTGATTTGCGCGCCTGGCGGTGATTTTTAGCGGGTAAGTGTAGCATGCGCAATTACGTTTTTCCGGGGGTAGACTTGTCCAATGGGGTATGAGTCTGAGCGAGGGGTGTGAATCCAACGGGAAATGAGTCTGAACAGGGAGCCGTAATCGATCAATATGCGAGGCATGGTGATCGAAATGAACGACGAACAATTGAG
>BNUC01000098.1 GCA_025997075.1 Betaproteobacteria bacterium | reverse complement strand
CGGCAGCTTCGTCAACATCTTTTTGAGCGAGGGTGCGGCCTGTGTGCGCCTGGCCGATAACAGCAACGGCCGGCCGGCCGACGGCTACGTGCTCGACGCCGTCACTGCGTCCAACCTGGCGACGGTCTATCCGCTCGATGGCGTCAATTCCGGCCTGAGCAGTTTGACGATCGCCGCGAAATACTGGCTGGGCACGGCCGGCGGCGTGATCTCGACGCCGCTCGACGAGAGCGCGGGCGCGAACGTGGGAAAGATATCGCAGTACCTGGGGAAGGCGAAGAGCACCTCCGAACTAATCACCCAGGATGACGGCTACGTGATTCTTTGAATCAGGAATCAGGTGGCAGGTAACAGGGGACAGTCATTTGAGTTACGAAACCCCATCTGTTACCTGCCACCTGTCACCTGTCACCTGAAAGCTGAAATGGAACGCAAACCTCTAGTCCGCATCGGCGGCGAGATACGGCAGTTACCCGGCAGCGACACTCTGCCAGCTTCCGGCGTCGTGAAGTATGCCGTTTTCACCAGCAACGGAACCTGGCCGTTCCCCGACAACTGTCTGGAAGCCTGGGTCGAATACATGGTGGGCGGCGGCGCCGGCGGGGGCGGCGGCGCGGGGGGCGCGTACTACGCCGGACCGGGCGGAGGTGGCGGTGCCAGTGGTACGGTGATTCGCGGCCACCGCCTGCGAGCGAATCCCGGCACAATGCTGACGATCACCGTGGGCGCGGGTGGTGTCGGCGGGAATGGCGGGGCCGGCTCGACGACCACCAGCGGGGCCGGGGCCAATGGTGTTATCGGCGGGAATGGCGGGGCCAGCTCGATCGCCGGAGCCCAGAGCGGGACGGTCACCACGGGAGTGGCGGGCGGCGGGGAGTATGGTCGTAGTATCAGAATCGGCGGCACAGGGGGCAGTGGCTCATTGTCCGGCACTTATCTTGACCAGATTTACAATTTATGGACATACCCCAACGGTGGCAGTAGCGGGAGCGGCAGCGGTAGCGGAGGGACTGCAAATGTTATTTACTTCCTCGGCCCCGGCGCCGACACGGGTACAGAGGTAGGGCAGATTCTCAACCCAAGCTACCTGAATTGCTCGATGAGCACGGGCGGTCTCTTTGGAGGCTGCGTCTCCGGCGGCGGAGGCGGCGGTTCCGGATCGACTACGTTCTCCACGGGCAACGGTGGCCAGGGTGGGCAGGGCGGGGCTTACCTATCTCCAACCATCGCCGTGGTAGGCGGTATTGGCAATGGCGCGACGACGACGCAAGTGGCCAATGGCGCGGCCAATGGCGGTAACGGCGGCGCCCCCGGCGGAACGGGCTCCAATGGCCCGCGGCCAGGCTACGGCGGTGGCGGTGGCGGCGGCGGCAAAGCCGCGGCCTCGGGAACGACGGGCGGCAAGGGCGGCAAGGGCGGCGACGGCGCGCCCGGCCTGGTCATCATCGGCTACCTGGTGTCTGGAGCTTGAAATGACAAAAGAATTCTCTTACATCCCCGCCGACAATGGGCGCATCGAGCAGTGGCGGGACACCGGAAGATTCGGCTACCCGGAAGCGGAATTCACCCATGCTGTCACCGACGAGGAATGGGCGCTGTTTTCCGAGAGCGAGCAAACGCTGGCCTTCGTCGACGGCCAGATCGCGCCGTGGGTGCCGCCGGAGATTCCTTACGAGCCGCCGCCTCCGCCGGAGCCGGAACTTCCCAAACCCGTGGTTCCCAAATCGATCACCATGCGTCAGGCGCGTTTGGCGCTGCTCGGCGCGGGCTTGCTGGCCGCCGTGGATGCGGCCATCGCCAGCATGGAAGGCGTGCAAGGTGAGGCCGCGCGCATTGAATGGGAATATGCCGCCAGCGTGGAGCGCAACAACCCGCTCTTTGCGGCGATGGCCGGCAGTCTGGAACTCACCGACGACGCCTTGGATCAATTGTTCATTGCGGCAGCAAAACTTTAAGGAGATTGTCATGAGAACTCTGATTGTCATCCTTCTGTTTGTCCTGTCCGGCTGTGCCAGCACGGACTACAACGCCTATTTGCAGGCGCAGCAGCGAGCCTTCGCGGAGGCCGTGTCAGCGCAAAAGCCGTTGGTCGAGATCGAGGCCGAACCGGGACAGGACATTCGCGGGCTGCGAGCGGTGCGTATTTACACACCCGTTCAAGCGCCGCAAGTTCAGCAGGCCCGGCCCAGCGAATGGGCGGCAACCATCGAAAAGGGCCTGGGTGTTGTCGGTACGGTCCTTGGCATCAAGTACGCAACCGACGGCGCGGTACGTTTGTCGGACAGCGTCGGGCGCGGGGCGGCGGCGGCTTATCCTTATGTTCAAACACCGCAAGCCAATGTAAACACTTTCAACAATACACGCACGGATACCGCGCAATCACAGAGCATCGGTGGAAATGGCGTGCTTGGCTCCGGGACTTACGGAACTTACGACGCGACGAGTATTCCCACGGTCGTCACCCAGCCGCCGCCCGTGGTGGTCACCCAGCCGCCGCCCGTGGTGGTCACCCAGCCGCCGCCGGTGATTGTTCCCGCCGCTGATCCGCTGATCGTTTATCCGGAAGTGGTGACGCCATGAGCATCTTCAAAAACTTCCTCATCGCCCTGGATCAGGCGCTGAACACCTTGATCCGCATCGACGGGGAATGGGGACTGCCTGACGAAACGCTGAGCGCCCGCGCCTACAGGCTACGCAAGGTCGCGCCGCAATACGAGATCTGGATCGACCGGATTTTCTTCTGGAATGACGCTCACTGCGAGGCGTCGTACCGCAGCGAGCTGCTGCGCAAACATTTGCCGGGAGAGTACCGATCAGGGATCAGAGGTCAGAGATCAGGTATCAACACCGATCGGTTTTGATACCTGATCTCTGATCCCTGATCCCTGAAACCCACCGACACCCTTCCCCCTGACGCTGCTTTGTCGCGTTGCTCACAATAGCAGCGCATTGATATTGATACGGAGGCTGACATGCCCAAACTGCTCATGAAAAAGCCGCATACCCACGGCGGTTTCCTCCATGCGGCAGGAGATGTCTTGCAGGTGGACGAAGCCGACGCCGCCTGGCTGATAAATCACGGCGTGGCGGATATCCACTCCGCATCCTCATCCGGCAACAACCGGAAGAAAAAATCCCCCCAAGAACTGAAACAGGAGCAACAGCATGGCTGAAGAAAACAAACTCTTTTCCTTCCAGGGCTACGTTTACATCGGTGAGCGCGGCAGCGCCGGCAAGATCATCAATCCGGTGTGGGTGGGCGACGCCACCATGCAGGTGGCGATGGAGGTGCAAACCGCCGAGCATAACGAGAATTTCTCCGGTCAGCGCCTGCCTTACGGGCTGATGCAGACCTCGAAGAAATCCACCGTGACCCTCACTTTGTGGGAAATGAGGAGTCAGGTGCTGGCGCTGGCGCTCTACGCCAACCGGGTGAGCACCACGGCCGGCACGGTCACCGGCGAGGTGATGGACGCCGGTCTCACCACCGGGCAGCGCACCGTGCTCGAACATCCGCTGGTCAGCAATCTGGTGATCACCGACAGCGACAGCTCGCCATCAACGCTGGCCGAAGGAGTGAATTACTCCCTGGAAAACCCCACCGGTGGCCTGGTGCAGATCATCGACCCCGGTTCTTTCGTCCAGCCGTTCAAGGCGGCGTACAGCTACGCCGGGGTGGAGGATACGCTGATCTTCACCTCGACGCCGCCGGAGCGCTGGGTGCAGATGGTTGGGGTGAATACGCTCAACGACGAGCCGGTGATCGTCGATCTCTACCGCGTGAAGTTCAATCCGGCCAGCCAGTTGCCGCTGCATAACGAGGAGTTCGGTTCCTTCGAACTCACCGGCAGCGCCCTGGCCGACGCGCTGCTGGCGACCAACGCCAATCTCGGCGGCTTCGGGCGTGTGCGTTTGCCCTCGGAGGTTTAATTCATGGCAGAGATCAGGCATCAGGAATCAGGGATCAAAACCGGGGAGGGATCATTGGAGGCCGCGCTCGCCTCCACCGCCGCGCCTGCCGAAACTTCCAGCCCGGCGGCGGACGATCTCTCTGTTCTCCTTCCCGAACACGAGATCGTGATCGGCGGCGAGTCGGTCACGGTCCGGGAGCTGAACTTCGGCGAGCAGCTCAAGTACGGCCCGGTGCTGGCGGCGTTTACGCACGCTATCAAGCCCGCCTTCGATGTCCCCGTGGAAGAGGGCTGGACGCTGATCCTGGACGCCCTGGCGGTGCATCATGAGCAGCTCATAGCGCTGGTTGCCCTGTGCTGCGGACGCGATCGCGCTTTTATCGACGCGCTGACGGGCGAGGACGGCGAAACCTTGCTTTTGACCTGGTGGATGGTGAACAAGGATTTTTTTATCAGGCGGCTCACCCGGCCGCTGCTCGTAAAAGCCATGGCCGCGCGGTCGAACGCGCAGGCTGGGGCGAAGTCTTCGCCACTCTGATCCGCCACGGACACCGGCCATGCGACCTGATGAGCTACACCGCGCGCCAGATCGGGCTGTATTACAGGGAAGCCCTCAAGGCCGAAGGCCGCGAACAGGCGCGGGCGATTCTGGCGACGAATCTGGGCATGGCCGGGGGAAAAGAGGCGCAGAAGGTGGTGAAGCAGTTGAGTTGACAGGCATCAGGGGTCAGGTAACAGGTGACATCGGCAGCAAAGCCGCCACAAAAAACTGTCACCTGACACCTGCTACCTGGCATCTGACCCCTGATTACGAATTAAACCCCAGCAGAATCAGCAGGGCCAGGGCGACCGTCTTGAAATTCTTCAGCACCCAGATGGCAATAAGTATTCCTGCCAGGCAAAAAAATCCGGTCTGCCCGTAAAGGAAGATAACGCTTAACACGAGCAAATAAACAAGTATTTCGAAGTGGCGAACGACAAAGTCGGAAAATTTTTTCACGGGGCGCTCCAATGACCGATACGAATATGGCGCTGGCCATCCAGATCAAAGCCGACATGCGGCAAGCGCACGCCGCCATCAGCTCTCTGGCGGGAGATGTTAACAGCGTTAACCAGGCCCTGCAAACAGTTTCCGGGCAAGGGGCGCAGGCGGCCCAAACATTCGATCGTTTGAGCAACAGCGCGGCGCTGGCTGGCGCCGGCTATTCCAGGGCCGCCCAGGGGGTTCGCTCCATCAGTGAGCAGCTCTCCCGCATGCAGACCCTGGTTGCGACAATCGGCAGTTTGACCCTGGGTATTTCCGGCTTGCGCGATGTCATCCAGATGGCCGATGGCTATGGCCAGATGGCCTCGCGCATCAAGCTGGCGACCGCCTCGGCGGACGAATACGCGATGGTGCAGGAGCGCCTGCTGCAAACCGCCAACGCGACCTACCGCCCCCTGGCCGAGACGCAGGAAGTGTATCTGCGCACCTCCAGCGCCTTGAAGGCTCTGGGCTACAGCACGAGCCAGGCGCTGGACACGACCAGCAGTCTGTCCTACCTGTTCGTGACCAACGCGGCGAGTTCGGAAAAGGCTTCCAATGCCATCACGGCCTTCGGCAAGGCGCTGGCCAAGGGAAAAATCGACGCCGAAGGCTGGGAGTCGATGCTCTCCGCCGTTCCCTCGCTGGTCGACAAGATCGCCGAAACCTCGGGCAAGTCCGCCGATGAAATCAGGCGGCTCGGCGTCGAGGGCAAGCTGGCGCTGACGGACTTGACCGAGGGCTTGCGCCAGTCGATGACCGGGAACCTTGAAGACGTAGCCAAAATGCCGGTCACGGTGGCCGACGCCTTCAATAACCTGCGCAACTCCTTGCAGGCTTTCCTGGGCGAGAGCGCGCCGTTCAAGGCGGCCATTGAAGGGATGACCACGGCCATCGGTTTCCTGGCCGACAACATGGGTAATCTGGGCGCCGGCGCCATGGCAACGATGTCCGCGGCCTTCGGAGTGGGCATCGTGCGCATGGGCATGGCGGGAAAAGCCGCCTTGCAACTTGCGCTGGCGGAACGCGAAGCCGCAGCGGCCGCGCTACGCGAAGCCGAGGCGGAAATGGCGGCGGCGCAAGCCGCGCTGGCCCACGAACGCGCCTCGGTCGGCCTGGGCACGGCGGTGACCGGCGTGGCGGCGGCGGAAACGCGCGCGGCGACGGCCGCGATGGCCCTGGCGACTGCCCAAACCCGCGCGGCGGGCGCCCTGGCGGCTATCGCTACCGCCGGTCGAGGCATCCTTTCCTTCCTGGGTGGCCCGGTCGGTCTGGCGGTCACCGTGGCCACCACGGCCGCCGGCTGGCTGCTCTTCCGCGACAACACC
Source organism: Betaproteobacteria bacterium (assembly GCA_025997075.1). Taxonomy (GTDB): domain Bacteria; phylum Pseudomonadota; class Gammaproteobacteria; order Burkholderiales; family Rhodocyclaceae; genus Propionivibrio. Next base: position 7,683 of record BNUC01000098.1, on the reverse strand, counting down.
AAGGCCGCCGAATCGGGCCTCGCGGATTTATCGCTCTCGGCCAAACAGGCCACTGAGAAAATCAAGGCGCTTTCGGACGTGCAGCGCTCGGCCGCCCTGAATAATTTGAAGAACGAGGCGGCCGCCGCCGGCAAGGCGTATGCCAACGCGCTCAAGGAAGCCGGCAATTCGGTCAAGCTCAACCCGATTTTCTCCTGGGCCGACGAAGTCATCGCCGCCTCGAGAACGATCCGCGCCGAACTCAAATCGCAAGCGCCGGACTGGGATCGCATTGCCCGCCTCATCGACGAAACCGCCTCGCTGACTGACAAGCAACGCACCGCCTGGCTCGACGCGGTGTCCGCCGCGCGCGAGGCGGGCAACGGCGCCGACACCTTGGCCGGGCGCTATGCCGAACTCAAAAGCTCCGCCGACGCCGCGACCGTGTCGACCGAGGGCTTGATCGAAGCTCAGCGCAAGCAGGCCAACGACAAGGCGCTGGACGACATCGCGAAGGCGCAAGCGGCGCTGAACAACCTGCGCGACCCGAGCGCGCTGGGCAAATGGACGCGCGAGAACAAGGCCGCCTGGGAAGCGCAGGGCATTACCCCGCAAAACATCGCCCTGATGGAGCAGATTTTGCGGGCTCAGGATGCCTTCAACGCTTCGCGCAAGGCGGGTTCTGGCAGAAAGACCGATGTTTACGGCCAGCAGATGCAACAGATGGCGGCGGCGCTGGCCGAGGCGCAGCAAAAGCTGGAGCAGGCGCAGCGCGGCGTTGCCGAGTCCACCGACAAATCGCTGACCAAATTCCAGATATGGCTTAAAACCGCGAAGGAGGCCCAAACACTGACCGCCGCGCAAGCCGCCGCGCTCGAAGCGCTGGCAAGCCAGACAGACGCCGCGGCGGCTGCGACAAAAAAATTGACCGAGGCCCGCGAACGCGACAAGCGCATCACCGAAGGCACGGCGGAATTGAACATCGCCCTGGCCGAACAAGAAGGCCGCGCGCAGGAAGCCGCGTTGCTGCGCTTTGCCAAGCAGTACAAACAGTTGCGCGCGGATTTCGAGTCAGCGGGCGATCTGGCCGGACTCGCCAAGCTCGGCGACCTGGAAAATTACACCACGGCCGTGGCCGGCTTGCAGCAGGTCGAGGCGGCGCTCACGCGCGTCCGGGATTTGCAGGGGCGCGAGGAGCAGTCGATCCAGACCGAGATGGAGACCGGGCTGATCACCGAGATCGAGGGTCGGCAGCGGCTGCTGGCCATCCACCAACAGACTTACGCGGAACTTGCGAAACTGCGCCCGGAACTCGAACGTCTGTCAGCCCTGCCTGGCGCCGTGGGCGAACAGGCGACAGCGGCGCTGGCGGCGCTGGACGATCAAGCCAAACGCCTGAAGTCCACCACCACACTGCTCGACGAGACCTTGCAGAATGGTCTCAAAACCGGCCTGTCGGAGGCCATTTCCGGTCTGGCCAAGGGCACGATGAGCCTGAAGGACGCGGTCAAGTCGCTGGCCAACACGATCATCGAATCGCTGGCCAAGCTCTACGCCAATGAAATGGCGCAAAGCCTGTTCTCCGGGATGAAAGGTTCCGGCGGCGGCTTGTTTGGTTGGCTGGGGGGATTGTTCGGCAGCGCCGGCTTGGCTGATGGGGGCCGGATTCCGGGCCGCTCGCCGCATGACCGCGCCGACAATCTGCTGTTCTGGGGCACCGCGGGCGAATACGTCACCCGGCGCAAGATTACCCGCCAGCCCGGCGCGATCAACTTCCTGGAAGACTTCAACGCGATCGGCATGCCGGCGATTTTGAAATGGGCGCGCGCCTTGCCGCTCCCACGCCGCGCCGACGGCGGGATGCTGCCCGCGCCGCCTTCTTTCGCCTCGCCCCTCGCAGGAATGGCCGGGCAGATGTCCAGCGGCCCGGTCATCAATTTCATGGTGAATAACACGATGTCCGACCAGGCGCGGGTGACGGCCTGCTCGCGTGAGAGCAACGGCATGAGCGAGATCACGGTGCTCATCGAACAGGTCATTGCCGGCGATATGTCCCGCAACGGCCCGATCACGCGCGGGCTGGGCAATACCTTCGGAATGGCGAGGGCGGTGTAGTTCGGGGATCAGAAGACAGGTGACAGGAGACAGCACTATGAGTTACGCAAAACCATCCGCGCCCGAATACGGAATGCGAAAAGCATTAACCACGGCGACACGGCGAACACAGCGAAAAGCAAAAGCAAACAGGCCGTTTTTTGTTTTTCGCCGTGCCGCCGTGTCGCCGTGGTTAAAAAATCCATTATTACTGTCCTCTGTCTTCTGATGTCCGCCTGGCCTGATTACGCAAAGGTTTTGCTCGAAAGCTACTCGGAGTCGCGCGAGTCGGCGCTGATCCGCACCGAGATGGAATCCGGGCCGCCCAAGCAGGCGCGGGTACGCTCGCGGGTGATGATTACGCGCAACATCACGGCGGCTTTCGCCAGCGACGCGGATTATCTGGCTTTCCTGGACTGGTATTCGAACGACATCGACGAGGGCGCGCTGTGGTTTGAGTTCTTCGACGACGTGCGCAATTCGATCGTGCTGGCACGCTTTGCCGAGGGCGGCTTGCAGGCGAATGCGATCAGAAAACCTTCCGAGGGCATTTATATCTGGGAGCTGCCGTGCAAGCTGGAATCATGGGGATGACCTGAAATGCGCGCTTACTCCGCCGCCTATAAATCAACCCTGGCCGCGACCTCGGCGCCGGAAGCGCCGATCGTCCTGCTGGAAATCACGCACCCGGACCTGCCGACCCCCGTGCGGGTGGTCAATGATTCGGAGAACATCACTTGTAACGGATTGGAGTACATCGCCTGCCCGTTCCGGTGCCTGCTCCCGGATGACATCGAGAATCAACTCCCGAAGGCGACCCTCGCGGTCGATAACGTGGGCCGGGAACTCATGTACTGGATCGAAACCAGCGCCGGCGGCTACGGAGCCCAGGCGCGCTTCATGCAGGTGATGCGATCGCGGCCGGATCAGGTCGAATACGACATCACCCTGGACATGTCGAACGTGAAGGCGACCTCGACACAGGTGACCGCCGATCTGGGCTACGAGAACATTTTTACCCGGCCCGCAATCACGATGCGCTATGACCCCTTCACCGCGCCCGGAGTTTTTTAGATGACGCATTGGGCAGAAAAGTACATCGGTAAACCCTACATCTACGGCAAGTCCGACTGCGCGCGCCTGGTGTGCGATGTGCGCCGCGAGGTTTTTAATCTGCCGGTACCGGAGGCCGCCGAGCCGGGCCGCCGGGATTCGATGCTCGGCTTGTACCGGCAGCTTTCCGACGTGGTTGGCGAATGGCTGTTCGCCGTCGACGACCCGGAAGAAGGGGATGCCGTCCTCATGCTCTGCCGCGGACGACCCTCGCATATCGGTGTTTTCTGCAAGGTCGCTGGCGAACCCTGCGTCCTGCACGCCATGAAAAACGCCGGCATGGTCGTCCTTCACCGCCTGCGGGAAATCGAGAAGTATTTCCTCTCGGTGGAAGGATTTTACCGATGGAAATGATCGCAACCTCGCCCCCCGTAGGGCGGAAAAGCGAAGCGCATTCCGCCGAATGTAGGGCTATTATGGAAACAAACCTGCCCGTCGCCTTTATCCCCCATCCCCTGGCCCTGGATGCCCGCCAGTTCCTCCCATCCGAATGGCGACCCGGCCGCACCCTGCGCGAGCACCTCCTCGCCGCCGGTATCGACCCGCACCGCGAGATCGTCGTCTTCCACAACACGCGCCTGGTCGAAGTGACCGAATGGGACACCCTGATCCCCGTCCCCGGCGATTGCATCGTCGTTGAATCCGTCGTCTCCGGAGGCGACGGTTCCAATCCGATCGCCGCCGTGCTGTCGATCGCGCTGATGATATTTGCCCCTTACCTCGCGCCGGCGCTGATCGGCATCGAAGGCGCGGCGGCCATGGGCTCGGTGATGACCGGCATTGTATCCACAATGATTACCGGAACAGTCGTCGTCGCCGGATCGATGCTGATCAACAAGCTGTTCCCGGCGAAGCAGCCGGGAGCCAAGTCGATCACCAGCGACAGCCCGACTTACAGCCTGGCGGGCGGCTCCAACCGCCTGCGCCCCTACGAGCCGCTCCCCCTGCTGCTGGGCCGGCACCGGATTTTCCCAGACTACGGCGCCAAGCCCTACACCGAATTCGAAAACGACGACCAATACCTCTATCAAGTTTTCAACTTCGGTTTAGGCGACCTGATCCTCGAAGACCTGCGCATCGGCGAAACCCCGCTATCAGGCTACCAGGATGTAACGGTCACCAGCGCCAGTAATGGCGTACTGCCCGGCTTCTGGGGCAACGTCGACACGGTCGAGGGCGCGGCGCTGACGCTTGAAGCGGGGTGGATCATGCGCACCACCGGGATCGACACCGTGCGCATCGCCCTGGACGTAGTCAGCACCTTGCTGCGGGTCAACAGCAAGGGCACGATGCAAATGGTCGAGCAGGACATATCAATCGAATACAGCCCCGCCGGACAAAACAACTGGCAGCCCTTCGTCCCCGGTGAGATCGTGGAGATAACCCACTACTGGTCCAGCGGACGGTGGGTCGGGGATATCATCGATTCGTACTGGGATGAAAACGGGAACTTTCACGAAGATTTAACGAATCTGGTCTGGTTCCAGGACGGTTATGACGACAATACCGACCCTGCCGCACATACGGACGGCGCGCCCGCACCCGGCAAGAACATCTGGCGCTGGCTGCCCGTCAGCGGCTTGTATCCCTATCCCCGGCCCGACGCACAATATTCCGGGAGCGTTAACACCGTCCGCCTGACCGGGCAATCGACCAAGCCGCGCCGCCGGACGTTTTCCCGCGCGGTGTCCTCCGGACAATACGATGTCCGCGTCAAACGGCTCGACACCCCCTATCTTCCGGACGACAAGACCACCGCGACGATCGAGTGGGCGGCGATGCGCAGCTATCAGGAGGGCACGGCCGATTACAGCGATCAAACCGTCATCGGACTTAAAATCAAGGCCACCGCGCAGCTAAACGGCATGGTCGAAAGACTCTCGGCGCTCGGCGCGGTTTGCACCGAAGTCTGGAACGGCTCGGAGTGGGTCTGGACGACGACGACAAACCCTGCTTGGTGGTATTTACGCCTGGCGCGCGGCCGGCGTAATGCCGCAGGGCAGCTACTTTACGGCGGCGGCCTCTCCGATGAGCGCATCGACATCGAGGCAATCAAGGCTTGGGCCGTCTTCTGCGATGCGAACGACCTGTCGTTCTCCGCCGTCTTCGATTCCCCGCAGACCCTGGCCGACGCCCTCACCACGATCGCCCGCTGCGGCTTTGCCTCGACCGCCTGGCCGGCCGGAAAGCTCGGCGTGGTGTGGGACGCCGTCAACCAGACGCCGGTGATGGCCTTTGGCATGCCCAACATCATTCGCGGCAGCTTCGAAGTAAGCTACGCCAGCGGCGCCCTGGCCGACGAAATCATCGTCAGCTACGTCAACCAGCACCGAAACTGGGAAGCGGACCAGGTTCGGACCGTCGTCCCCGGCACGACCGGCACGCCGATCCGCCCCTCGACCGTTGACTTGAAGGGCTGCACAACCAACGCCCTGGCCGCCAAATTCGCCAACGCGCTCGCCGGGCAGCAGCGCTACCGCCGCCGCGCGATCAGTTGGGAGGCGGATTTCGAAGGCATGGCCTGCCAGCGCGGCGATGTAATAATCCTGTCGCATGACCTGACGCAATGGGGCTATTCCGGCCGGATCGTGGCGATCAACGAAGCGGGTGACGGCATCAAGCTCGATCGCGTCGTGCCGCGCAATGGCGGCGTCGAATATGTGATGATCGAATACCCCGACGGGACGATGATCACCTCCTCGGTCGCCCCCGGTTCCAATGATTCCGAGCAGCCCGACATCCTGATGCTGGATACCCCGATCCGCTTGCAGGAAGGCTACGGCGGCCAGGATCACAAATGGTTTTTCTCGCCCCGGCCCACGCCCGGCAAGAAAGTAAAGATCGATTCGATCAAGCTGCTCTCGACCTCGCGTGTGCGCATCTCGGCGACCGACGAGGACGCCGAATATTACGAATCATGGAACGGCGTCTTTACCGAACCACCCCGCCAGACCCTGCTTGAGCCGGGCGGGGTGAGCGGGGTGAGCGTCTTTAATCTGCAACTCACGCTTAACCAGATCATCGTCGAGACCTACCAGCTCAACCGCGTGACCGCGGCCTGGCAGCAGCGCGGGCCTGTCGAGTCCTGCACTGTCACCGCCTGGCTCGATGGCGAGCTGACCGGGTTCTGGCAAGGCATCCGCGACGCGTCGCAAGTGATCGATCTCTCGGAACAGACGGGGACGCTGATCGTCGAGGTCACGCCGATCGGCGCGGCCGGCCCCGGCGCTTCGGCCCGAGCCTCGCTCCAACTGTCGACCTTGCCCGCCCCGGCCGCGCCGCTGCTGGTCGTGACCGGCGGCTTCTGGTCGGTCAATGCGGCCTGGTCCTTCGGCGACGAGCGCGAGGATATCCAGTATACCGAGCTGTGGTTCTCGCTCACGAATAACCGGGACAATGCCTCGCTGCTGACCGCGCAGCCTTATCCGGCCACGAGCTTTACCCAGGTCGGCCTGGAACCAGGCGCGGGCGGCTGGTACTGGGCGCGGGTGGTCGATACGCGTGGCACGCCCTCGGCGTGGTATCCGGATTCGGCCACGGCCGGGCTGGAAGCGCGCGCCGAAACCGACCCGTCAAAGCTGCTCGACATCCTGCACGGCGCGCTCGGCGAAGATCAAATGATGGCCGAACTGGCCGCGCGTATCGCCCTGATCGACGACCCGGCCGACGTGGTCGGGTCCGTCAACTGGCGCTTCGCGCAAATCCAGGGCCAGATCGACGAGATCGAGCAAACGCCCGATTACGACCCCACCCATGCGTATCATGCCGATGAGGTTGTCAAGTACAACGGCGGCCTGTACAAAGCGATCGCCGACACCACGGGCAATCTGCCGACGAACCCGGCCTACTGGACAAAGATCGGCGATTACTCCTCGCTGGCCGACGCCATCGCCGCGCATACCCAGGCGATCACCACCCTGACCAACGCCAACACCGCCCTGGCGCAATCGATTACCAGCCTGCTGTCCCGCACCGGCGCCGCCGAAGGCGCGATCAGCCAAAATACGGCGGCGGTACAAAACGAGGCGCAGGCGCGCACGACGGCCGATTCGGCCTTGTCGAGCCAGATAAGCACACTTTCATCGCGCACCTCGGGCGTTGAAGGCGGATTGACACAAAACACCGCGGCGATCAGCCAGGAAGCCTTGGCGCGCACCTCGGCGGACTCGGCCCTGAGCAGCCAGATGACGACGATGTCGTCCAACCTGGGCGGGCAGATCGCGGCGGTGCAGATCTTCGCCAACACCACCGCCAACAAGCTTGATGGCGTGCAGGCCCGCTGGGGCGTAAAGGTCCAGGCCACCGGCGACGACGGCACGGCCGTCTCCGGCATCGAGCTGCTTTCGGGCGGCAACGGAAAATCGGTATTGGCCGTCCTGGCCGACAAGTTCCTGGTCTACCAGCCCAACGGCTATGGTGCGCCCAAGCAAATGTTCAGCATGGGCACGGTATCCGGGGAAAATGTTTTAGGTTTCTCCGGCTCGGCGATTTTTGACG
>BNUC01000097.1 GCA_025997075.1 Betaproteobacteria bacterium | reverse complement strand
TGTTTCGTGCTGAATTGCCGCCCCCCTCATCCGGCCTTCGGCCACCTTGGCCTCGCACGCTCCGCAAGCGGGGCGAAGGGATTGACCGCAGTGCTCCGCAGGAAATATTGTCCATCATTTCAACAACTTTCATCGTAAAACTAACTCCGGTTGAAACCCCGCCTTTTAGGGCGGTGAGAGCCGAAACCCCGGCCTTCAGGCCGGGGTTTCGGCGACCGTTTTGGGAGGGGATGCAAACCCCTTCCAAAACACCTTAGACCGACAGGCCTGAAGGCCTGTCGCTAATTTCTTGCTGCGAATTACCCTGCGGAAACCTTTCCAACCCGGCAAGACGCCGCGGGCGATAAGATACAATCCCGCCGATGTCTGAGAAGGGGCGCGGATGCTTGTCAGAAGCTTTGTTTACCTGCTGGTCGGCTGGTCGGGCTATTTCGTGATGGCCCTCGAATTGCTTGGCGGGCGCGCCCTGAGTCCGTATTTCGGCTCGGGCATTTACGTCTGGGGCGCGATCATCACCCTGTTCATGCTCTCGCTATCGATCGGCTATCTGGCGGGCGGCGTGTGGTCCTTGCGTTCGCCCACGCCCGCGCGCCTGTGTCTGCTGCTGCTGGCGGGCACCGTCACGGCGCTGCCGAACATGCTCTACGCCACGCCCATCCTCGAAGCGGTGTTCGAACTCGTTTCCGACCCGCGCTACGGCGCACTCGTCGCCTCGATTGCCCTCTTTTTCGTGCCAATCACCATTTCGGGCACCGTCTCGCCCTATGCCATCCGCCTGCTGGTTGAAACCATGGGAGAGTCGGGCAAAGTGGCCGGCAAGGTGTTCTTCGTTTCCACCCTGGGTAGCACTCTGGGAACCTTGATGACTTCTTTCTACCTGGTGCTGCTTTTCGATATCGACCAGATCCTGGCCGGAATGCTGACCATTTCCGTGGTCGTGGCGCTCGCGGGTCTGGCGATTTGCACGCGGAGGACCGGCAATGCCACCGTGGCTTAGCGCATTTTTAGTGCAGACAGTGGCTATTTATACCTCGTCATTCCGGCGAAAGCCGGAATCCAGGAATTCCAGGAATTGGCTTAAACTCCTCACGCTGCTGGCCTTATCCTTGTGCCAGGCGCCAGGATTGCATGCGCGGGACATTTACCGGGAGCGCTCGCTCTATCGGGATATTGTCGTGTATGAAGAAAATGGGCTGCGCTGCATGAAGTTCGGAATTCACAACGGCGGACGGCAAAGCTGCGTCTCGCAAAAAGAGCCGGACGTTCTGGTTTTCGACTACACCCGGATGCTCCTCGGCGCCCTGTATCTCAAGCCGAATCCGGAACGAATCCTGATTATCGGGCTGGGCGGCGGAACCCTGCCCACGACGCTCAAAAAGATTTTCCCCGAATCGCGGATCGATTGCGTCGAAATCGACGCCTCGGTAGCCAGGGTCGCCAACCGCTTCTTTGGCTTTGCGCCCAGTGAGAGCCTCAAGGTCATCGTCGAGGACGGCCGGGTTTACGTCAAGCGCGCCCAGCGTAACGGCGCGAAGTACGACCTGATTATTCTCGACGCTTTCGACCATGTCTATATCCCCGAACACATGCTCACGCGCGAATACCTCCAGGAAGTGAAGGCTCTGCTCGACGACAGCGGAATTCTGGCGGCCAACACCTTTTCCCGGACGAAGCTCCATGCCTCCGAATCCGCCACCTACTTTGACGTTTTTGGCCGCTACTACAATCTGGAGCAGGCCAACCGGGTGATTTTCGCCAGCAACGGCAGCCTCCCGGAGATGGCCGGGATACAGGCCAATGCCGAGCGCCTGGAAGAAAAATTGAAACCATTCGGAACCGGGAAGGACTGGCTGCTGCCCATGTTCTCGACCGAGGTGCAATGGCCGCCCTCGACCCGCGTGCTCACCGACCAGTATTCGCCGGCCAATCTGCTCAACGCGAAGCCCTGATTCAGCCTGTTTTGCGCAACACGCGCATCGCTGAAAGCGTGAAGCCCAGTCGTTCGTAGAAAGCAAGGGCGGAGGTGTTGTCCTTGTCGGCCAGCAGGGTGATGCGCGGCAGACCGTTGCTGGCGACCCAGGCGGCAATATGCTCGACGAGTCGTCGGCCAAAGCCGCGCCCCCGGTATTGGCGGCGACGATCACATCTTCGAGCAGCACGACGCGCCGGCCTTCCGCGGTGCTCACGGTCAATAGCGCGTTGGCCATGCCGGCGACGCGGCCATCGACGCGCAACACGAACAGTTTTCCGATGCCGGGATCAGCAAGGATAAGGCGCAGTCCGGCCAGTTGCTTTTCGCGTTCCGGTTTGAAATCGCTCTCCAGGGTGAATAGCTCGGCCAATAGGTCGACCATCGCTTCCAAGTCGTCCGTAGTCGCGAAATCGATACGTGCTTCCATGATCTTCAATCAACCCGGAAATTAGGGCGTTTTACGTTTTGGGGTGAGTGACGCGAAGCCACAAACTTGCCCCAAGCTTGGGATGACTCATTGGCTGGTGAGTTGGGGGAGCAAAAGCTCACCGCCAACCCACGCATATTGGGTGAGGATCAATTCAGCCAGCGACCGACGATGCCCTGATACTCTCCGTTGGCCTTGATCAGGTGCAGCCACTGGTCGATGAATTCCTTCGTCAACACATCGCCACGCGGCAGGAGAAAGCCCATTTCCCCGTATTGCAGCGGCTTGTCCGGATTAACGCCGCACAGACCGGGATGCACGCGCTGCTTCACCAGTGTTTCAGCCGATTCGGTGACGAACACATCGGCATTGCCTTTGAGCAGTTCGTCGAAAATTCCGATGTTGTCCGGATGGATGGTCAACTTTGCGTTTTTGAAATTGGCCCTGGCAAAACGCTCATTGCTGCCGCCGAGGTTGGCGATCACCTTTACGTCCGGTTTGTCGATGTCGGCAACGCTCTGGAAACGCTGCACGTCCGCACAACGGACCAGCGGTGTTTTGCCATTGACCATGTACGCCGTGCTGAAAGACGCCTGTTTCTGACGCTCCAGCGACACCGAGATGCCGCCGACGGCAATATCGCATTTCCCGGCGGTGAAGTCCGGCAGAAGGTTGGCCCAAGTCGTCTTCACATATTCAACTTTGGCTGACAAAGTGCCGGCCAGCGATTGCATCAGATCGATGTCGATGCCTTCATAGCCGCCATCCGGCTTGACATGGCTGAACGGCTGGTAATCTCCGGGGGTACACACCCGCAGTACGCCTGCCTTGATGACATCATCGACCGTTGCGGCACTCGCCTGCACTCCGGAAAGCCCCAGGGATACTCCCGCCAGACACGGCAACAAACGCTTTGCTTTCATGTGTTTTCTCCTAAAGTCATGGTCAGATGACCACCCATCCATATGATGAAACTCAGGCGGGGGCGATGACGTCCTGACCATTGTGCTCGTGCGACGGCGGGACACCGTCGCTCCCGGATGATGTTTCGCGCTAAAAAGTTCAATACAAAAAAAGCCCCCGGTTACGGGAACTTTTTTAAAGGTACAGCAAGACTGCGGATCACCCGGCGCCCATGAGAGCGAGGACGACACCGCCGGCAACAACAGAAGCAACCTGCCCGGCGGCATTAGCCCCCATGGCGTGCATCAGCAGGAAGTTGTCGAAGTTTTCCTTCTGGGCAATCTGCTGGCAGACACGGGCGGCCATCGGGAAGGCGCTGATGCCGGCCGCGCCGATGATCGGGTTCACCTTGCCGCCGGTGATCATGTTGAGGAACTTGGCGAACAACACCCCTGCCGCGCAGTCCAGCCCGAAAGCCAATAAACCCAAGACCAGGATTTTCAGTGTGTCAAAATTCAGGAACTTCTCTCCGACCATCGTCGAGCCGATCGCCAGACCAAGGAACAGGGTCACCATGTTGGCTATCTCGTTCGCGGAGGCCTTGGTCAGACGTTCGACGGCGCCCGATTCCTTCATCAGGTTGCCGAGCATGAGCATGCCAATCAGCGGCGTGGCGAAGGGCACCAGCGTGCCGACCATCACCGTGACGATGATCGGGAACATGATGCGCGTGCGCTGGCTGATCTTGCGCTGACTGTAGGGCATGCGGATTGCCCGTTCTTCCTTGGTGGTCAGCGCAAAAATCACCGGCGGCATGATGATCGGCACCAGCGACATGTAACTGTACGCCGCTACGGTGATGGGTCCGAGCATGTGCGGGGCGAGAATGCCCGAGACGTAGATCGAGGTCGGTCCGTCAATCGCGCCAATGATGCCGATCGAGGCCGCTTCGTTCCTGGTGAAGCCGAGCCACAAGGCCAGCAGCAGGGTGATGAAGATGCCGAACTGGCCCGCCGCGCCGAGCAGCACGAACTTGGGGTTCTCCAGCAAGGGACCAAAGTCAGTCATTGCTCCGATGCCGACGAAGATGAGCAGCGGATACAGCTCGTTCTCGATCCCGAAGGTGTACAGAATCCGGAGCATGCCGTGTTCGTCCATCAGCGGCGAGAGCGGCAGGTTGGCCAGCATGCACCCGGCGCCGATCGGCAGCAGGAGCAGCGGTTCGTAGTCCTTGACGATCGCCAGATAGAACAGGACGAAAGAGACACAGATCATCACCAGGGATTGCCAGGTGACGCCGTTGACACCTTTCAACAACAGGCCGATCGTTTCTTGATCGATCATGGTCTACTCCTCCTTGAATTTGAGGAGCGGCGTGCCATGATCCACGGACTGACCGGCGGTGACGTAGACCTCGGCGATGGTGCCGGCCTGGGAGGCGCCGATCATGTTGTGCATCTTCATCGCGTCGAGGACGGCCACTTGTTGACCCTTGGTGACGGTGTCGCCGGGCTTGACGTTGACTTCGAGGATGACGCCCGGCATCGGGGCGGACAGGGTGCCTTTGCCACCCCCGCCGGCCGGTTTGCGGGCCGGCGTTGCGGCAGGCTTTGCGGCGGCCGTTGCGGCAGGGGCCGGACGTGGGGACGCGGCCTTGCGCGGCGCCGCCGGGGCGGCTGCGGCATTGGCGGCCAGTCCGGGGGCGATGACGGTTTCGCCCAGTCCTTCGTCACCGGTCAGGCTGACCTGGTAGGTGTCGTCGCCAACGACGACTTCAAAGTTGTCGGCATCGATTTCCTGTACGTCGACGACGAATTCACGGTCACTGATGTTTAAGGTATAGCGTCGCATTATCTTCCTCTCGGCTGCCAGTTGTTGGTTTGTCGTGCGCGGCCCGCGGCCAGCCAGCGGCTGGCGAAGATCTGGCTTCCCGGCCAGACGGCGCGTACGAGCGGCGCCGCCTGGCGCCGCATGGTTTGACGGTGTTTGTGGGTGGCGATGAGTATCGCCAGGACCAGATCGGCTGACAGACCGTTGATCGTTGTCGGCCGGGCGGGGGGTTGCGCCCCTTCGGTGTTACCTTCGATCGCGGCGCTCGGTTCAGCTTCAGCGCTTGTTGCGCTTGTTTCCGGCGCGCTTGCTTTTTCCGCCGGTTCCTCTTCTTCCTTGTCCAGCTTGAGGACCAGCGTCAGCAGCGCCCAGAGCAACGCCAGCATGCCAAAAACCAATGTCATGCCGAGCGCCGTCATCTTTAAGCCCCAGTCTATGTTCTCCATTGAAACCTCGTATCTGTAAAGGGGTTATCGTTTTGTCAGACCGGGCACAGGCCGTGCTTCTTGGACGGGTTCTGCTGTACCTTGGTGCGCAGAATTTCCAGGGCATAGGCCAGTCGCGGTCGCGATTCGCGCGGTTCGATGACTTCGTCGATCTGTCCGACATCGGCGGCCCGGTAGGGGTTGAAGAAGCGGTCGCGGTATTCGGCGAGCAGTTCCTGTTTGCGAGCTTCGGGATCGGCGGCTTTTTTGATGTCTTCGCGGAACAGGATGTTGACCGCGCCTTCGGCGCCCATCACGGCAATCTGTCCGGTCGGCCAGGCGAAGGTGAGGTCGGTGCGCATTTGCCGCGAGCTCAGGGCGACATAGGCGCCGCCCATGGCTTTGCGCGTGACGATGGAGACTTTCGGGACGGTGGCTTCGCAGTAGGCGTAAATGATTTTTGCGCCATGCCGGATGACGCCGCCGTATTCCTGGCCGGTGCCGGGCAGGAAGCCGGGGCAGTCGATGAAGGTGACGATGGGGACGTTGAAGGCGTCGCACAGCCGGATGTGCCGGGCAATCTTGTCGGAGGCGTCGATGTTGAGCGCGCCGGACATGTAGCAGGGCTGGTTGGCGATGATGCCGACGGAGTAGCCGTCCAGACGCGCGAAGCCGACGACGGCGTTGGCGGCGTAGTTGGGCTGGACTTCGAGGAAGCTGTCATGGTCGAAGATGGACGCAATGGCGTCGCGGATGTCGTAGGCGGTGTTGTCGCCGTCGGGGATGAGGCTGTTGAGAGCTTCGTCCATGCGCCCGACCGGGTCGTCAGAGACGATTCGCGGGGCTTCTTCGCTGTTGTTCTGTGGCAGGTAGGCGAGCAGAGCCTTGGCGAGCGCGATGCCTTCTTCTTCCGTGGGGGCGTCGAGGTGGGCGACGCCGCTCGTTCCGGTATGTACCTGGGCGCCGCCGAGGTCTTCAATGGAGACTTGTTCGCCGGTCACCGCCTTGATGACTTCCGGGCCGGTGAGGAACATGTAGCCTTTGCCGGCCATGACGATGAAGTCGGTCAGCGCGGGGGAATACACGGCGCCGCCGGCGCAGGGGCCGAGGATGAGGGAGATCTGCGGGATGACGCCGGAGGCGAGGACGTTGCGTACGAAAACTTCGCCGTAGGCGGCCAGACTGCCCACGCCTTCCTGAATGCGCGCGCCGCCGGAGTCGCCCAGACCGATCAGCGGAATGCCGGCTTCGAGCGCTTTGTCCTGGATGCGGGCGATTTTCTGCGACTGGACTTCGGAGAAGGAGCCGCCCATGACGGTGAAGTCCTGTGAGAAGACCGCGACCCGCCGGCCGTTGATTTTACCGAATCCGGTGATCACGCCGTCGCCTGGGAAACGCTGTTTGTCCATGCCGAAGGCGTCGAGCTGGTGCGTCGCCAGGGCGCCGAATTCCTGGAATGTGCCTTCGTCAAGCAGCAGCCCGAGACGCTCACGCGCTGTCAGCTTGCCGCGCTCGTGCTGCTGGTCAATGCGCTTTTGTCCACCGCCCAGTACCGCGCGTGCCCTTAACTCCCGAAGCGCCTCCAGACTCTTCTGTGTCTTGCCTTCCGTTGCCATCTTTGCTCCCTAGAAAAATCAGGTTTTACCCTGCAATATCAATGTCATGACTATCAAAAAGTTGCAGAAACCCGCACAACAAATCCACAGTCACGGAGGTCGGTCCATTCGGGTTGGCCAACACATCATTCCCGTGGAAAAATTAAACTGGTTATTCTAGTTCAACCAGGTTGTAGATGTAAGTAATTTATGAGCAAGAAGTTGTACCACTTCGCCCTGAACAGTGTCAGGAATCTATCCTTGGGTGAAATCGTGATAGATTCAAAATCCCTTGTTTGCCGTTACGGAGCAAGAAATAAGCGACAGGCCTTCAGGCCTGTCGATCTAACATGTTTTGGAAGGGGTTTGCACCCCTCCCAAAACGGTCGCCGAAACCCCGGCCTTCAGGCCGGGGTATGGCTCCCACCTTTCTTGCGGGCGGGGTTTCAAACCGGAGTTAGTTTTACGATGAATATCATGACCGACACGATGAAAATACGGGCGGCAGTGCAGTCCCACCGGGTCCGGAAGTACGGGTTATGGACTGTTGCGCTGATCGCGCTGTTCGCGGTTCTGGGCTTCCTGGCGCTTCCTCCCATCGTCAGGCACGTCGCGGTCGGTCAATTGAGCGAGGCGCTGCATCGGCCGGTGACTATCAGGAGCGTGGCCATCAACCCCTTCGCCTTGTCGCTCGCCGTGGAGGGCCTGGATATCAAGGAACGCGAAGGCGATGAGAGCTTCGCAGGTTTTGAGAGCCTGTACCTGAATCTGCAAGCCAGTTCGTTGTTCCGTTGGGGGCCGGTGATCGATGAGATCAGGCTGGTCGATCCAAAATTCCATGTCGTGCGTTCCGCCGGGAGCCGTTACAATTTTTCGGACCTGGTCGATGAATTCATGGCC
Source organism: Betaproteobacteria bacterium (assembly GCA_025997075.1). Lineage (GTDB taxonomy): Bacteria > Pseudomonadota > Gammaproteobacteria > Burkholderiales > Rhodocyclaceae > Propionivibrio. The sequence goes on along the minus strand of BNUC01000097.1, from coordinate 5,983 downwards.
GAGCCGAAGGAGAAAGAGAAGAAGAAAGAGGAAGGAAAAGAGAAAAAAGCAGCGCCGGCGTTCTCGCTGAACAACATCCAGGTTTTTGGAGGGAAGATCGAATTCGATGACCGTGTGGTCGGCGAGAAGCACCAGGTCGGGAACATCAGCCTGGCGCTGCCTTTCATTTCGAGCATGGACTACGCCACGGATGTTTTTGTCGAGCCGCATTTTTCGGCCACCCTCAATGGCGCTCCCCTGGATGTCAAGGGCAAGAGCAAGCCCTTCGCCGAATTCAGGGAGAGTGAATTCCTGCTGGCGCTGGGCGGCGTGCAGTTGCCGAAATATTTCGATTATTCGCCGGTCAATCTATCGGTGAAGCTGGAGTCGGGCACGCTGGACACGGATCTGACGCTGCTTTTCAGCTACCAGGCAGGGGAAATGCCCCGGCTGGTGGTCTCGGGCAAGGTATCGGTGGAAAACCTGAAAGCGACAGAGTCGGCAGGGCAGCCCCTGGTAGCTTTCAAGCGGCTCGATGTCGCCATCGGTTCAGCGGATCTGTCCAAAGGCCGTTTCGTGATCGACCGGGTGGCGCTGGATTCACCGGAGATTGCCGCGCGGGTCAGCAAGGAGGGAAGGATCAACTGGCTGGATTTGCTGCCGCAGGCGGCCGATTCCGGCCAGCCGGGCGAACAGGCTTCCACGCCGGCCGAATGGTCGCTCGGTGAAGCGAAGCTGGTCGGCGGGACGTTGCGCTGGAGTGATGAATCGAACGCCAGAACTTTCCAGGCCGAGATCAGCGCCATCGACGCGCTGGTGAAAAATCTTGACGGCCAGGGTTCGGTGGCGGATTTCGAGGCGGCGTGGAAGGTCGACGGCGGTGAAAGCCTGAAGGTCGATGCCTTTGCCGTCAAGGACGGAAAACTGGACCTGGCGAAGCGCCGGGTGGAGATAGGCGATGCCAGTCTCAAGGGCGCGCGGGCCTTGATCAAGCGCTCGGCCGACGGAAACATCGAATGGATCGAGCCGCCGGCTCTGCGCCCGGCCGCGACGGCGCAAGAGGAGGTGTCGGCCCCCTGGACGGTGGAGATTGCGAAATACATCGCCGAAGAGGTAGGGATTCGTTTCGAGGATTCCTCGGTATCGCCCAAAGGGGTGCAGAGTATCGAGAATTTGGGCCTAGAACTGTCCAACGTGTCGAGCGAACCGGGCCGGGCCGCGGAGGTGAAGGCGGCATTCAAGTTCAATCGCAAGGGCGAGGTGACGGTCGACGGCAAGCTCAGTGCCGTACCGCTTGACGCCGACCTGAATCTGAACGTTAAAACCGTCGATTTATTGCCACTGCAAGCGTATTTTTCCGAGAAGCTGAACATTGACATCAAGCGCGGCCACGTCACCCTCGGCGGCAAGGCGCGGTTGCGCCAGTTGGTGGATGAAAAAGGTGGGCAGGATGGCGTGGGCGGCGAAGCTCTCGCGCTGTCGGGTGGCTTTGCTGGGCAGGTGACGCTCGGCGATTTTCAGGCGGTCGACAAGCTCAACTCGTCCGAATTCCTGCGCTGGAAGTCCTTCCATTTCGGTGGGATCGATGCGCGCATCGGCCCCGAATCCGTGTCGGTAGGCGAAGTCGCCCTCTCCGATTTCTTCGCCCGTGTCATCGTCAGTCCGGAAGGGAAGCTCAATCTGCTTGAGATCGTGCGCAGTGACGAGAATGCGGACGCCGATTCCGCAACTTCTGCCGAGGCTCCCGCCACAACGCCCGCCGAGCCAGCCGTCGAATCGCCGGAAGGCAAGGCGACGGCGCCGGTCGCCGTGGAAAGCGTGCCGGTCAGGATTGAAAAAATCACGCTACAGGGTGGCAGCGTCCGCTTTACGGATAATTTCGTCAAACCCAACTACACGGCCAATCTCCAACAGATCGGCGGCCGGGTCACCGGCCTGTCTTCCGAGCCGGGGAGCCAGGCCAGCCTGGAATTGCGCGGCAGCTACGACAAGGTGGCGCCGCTCAACATCTCGGCGCGGATCAATCCCTTGTCGGCCAAGCCGTATCTGGATCTGCAAGCTGACGTGAAAGACATCGAGTTGACTTCGCTGTCGACCTACGCCGAAAAATACGCGGGCTATGCCATCGACAAGGGTAAGCTGTCGCTCTCCGTCAAGTACAAGATAGAGAACGATCAACTGGAAGCCGAGAACCAGGTTTTCCTCGATCAACTGGACTTCGGCCAGGCGGTGGAAAGCCCGGACGCCACCTCGCTGCCGGTGCGTCTGGCGGTTTCCCTGCTCAAGAACCGCAATGGCGAGATCAATCTCAAACTGCCGGTTTCAGGATCGCTCAACGACCCGCAATTCTCCATTGGCGGAGTGATCGTCGAGATGATCGTCAATTTACTGGTAAAAGCCGCGACCTCGCCGTTCGCCTTGATCGGATCGATGTTCGGTGACGGTGGGGAACTTGCCGACGTCGAGTTCGACTCCGGCCGCGCCACGCTGACGCCGGAAGCCGTCAAGCGCCTGGAAAATCTGTCCAGGGCGCTGACCGACCGGCCCGCGCTCAAATTCGAGATCGAGGGCCGGGCTGATCCCGAACAGGATATTGAAGGGCTGAAACGCGCGCGCATCGAACGCAAGATCAGAGCTTTGAAACGCGAGGACGCGAGAAAGCAGAATGAGGAAAGCGGAGCCGAAGCAACGGCGGCAACAGACATAACGAACGCGATGGCCGGGCTTGATCAACAGGACTACGCCGCCTTGCTGGAGCGTGTTTACGCGGCGGAGAATTTCCCGAAACCGCGCAACATGGTCGGCCTGGTGAAGAGTTTGCCGGTTGAGGAGATGGAGAAACTCATCCTGGCCAATTCAACGGTCGATGCGGACGATCTGAAGGGCCTGGCCGACCGCCGCGCCAAGGCGGTTCGTGACTGGCTGATCGCGCATGAGGTGCTGGCGGAGCGGGTCTTCCTGTTGCCGGGCAAGGTCGAAGCGGCCAGCGAAGGCAAGTCAGGTCGCCGCGCCGATTTTTCGCTCAAATGACGGTGTGAGCAATGCGGGCGAATGGATGTCATTCCAGCCTCCCTCCCCTCCAAGGGGAAGGGAGCTAATTGCGACGCGTTGCGTCGGAAGCTGCGTTTCTGGATTCCCGCCTTCGCGGGAATGACGGAATAATAACGGATGGATAGTGTCCAGCGTCTTTGTGTCAATACTTAACGGGAAAATGCCATAGCGCATCAGAGAACCGCATAGATAGGGTGAGTGGAACGAACCCCAACATTGAGATGATCTGTTGGCAGGGTGCGTTGGGGTTCGCAGGCTCACCTCAACCTATTCGCACTTTACTTGCTCAAAACGCCCAAATATCAAAGGAGAGTGAAATCATGTGGATTCCCAGTTTACGCTCGGTTTCCGAACTCACATTTGGAATAGCAATTTCCATGGTGGCTGTATCGCCCACGCAAGCGGCTGGCTACGCGATAGGCGAATGCCGTGTTGTGAATGACTCAGGGAGGAAAGGGATACGCCCGTTTTATGATGCGGACAGTTACTTGGGGGATTTTCTTAGCGGCGATCTGTATAAAAAGAACCGGGATAAGGTCGGAGACAGCTTCGAGGACGGTGAAATAACGCTCGTGACACCCCCACAACATGGTGAGCTTGTATTGTCTTCCGACAAAAAAGAGGCATCTTGGGGTTGGTATGACTATTTACCTGGAGAGTACGGCGAGGATCGTTTCGTAATGCAAGTTGAGAAAAACGGTGTGAAGGTCACAATTCATTATGTTGTGATAGTAATTAGTGATGATGAATCACCACGCGGTCTCTGTAATCCCGAGGAATGGAAAATCTCCCTATTGGATGATATGAATGTTTCATTCTCCGACCTCCCCGGCGTGGCAATCGCCCAAACCACCGGCACCCAAATCACCCTCGACACCAACGCCGCCGGCTACGGCAGGTTCATCAACTACACGCCGTATTTGAATGAGGAATGGTTGCCAACGAGTAACCCATTTGAACGGCAAGCCAAACCAGGCAGCGAAGCCGAAGCCCGCATAGTTTGGGCTGAGCGCAGCGAACCCCAACACACCAGCAAACGAATCATTCCAATGGCGGAATATCCGGCTAAACCGCAAAAACATGCTTGATGCGCAAGGTCTTTTTTTCCTCGATCAAGGCAAGCAGCCGGTCGATATTCGGGTGCTTGCCCGGATGCTTGCGCGCATCCTCGGTATGTTCGGCGAAAAGCTCCAGCCCTTTCCTCGCGGCGTCCGGCGTGATGGCGCCAAAAGTCTGGGCCAGGTGGTTATACACGGCCAGCGATCCCAGGCTGCCGGCCTTGTTTTCGATGATGGCGATCTCGTTACCCTCGCCGTCGAGTAGCCGGATCGCTGCCAGATGGGAAATTCCGGGAAGTTTTTTCAGGTTCTCCGCGAACTGCGACATGGTGTTTTCTCCTTTCAGATCCGGCGCGCGAGATCGGCCGCCTTGCCGGTGTAGCCCCAGGGCGTCAGCGCGAGCAACTCTTGTTTTGCTGCTTCCGGAATTTCCAGCGTCTGGATGAATGACTGCATTTTTTCACGCGAGACGCGCTCGCCACGCGTCATGTTTTTCAGCGTGTCGTAGGGATTTTTCAGACCATAACGGCGCATGACCGTCTGAATCGGTTCGGCCAGCAATTCCCAGTTGGCGTTAAGGTCGGTCCACATGGCGGTGTCGTTGACTTCCAGCTTGTTCAGACCGCGCAGCAGGGAATCGTAAGCGAGCAAGACGTAGCCAAGCGCCACGCCCATGTTGCGCAACACCGTGGAATCGGTGAGATCGCGCTGCCAGCGGGAGATGGGTAGTTTTTCGGAAAGGTGGCGCAATACCGCGTTGGCGAGTCCCAGATTGCCTTCGGAATTTTCAAAGTCAATGGGATTGACCTTGTGCGGCATGACGGAAGAACCCACTTCGCCGGCTTTCAACTTCTGCCGGAAATAACCCAAAGAGATATAGCCCCAGATGTCCCTGTCGAGATCGAGCAGAATGGTATTGGCGCGGGCGAAGGCATCGAACAGCTCGGCCATCGCGTCGTGCGGCTCGATCTGGATGGTGTAGGGGTTGAATTCCAGCCCCAGCTTTTCGACGAAAACTTGCGCAAAGCCTTCCCAGTCATAATCGGGATAGGCGACCCGGTGGGCATTGTAATTGCCGACCGCGCCGTTGATTTTGCCGGTGAGCTTGACCGCGGCGATGCGGGCGCGGGCGCGGACGAGGCGATAAACCACGTTCGCCATCTCCTTGCCCATCGTGGAAGGCGTGGCGGGCTGGCCGTGGGTACGGCTCATCATCGGCGTATCGGCCAGTTGATGCGCCAGTTCGCGCAGACGTTCGATGACGCCATCGAGCGCCGGGAGCAGGGTTTCATCGCGCGCCGCTTGCAGCATCAGGGCGTGGGAGAGATTGTTGATGTCCTCCGAGGTGCAGGCGAAGTGGATGAATTCGCGCGCCCTGACGATTTCGGCATTGCCTTCGGTTTTATCCCTGATCCAGAGTTCCAGCGCCTTCACGTCGTGATTGGTCCTCGCCTCGATGGCCTTGACCTCGGCAGCCGCATCCGGATCGAAGCCGGCGACGAGATCATCCAGTTCCGCGATGGTCGCGGCGGAAAACGCGGGAATTTCAGCAAAATGGGATTCGGCGGACAGCGCCTTGAGCCATTCGATCTCCACCTGCAGGCGGCGGCGGATCAGGCCATATTCGGAAAACTGCGCGCGCAGGGCGTCGAGCTTGGCGGCATAACGGCCATCCAGCGGGGAAAGGGCGGTCAGGGCATGGAGCGGCATGGGGGTTCCTCTGAAAAATTTCGCCTATTATAGTCGCCCCGATACCTTACTTCGCCCGCAGGGCAATCGCACACGCAATAAGCATATAGCTTATCGTCTCCGGCTCCTCGGGACAAGGCCGAGCAAAGAAGCGCGGTACTCGGGGATTCGGTCAGCGGTTTTGCGTCGGGAGCGTATGCTGCGCT
>BNUC01000096.1 GCA_025997075.1 Betaproteobacteria bacterium | reverse complement strand
GCCAAGCTAATTTGGGTTTGGGTTTTCGGTTATTTCAACCCGAAACCCATATCCTGGAGTATCTGCTTCAGCCGGTCACGTCCATACAGTTGGTCAATGTCCCGCAAACGATTGAGAACGTTGACGAGCGCGAGGCGAACGCGCTGGAAATCGACCTGTTGGTGGAAGAAAACAATCGCATCCACCCGCTCGAAATCAAAAAGTCGGCCAGTCCGGATTACCGGGAAGTCAAAAAATTCGCCGTATTGGACAAAGCGGGCGCAACACGCGACTGTGGCGGCATCGTTTGTATGAGCGAGGAAGCCGTTCCACTGGATGCGCTGAATTGTCTGATTCCCTGCTCCCTGTTGTGACCGCTACGTTTGCTCTGGCTCAGAACATTTCGTTTTCCCGCAGATAGCGCCATTTTCCGACGGGCAGATCGCCGAGCCTGACCGTACCGATGCGCACGCGCTTGAGGCCGGTCACGCGCAAGCCGACCAGTTCGCACATGCGGCGGATCTGGCGCTTGCGTCCTTCGTTGAGGATAAAGCGCAGTTGGTCGTCGTTCAGCCACTCGACGCGGGCTGGCTTGAGCGGCTTGCCGTCCAGCAATAAACCGTGGTTGAGCAAGGCCAGGCCATTGTCGATGAGTTGGCCTTCCACGCGCACCAGGTATTCCTTTTCAACCTTCGAATTTTCGCCAATCAAGCGCCGCGCCACGCGCCCATCCTGCGTGAGCACCAGCAGGCCGGTCGAGTCCACGTCCAGCCGGCCGGCCGGCGCCAGTCCCTTGAGATGCGAGGCGTGAAAAAGAGGCGTATCGGAAGAAGTCCGCTGGTTTTCCGGCCGGATGAGCACGACGGCCGGCTGGCATCCCGGCTCCGGCTGGCCGGAAACGTAAGCAACCGGTTTGTGCAGGAGAATCGTCATCAGGCGTTGCTGCGCGGCACGCGCCTGCGCGTCGAGGGTGATTTTCGCGGAAGGATCGGCGCGTGTTCCCAGTTCGCTGACCCGTTCGCCATCGACGAAAACCCAGCCGCGCACGATGAAATCGTCGGCCTCGCGTCGGGAACACAGGCCGCGACTGGCCATCAGCTTGGAAACGCGGATGCCGACGGGCGGCGCGGCGTCTGGCAGATTCCCGGCGAGGGGGGTGGGGGCGGACGGATTCTGATTTTCCGACCTGGGTTTGGATTCGTCGCGCCTACCAGGCTCACTAAGCTGACTACGCTGACTACGCTTAGAATCGCCGCCGTTTCCCTTGCCGCCCGTTCCCCTGTCGTCGTTTCTTTTGTTTCGCGCGGACGGCGGTTTCAGCTTGTCCGACGGAACTCCGGACGACTGCCCGCCGGGGCGATCACTTCGCTTGGCCTGGGACTTTTTCCGCCAATCGGTTTTGTCCGCGCTCACCGGCGGTTCGGCGCTCGCCGCGACCGGCGGACGCCGCCCAACGCTTCCCGTGCCACGAACCGGCTTGCGGCGCGGGTTGACCGGCCGCTGCTCGCCATCCGCGCGCACGGGTAAACCGAGAGTCTTGCGTCGCGTATCGGACATCAGATGAAGTCGCTCCGCGCGCCACGCAGGCCGTAAATCAGCAAGCCGGATCTCATAGTCGTTGTGAACATGATGGACGTGATGTATGCTCTTTCTTGCTACCACAAATTGCAACAGGGGATGGAGTATAGAGCAGTACGACATCCCCTGGCAGCCCAAATGCCGGGACCGTATCGGAAAATCACCGGCATTAGGCTAAACTTCTCGCTTATACCGGCCAAGGGAGGGAAAAGGCATGGATATCGAATTGATCGTTACGCAGAAAATCAAGGATGTTGACGCGCTGGACGGGTTCACGGAATCGTTGCATGAGGCGATGCCAGGTATTGAGCGCGATATTTCGCGCCTGAAGCAAACTCCCGGTGATAACGAAACCATTCGCAATCTCTTTAGCACCATCCATAATTTGAAGGGCGTGGCCGGGCGTGGCCAGATCGAACTGGCTGACGCCATCACGCACCTGATAGAAATCCTGCTCACCCGCTTGCATAGCAGTGAAATCATCTTCAACAACTTTGTCGCCGAAGCAATCCTTCTGGCCGTCGACCGGCTCGCACTCGCCATGGAAAGCATGAGCGGCAACCGGTCACTGGAGAATCTTCGTCTCGTTTCCCTCCTGCAAGGACTGGAAAGCCTGAGCACGGCGTCCCCCGGCGACATCAAAACGGTCGCGGGAAACCTGATCGAGGCCGTGACGGATTTCCGTCCCGCTGCCGAGTCGGCGAATTTGCAGAACGGCCAGACGGAAATCGAGTCTCGGCCCCTAGAGAACGAACGGACGGAGAGCCCGATCGAACGCGCCCCGTCGCTGATCAGCGACGACCTCCGGTTTTTCCGTTTACTCGCGGATCTGTTGGAAGGTCGTTCGCCGCTGTTCAAGGGCCGAACGCTTCGTCTGCTGCGTCTGGCGACCGAAACCAATCAGGTCAGGGACAATGTGGTCGACCCCGTACAACTGGAGGCCGCCATCTACATGCACGACATCGGCATGATGTTCCTGCCCGATACGCTGTGGTTGAAGGTCGGGCGCATGACCCCCGAGGAACTGGCGATGCTGCGCAAGCACACCCTTTACAGCTCCGGCCTGTTATCGCGAATGGGAGGCTGGGAGACGGCCGCCGAAATCGTGGCGCAGCATCACGAAATGCCCGACGGCAAAGGCTATCCTGAAGGCATCGCGGCGGCGTCGATTTGCGATGGCGCCAAGATACTGTCCATTGTTGACGCCTTCGAGTCGATCATGCTCAAGCACGCCAGTCATGGCATCAATCGCTCGGTGTTGCGCGCCATCGCCGAAGTCAACGCCTGCGACAATCAGTTCGCCCCCGAATGGATCGGGCCATTCAATCAGGTCATCCATCGCACGCTCAACCAATGAGTGTCGCAGCCGTCAGCGGCGCCAGCAATGTGTCGCCTGATTTCGAGCGACGCTTCGGTGGCGTTCGACGGCTGTATGGGGACGTCGCGCTACAGCACTTTCAGGCAGCTCGTGTCGGAGTCGTCGGCATCGGTGGTGTGGGTTCGTGGGTCGCCGAAGCCTTGGCGCGTTCGGCGATCGGAAAAATTACGTTGTTCGATCTGGACATGCTGGCCGAGTCGAACGTCAACCGTCAAATTCACGCGCTCGACGGTTCGTTCGGCAAAGCCAAGACCGACGCCATGGCGGAGCGCATCCGCGCCATCAATCCGGCGTGCGGGGTTGAAACGATCGAAGACTTCGTCACACCGGAAAACGTCGCGGTCATGCTCGACAGGGATTTCGCCTACCTCATCGACGCCAGCGATCAGGTGCGCGCCAAGGCGGCGATGATTGCCTGGAGCGCCCGGAATGGCCGTCCGCTGGTCACCGTGGGAGGCGCCGGCGGGAAGATCGACCCGACGCAAATCAAAATCGACGATCTCTCGCGCACCGTGCAAGACCCCCTTCTGGCGAAAGTCCGCGCCTTGTTGCGCAAGGAATACGGTTTCACACGCGATCCCAGGAAAAAATTCGCAATTCCCGCCGTATTTTCGACCGATCCCGTGCGCCATCCGGCGCGAGGAAGCAACTGCGAACGGCTGGCCGCGCCCGTCGGACTCAACTGCGCGGGCTATGGCTCGTCGGTTTGCGTTACAGCAAGCTTCGGTTTTTTCGCGGCCAGCGCCGCGCTGGGCCACATCGCGCAAGCTGGAAAATCCTGAAAGGCAGCCCTCACCCGCCCCTTCGGGGCACCCTCTCCCGCAAGCGGGCGAGGGGTTTATTACCCTTCTCCCCGCGAGCGGGGAGAAGGTGGCCGAAGGCCGGATGAGGGGTCGCTTTTTCCAGAATTACCGTGGAATCAGGCACAGTTGCCCGTCGTGCTCGAAAACCCGCAGCGGGTAATCGTACAGATCCGAAAGCCGTTCCGTGTTCAACATCTCCACTGTCGGTCCGCACTCGCAACGGCCATCGCCAAAAACCAGCAGCACGCGGTCGCAGAAACGCCAGGCGAGCGCCGGCTCGTGCAGCACCATCGCCACGGCCGCGCCGCTTTCACGCGCCGCGTCGGCAAACAGCGCGAGCATGGCAATCTGGTACTTCAGATCGAGATAGGCCAGCGGTTCGTCGAGCAGGAACAGTTCGGGCTGCTGCGCCAGCAGCGTGGCAATGGCCAGGCGTTGGCGCTCGCCGCCCGACAAGCTCTGAATGTCGCGCTGCTCGAAATCCGCCAGACCGACGGCCACCAGCGCCTGACGGACGATTTTGGCGTCCTGCGCCGATTCCCAGCCCCAGCGGTCGAGATGCGGATGCCGCCCGACCAGGGCCGTTTCCAGCACCGTCGAAGCAAAGGCGTCGTTTCGGGACTGCGGCAGCCAGCCGCGAACCCGCGCCGCCTGGCGCGGCCCGAGTTCGGCATAAGCCGCACCCTTGAGCCGCACCTCGCCGGCCTGTGGCGCGCGCAGCCCGGCCAGCACGGAAAGCAGCGTCGACTTGCCGGCGCCGTTGCGCCCGAGAATAGCCAGTCTTTCGCCGGCATGCAGTTCGAGATCGAGATCGCGGCAGAAAATCCGCGAGCCAATGCCCACGCTCACGCGGCAAGTCTCCAGCAACGGTGTCGAGGAATGACTCATGTTAGCGATTCAGGCGCGTGTTCAGGCGAGAGTCGCGCGCCAGCAGAAAGAGGAAAACCGGCACGCCGATCAGCGCGGTCAGCACGCCGACCGGCAACTGCTGCGGGGCGATCAGCGTGCGCGCCAGGGTATCGGCCACGACCAGCAGACTGCCGCCCGCCAGCACCGAGGCCGGCAGCAGCAGACGCTGGTCGTTGCCCGTCGCCAGCCGCACCAGATGCGGCACGATCAAGCCGATGAAACCGATCGATCCGGCCTGCGCCACCGCCGCGGCCGTCGCCAGCGAGGCGACGAGGTAAACGCCCCGACGCAAGGCCCCGACCCGCACACCAAGCGCCAGCGCCGTATCCGAGCCGCGCGCCAGCAGGTTGAGCTCGCGCGCGAAAGGCAGGGTGACGAACAAGACCACCGCCAGCGCGCACAGCGTCAATCCCGGATTGGCCGCCTGCGACAGATCGCCCATCAGCCAGAACAACATGCCATGCAACTGGTGGTCGGGAGCGATCGACAGGATCAGCGCGACCAGCGCCCCGCAGCCCGCCGCGACGATGACGCCGGTAAGCAATAAACGCGTCTGCGTCCAACTGCCGTCGCCGTGCGCGAGACCGAAAACGACCAGCATGGCCGCCAGCGCGCCGGCGAACGCCGCGCCGGAGATGCCCGCCACCCCCAGGCCGAACAGGATGGACAGAATCGCTCCCACCCCGGCGCCGCCGGAAATGCCAAGAATATAGGGATCGGCCAGCGGATTGCGCAAGAGCACCTGCAACAGCGCGCCGGAGAGAGCCAGCAGTCCGCCGCAGGCAAAACCGGCGAGCGCGCGCGGCAGGCGCAAACTCGTCACCACGTTGGCGGACATTTCGTCCGGCCCTCCCAGCAGGGCAGCGAACACCTCCGCGACGGGGACAGGAATGCTGCCCACCACCAGCGCCAGAAACACGCTCCCCAGGGACACTCCGATCAGGAGCGCGAGGATAATCAGGGCGCGATGGCGAGTGGGCATGAAGGTTTACTCAGGAAACGCCTGCCCATGCAACGGGTAGGGCGGTTTCTCCGAAACCGCCGTTGAATGATCCGCGTGATCGAAACCCGACGCGTTCGGAGAATAAGAATACGCTCTATCATCACCTCCCTGGCGTCGTCCTTTCAATGCCCGGAACCCGGCTTCGTTCATCAAACGTCCGGATTCCGGCTTTCGCCGGAATGACGAGGCAGGGCATGGCTTGGCGGTGAGCAAGGCGAACCCCGACGCAACAGTCAAAGAGTCATCCCAATGTCGGGGTTCGCGCCGCTCGCCCCAAGCTGTGTTGAACAGCGTGTAGCCGTCTGGCTTGTCCTGATGAATCCGCACGAAACGCATCCTTATCCTCTCCCCGAGGTACTTCTTCCATTGCGCATCAGGCCGGTATCCGGGCTTGCAAGTCCTGACGCGTCGCCTTCCCAGGCCCTGTGCCCAGTGGCATGTTGACGCATCCACACTCGCTTACCGTTGCGGGGGCAGCACAGGCATTGTGTCTCCGGACACGCACCTGTTTCCCGTTTAACCGCGGCAGGGAATCTGCCTGGCGGCGCCTTGCGCTTTCACTTCCACCAACCCAGGCGGGTGGAAAGGAAAATTATAGCAAAAGCCTCTCAGGCTCTCCTCATGACAAATGTCAGGGGGTGCGATTCAAACTGATGTGCAGGGATCCAATGGAAAAAGCAGTTAACCACGGCGTGGTTAAAAAGCTTTTCATTCGCCCCTACATTCTCCGTGTCAATGTTAATCCTTCCCCTCACCTGCCCCTGCCGGGGCACCCTCTCCCACAAGGGGAGAGGGAAAGCAAACGCCTGCTCATGCCCTGTTTCCTCTATATACCACGGCACATCAGTTTGAATCGCACCCCGCGCTCTGTGCTTTTGATAGATTAAGATGCGCTGACAGAATGTTCACAATTTCGCTCCCCTTTGCCGCGTCGCGCCAGAGGACGCCACCTTGCATTTTGTCAGTGTTTCCAAAGCTCTCAGGAGAATCAGCATGCGTACCCGGTTCCAGGCAATTCTTTCTCTCTTGTTACTGTTGGCCGGCCCGCCGCTTTTGGCTCAGAAGGCAGACAGTCCCTTGCCCGTTCCACGGACGCTCGAACAAGCCGAGGCACAGCTCCAGAAGGCGGACACCCTGCGTAAGGAGGCGGAAAAACACTATATCGAGGAAGAAGCCGCCTGTTATCAAAAGATTCTGGTCAGCGCATGCCTCGGTGAAGCCAAGGAGCGCTATTCGAATACGCTCATCGAGGCGCGAAAGCTCGAAGCTCATGCCAGGGAATTCCAGCGGGCGTCCCGGCGCAGCGAAGTTACGGCGAAAAAAGATCAGCGTGCGGCCGAACAGCCCGTCCGCGAAGCCAGGCAGCAAGAACAGGCGGAGCGCTACCGGACCGACGAATCCGCAAAGACGGCCGAGCGTGAGCAGAAGCAACTGGATAAGGAGCGCAAGGCGGAGGAAAACAGGAAGAAACTGGACGAAAAACAGGCCAAACGTCAGCTAAAGGAAAAAAAGCGTCTAAAAAAACAAGCCGAGCAGATTGAAAAGACAAGCAGGGAACGCGCCAGGGCGGAGAAAAAGGCGGCCGGCAGGGCAGCCAGGGAAAATAAAAAATGATTTCCAGCCTGCCTGTGCGGGCGTTTCGGTTTGGACCGGCGGAACGATGAGGAGAATGAGGAGAAGATTGATTACGTGAGTAGCTGTGGTATAGTTGCCTAAAAAATATTCTTCTGGAATGAGTCATGACGCTTGTCCAACAGTTTTCCGCCTATTCTGAATGGCGTAATCGACTCTCGGGGAGTCTGACTGATTTTCGCCGTTGGCTTGTCGACAACGAGCTTTCCGATGCTCAGACCGATCTGCGCTTCGGGCGTTTGTTCGAAAAACTGCGTGAGGATCGCCTCACGGTCGCCTTCGTCGCCGAGTTCTCCCGCGGCAAATCGGAGCTCATCAACGCCATTTTCTTCGCGCATCACGGTAACCGCATGTTGCCGTCGACGGTCGGGCGTACGACGATGTGCCCGACCGAATTGCTGTACGACTCCGACAAGAGCCCCTGCATTGAGCTGCTGCCGATCGAAACCCGTGAAACCGACACCGGCATCAGCGGTTACAAACGTCTCCCGGAGGCGTGGACATCTCTACCGCTGGACATCAAATCCCCTGACGCTTTGCAGGAAACCTTGCGCTCCGTCAGCGAGGTGCGCCGGGTTCCGTTGGCAACCGCTACCCGGCTGGGTTTTCCCGAAGACGGGGAGCATGCCTCGAAAGTGGACGCGGAAGGTCAGGTCGAAATTCCACGCTGGCGCCACGCCGTCATCAATTATCCGCACCCTTTGCTGCGACAGGGGCTGGTCATACTCGACACCCCCGGCCTGAACGCCATCGGCTCGGAACCCGAACTTACGCTGTCGCTGCTGCCCAGCGCCCATGCCATTCTGTTTATCCTGGCGGCTGACACTGGCGTAACGCAGTCCGATCTGGACGTCTGGAACGAGTATATCGGCCACGGTGGCGACCGTGCTCATGGGCGCATCGTGGTGTTAAATAAAATTGACGGTCTGTGGGATGGCCTCAAATCGGAAAGGGAAATTTCGGCCGAAATCGACCGGCAGGTCCGGGACAGCTCGCAGACACTGGGATTGCCCACTGACCGGATATTTCCGGTTTCCGCCCAGAAAGGCCTGGTGGCAAGGGTCAACGGCGACGAGGCTTTACTCGAACGCAGCCGGCTGCCGAAGCTGGAATATGTGCTGTCGGACGAGTTGATCCCCGCCAAACAGGATATCTTGCTGGAGAATACGAACGCTGAGTTCTCTGACATCCACGGGCGTGTGAATGGCTTACTTGAAGCGCGTCTTTCCGGGTTGCGTGAGCAACTCGGCGAACTGGCTGAATTGCGCGGCAAGAACAAGGGTGTCGTCCAATACATGATGGGCAAGATCCGGGTGGAAAAGGAAGAGTTCGAAACCGCTCTGCAACGTTTCTATGCCGTGCGCAGCGTCTTCTCGCGCTTGACCAACCAGCTCTTCAAACACTTGGGATTGGACTCGTTGCGTCTCCTGACCGCGTCTACCCGTCAGACGATGTTCGAAGCAAACTTATCAAGCACGCTTTCGGACACCATGAACCGCTTCTTCAGCGAGTCGCTACTCAACTTGAGCAACTCGGAAGCCACGATCAGCGAAATAATAGCCATGGTCGACGCCATGCAAAAGAAATTCGTCGTCGAGCATGGCCTCCGGTTGAGCAACCCGGAATCATTTTCACTGACGCGCTTCCGCCGGGAGATCGATCGCCTGCAACAGTGGTGCGATACCCACCTGAACACGACTTTACATTTGATGACGCATGACAAACAGCAGGTCACGGAACGCTTTTTCGATGAGGTCGCGCATCAGGTCAGGAATCTTTTCGAGAACGCCAACCGTGAGGCTGAATCCTGGATCAAGGCATTGATCGCGCCGATGGAGATGCAAATCAAGGAACGTCAGGTTCAGTTCAAGCACCGGCTGGAAAGCATCAAGCGCATCCTTCAGGCAACCGATACGCTGGAGGAGCGGCTCAACGAACTACTGCATACTGAGTGCGAGTTGCTCGATCAGTTGCGAGGCTTCGAAGACGCCGCAGAGGCAGTCCGTCGCGTTCTCCGTACACGTATCGTTGAAACTTCCTCGCCCGACGCCGCCTGACAAGTCCTGGTTTAATCAGCCGCTCTTTGCCACGCTTTGGCGGGCAGCAGGCGGCGTACAGACGTGTGCAACTCATGGGCATACGTTTTGTCATCTTGGGCACATATATGGGCACACATTCAAGCTGATTTATTCGGAACATGCACGCCGGCAGTGGAACAAGAATCCCAAAGTTATAAGGGATAGAAGTGTATTTTACGGAAAGCTTCGGACTAGCCAGAATATTCGCTATTTTCCAATACAGAAGCGACCGAATATTTCTCCAAGAAGATCATCGTGCGAAAATTCACCGGTAATTGCGCCAAGCGACCTCTGCGCCAGACGCAGTTCTTCAGCGAACAGCTCCAATTGCACAAGACACGCACGCGCCGCCTCCAGATGCCCAAGCGTTTCGGCAAGGGCGCGTAGGTGCCGCTCTCGGGCAATAAATACGGCTTCTGTCGGTCGCCAACCGGCAATATGCAGTAGTTCCTGCTTTAACAAGTCGATGCCATCCCCTTTTTTGGCCGACAATAAAATTGTTGCACCGTTCGCTTCATCACGCCGCCCAGGTTCTTTTCCAAGCAGGTCAATCTTGTTATGCACGGTGATCCGGGCCAATCCCGGCGGCAATTGAGCAATGATGCTTTCGTCCGTCTTGCCTACCCCTTGCCGCGCGTCGACCAGCAGAACCACGACATCGGCTTTTTCGATTTCATGCCAGGTACGCGCGATGCCGATCCGTTCGATTTCATCGCGGGTTTCGCGCAAACCGGCGGTATCGATGATATGCAAGGGAATGCCCTCGACATGCAAGGTACCGCGCACGGCATCACGCGTGGTCCCGGCTACTGGCGTAACGATCGCCAGTTCGTCGCTGGCCAGACGGTTGAGCAGACTGGATTTGCCTACGTTTGGCTGTCCGGCGAGCACAACTTGCAAGCCTTCCTGCAACAGGTGACCCTGCCGCGCGCGGTCGGTGACTTCGGTAATTTTCGCCTGCAAGCGATCAAGCCGTCCGAAGGCATCCGCCGTTTCCAGAAAATCAATTTCCTCGTCCGGGAAGTCGAGCGTGGCTTCCACCAGCGCGCGCAATTCGACGAGCTGGTTGAACAACAGGCGTATCTCCTGTGAAAATTCGCCTTGCAGAGAGCGTACGGCGCTACGCGCGGCCGCCGTCGTTGATGCGTCGATCAGGTCGATGACGGCTTCGGCCTGAGCCAGGTCAAGCTTACCGTTGAGGTACGCGCGGCGGGTGAACTCTCCGGGTTCCGCCAGATGTGCTCCAAGATCGAGGCAACGGGAAAGCAGCATTTGCAGGACGACATTTCCCCCGTGCCCTTGCAGTTCGAGTACATCCTCACCGGTAAAGGAATGCGGCGCGGGAAAATACAGCAACAGGCCGGTATCGATAAGCTTGCCGTCGTCGTCCCGAAAGTCGGCCCGCATGGCCCTACGCGGCCGCGGCGTCTTCCCGCTCAAAGTTTCGGCCAGAGGCAGAAGATTATGGCCGGAAACGCGCACCACTCCGATTCCGCCACGGCCGGGCGCCGTGGCGATGGCGGCGATCGTGTCAGGCCTTGGCGTCGTTGGCGGCCTTTCCGCCACGTTCTATCATCCGCGTGATCTGCCATTGCTGGGCAATGGACAGGATGTTGTTGACCACCCAGTAAAGCACCAGACCCGCCGGAAAGAAAAAGAACATGATGCCGAAAGCGAAGGGCATGATCATGGTGACTTTGGCCTGGATCGGGTCGGGCGGCGTCGGGTTGAGCTTGGTCTGAATCAGCATGGTGACCATCATGGTGACCGGCAGAACATAGTACGGGTCCTGCATCGACAGGTCTTGAATCCACAGAATCCAGGGCGCGTTACGTATCTCCACGGCGCCCAGCAGCGCCCAGTAAAGGGCGATAAAGACAGGTATCTGAACCAGCATCGGCAGACAACCTCCGAGCGGGTTGATTTTCTCCGCCTTGTAAAGGCTCATCATTTCCATATTGAGCTTCTGCCGGTCGTTGCCACAACGTTCCTTCAAGGCCTGCAGCCGCGGCGCGACGGTGCGCATCTTGGCCATCGACTTGTAACTCGCCGCGGAAAGCGGGAAAAACACCGCCTTGATGAGAATGGTCAACACAACGATGGCCCATCCCCAATTGCCGATCATCTTGTGGATGAATTCAAGCAGCCAGAAAATCGGCGCGGCGACGATGGTCAGCCAGCCGTAATCGACGACCAGCGGCAGTCCCTGCGCATTGATGCCGCCATCCGCCAGCGGCCTGGACAACTGATCAAGGATGGCCTGGATCTGCGGACCGGCATAGAGCCAGGCGCCATAGCTGAGTTTGCTTCCGGGAGCAATCGTCGGTACCGGAACGATCAGACCGGCCGCTACGACCGGATTGCTTCCCCCTTCGAGGCTACGCGCATAAAATTCGCGCTGCAGTTTCTCCTGCGGAATCCAGGCGGAAACGAAGTAATGCTGAATCATTGCCATCCAGCCGTTGTCGGCTTTGGTTTCGAGTTTGGCATCACCCTTTTCGATATCCTTGAAATTTATTTTATTGAACTTACCCTGCTCGGTGTATTGCGCCGGCCCCGTGAAGGTACTGACCATGCTGCTTTCACCGGCTGGCGACTGGTTATCGCGCTGTAACTGGTAATACGCATGCGCTGCAATCTCTTTTTGGCTTTCGTTGTCAATTTCGTAAGCCAGGTCGATCAGGTAGCTGTTGCGCTTGAAGGTGTAGACCTTGGCGACTTTGACGCCGTTTACGGCGGGCGCTTCAAGCCTCAACTGGATGGCGTCTTCCCCGGCTGACAGTTCTCGCTTGCCCGGAAGCGGAGAAAACGCTGTTTTGTGGTTTGGCAAGCCATCGCCAATCAACCCGCTTTGCGCTGCATAGCGATGCTCGATATCGAACAGCCGGAAGTTTTTGGAGCTGTCTTCGGTTGCCCTGTAGCTGCTCAACTCCAGTCCGATCAGATCACCCCCCTGTGTTGATACCTGCGCGGTGAACAGGTCGGTGCGGATTTCGACGATTTCGCCTTTGGCGACCGCTGTGTCCGTCGCCGGTACGCTCACCGAGTTTATACCCTGCATACCCTCCGTCCCCGCTTGCGCGGGCAGCGTCGGCACGTCCACCGATGGAACAGGCGCCGAGGGAACTGAAGAAGACGGTAAGGCCGCAGTCGGTACGGGCTGGGGATTGTTGTATCTCTGCCAGGCATCCCACAGCATGAACAGTGAGAAGAAAAAAATGCCCAACAGTATGAAACGTCGATTGTCCATGAACGACCTGCTCAATGAATGAGGATTTTAAGGAACGGGATCAAAACCGCCTGGATTCCAAGGGTGACAACGGAGGATACGTCTGAGCCCAAGACACACACCCTTATATGCCCCGTACTTTTCGACTGCCTGAGCGGTGTAATCCGAACAACTGGGGAAAAAACGGCAATTCTGCCCCAACAACGGGCTGATCGCATATTGATAGCAGCGAATCAGTGTCAGAAGCAATTTCATGAACCCGGTCCAGTAATGCGCATTTTTTCCAGCAGGTTTCGGATTTCCCCAGCCAAAGCCCGCCTGTCGATGGGTAAAGTCGGCTTGACCGCCAGACGAACGATCAGGTCGCAGGAAGGCAAATTGCTGCGCCAAGTGCGAAAGGCTTCACGAACAAGCCGTTTTACTAAGTTACGATCGACCGAACGGCGAAGATAACGCTTCGCTATTACCAGCCCCAGTCGAACACTATCGGTTTGTTCATCCCCATGAGGGCGGTAATGTAACAGGAAATTTGGACTTCTAATTGCCTTCCTGAAACTAAAAACGGATGAAAATTCATCCGTTCTTGTCAATCGATAGCGTCTGGAAAATCCAGCCAGGCACTTTCGGCTTCCCTGCCCGGAAGAAATAGCGTTCAAACGGCCAAACGATGCCGGCCCTTGGCCCGGCGGGCACGAATCACGGCACGGCCCCCACGGGTAGCCATACGAACAAGAAAGCCATGGGTACGCTTGCGGTGAACCACCGATGGTTGATAAGTACGTTTCATGTTAACACCTTGGAATCATTACGAGTTGAACCTCGTATTAGATATTGTAAAGGCCAATTTTGTCAACTCTCAGACTTGTCCAATGGGGTATGAGTCTGAGCGAGGGGTGTGAATCCAACGGGAAATGAGTCTGAACAGGGAGCCGTAATCGATCAATATGCGAGGCATGGTGATCGAAATGAACGACGAACAATTGAGGACCTTGGCGGATTTGCAAGGGTTTATAGATGGAACGGTGACGATGGATTTCACGGTGTCGGGAGAGGAGCGATACGCGTTCATAGCCCGAACCGTCAAACGCTTCGGATACGGTCGGCTGAAGCGAGCCGAGAAGGCCATTGTGTTACGTTTTCTGGAACGAGTCAGCGGCTACTCCCGGCAACAGATGGCCCGGCTGGTGAAACGGAGCGGTGAGCGCGCTCCGCTGGTCAAGCGTTACCGGGGGACGCGGACGAGCTTTGTGCGCCTCTACACGGCGGCGGATATCGTGCTGCTGGCCCAAACCGATATCCTGCACGGCGCCTTGTCAGGGCTGGCCACCAAGAAGCTCATGGAACGCGCCTACGGGGTCTTTGGCGACCTCCGCTACCAACGTCTGGGCCGCATTTCAGTGGCGCACCTGTACAACCTGCGGCAAGCGCCGAAATACCGGCAGCACCGGCCAGTCTGGACCAAAACCCGCCCCACGACGGCACCCATCGGCGAGCGCCGCGCGCCTGCGCCCAATAACCGCCCGGGCTACTTGCGTGTCGATAGCGTCCATCAGGGCGATCAGGACGGTCTCAAAGGCGTGTATCACATCAACGCCGTCG
>BNUC01000095.1 GCA_025997075.1 Betaproteobacteria bacterium | reverse complement strand
AGCCGTTTGACAAAGAGGATGTCGAAGACGTGTTCAGTGGAGCAATCAAGCAATTGCAGGAAAGCGAAAGAAAGCGGGCTTTCGCCTTGCTTCAGGAAAAAGTGGCAAAGCTCGGCGTGGCCGATTTGTCGAGCGAGGAAAAAGCGTGCTACCTGCAAGCGCTGGATAGGCGTTCGTAGTGCAGAATTTGGAGAATTTAGGGTAAAATGCCGGGTTTTCCAGTCGAAAGCTAACCGGGAACAGGTCATGGCAAGGAAAAAGGCAGTAAACAACAAATCAGCTAAGGATAACGCCGTCGAGCTTTTGGCGCAGATAAGCGCCCAGCCATCTCCGGTTGACGAGGAAACGCGCAAAACGCAGCTCAAAACCTTGATCAAACTGGGCAAGGAACGCGGCTTTCTGACTTATGCGGAAGTCAACGATCACCTGCCGGATGACGTGGTCGATGCCGAACAGATCGAAAACATCATCAGCACCTTCAATGACATGGGTATCCAGGTCTACGACGAGGCGCCGGACGCCGAAACGCTGCTGATGTCCGAAACCACGCCGACGGTCGCCGCCGACGACGCCGACGTTGAAGAACAGGCCGAGCAGGCGCTGTCGACGGTGGATTCCGAATTCGGCCGCACCACGGACCCGGTGCGCATGTACATGCGGGAAATGGGCTCCGTCGAACTGCTCACGCGCGAAGGCGAGATCGAAATCGCGAAGCGGATCGAAGATGGTTTGAAGCACATGATTCAGGCGATTTCCGCCTGTCCCACGACGATCGCCGAAATACTCGACTGCGCCGACCTGATCGCGCGCGACGAAATGCGCGTCGACGAACTGGTCGACGGTCTGAGCAGTCCGAATGTCGAAGGGGAAATTCTCGAAGACCTGCCCGAAGATGACGAAGCCAGCATTGTCGACGAAGACGACAGCGAAGGTGGCGAAGATGCCGCCTCCGCGTCGCTGATCAAGCTCAAGGAAGACGCGCTGGCGAAGTTGATGGCCATCAAGGATCTTTATGCCAAAGCCCATGCCGCGCTTGCCAGGAAAGGCTCGCAGGACAAAACCTATCTGAAGTACCAGGGAAGAATCTCGGAAGAAATGCTGGATATCCGCTTCACTTCCAAGACCATCGAGCGTCTCTGCGACTCCGTGCGCAACATGGTCGAGGAAGCCCGCGCGTGCGAGAGAAAGATTCAACGCATCTGCGTCAATACCGTGCGCATGCCGCGCCCGCACTTCATCAAGAATTTCCCGGGGAATGAGCTCAATCTGGACTGGGCGGACCAGGAAATCGAAGCGTCAGCGGGTAAACCCTACGTGCCGATTCTTACCCGCAACGCCCCCAACATCAAGGAAGAGCAGAAAAAGCTGCTGGCGCTGCAGGAACGCATCGGCATCCCGCTCAAGGAACTCAAGGACATCAACAAACAGATGTCCACCGGCGAAGCCAAGGCGCGCCGCGCCAAGCGCGAGATGACCGAAGCCAACCTGCGTCTGGTTATCTCGATTGCCAAGAAATACACCAATCGCGGCCTGCAGTTCCTCGACTTGATTCAGGAAGGCAACATCGGCCTGATGAAAGCCGTCGACAAATTTGAATACCGGCGCGGTTACAAGTTTTCGACCTATGCCACCTGGTGGATTCGTCAGGCCATCACGCGCTCGATCGCCGACCAGGCGCGCACTATCCGTATCCCGGTGCATATGATCGAGACGATCAACAAGATGAACCGCATCTCGCGCCAGATTCTGCAGGAGACCGGCATTGAAGCCGATCCGGTGACCTTGGCCAAGAAGATGGACATGTCGGAAGACAAGATTCGCAAGATCCTCAAGATCAGCAAGGAACCGATTTCGATGGAGACGCCGATCGGCGACGACGACGACTCGCATCTTGGCGATTTCATCGAAGATTCCGCAACTCTGGTCCCCACCGACGCCGCCCTGTTCGCCAGCCTGCGGCTGATTACCAAGGATGTGCTCGACACGCTGACGCCGCGCGAGGCCAAAGTGTTGCGCATGCGTTTCGGCATCGAAATGAATACCGACCACACGCTGGAAGAAGTCGGAAAACAATTTGACGTGACGCGCGAGCGCATTCGCCAGATTGAAGCAAAAGCCCTCAGAAAGTTGCGTCATCCGTCGCGTTCGGACAAACTACGCAGCTTTCTCGACAGCAGCAATAGTTAAGAATTTTCGGGCCTGTAGCTCAGTTGGTCAGAGCAGAGGACTCATAATCCTTTGGTCCAGGGTTCAAATCCCTGCGGGCCCACCAATAAACACAAGGCTTGCGAGGTTTTCATACCTCTCAAGCCTTTTGTTTTTGTGTAATTTCTGTGTAATCGCGTCAAAAAAACTCAGGTTACTTTCTCGAAATGGTTCAGGTTCAGGACAGTCGTTTGTCCATTGCCTCCACTACACTGAGCTTGAGTGTGAAGCGATGGGAATCGGTACAAAGAATCGGAAATCTTTGGCGCTTTCGTATTTTGGATACTCCCGCCACAAGTTATCGCGTCGTTTATGGATTCCAGTACAGGCTGTGAAACACGGTCAACTCATCGGGCAGACGTTCAGCCAGCAGTTCGAGCGTTTGGTATTCGCCTGGTGTGTTGCCAGAGAGTACCTGTGAGCGCCAGTCGGTGAGGAGGATGGTGGGCATATCGGGAATTTTCAGCCTCTGCCGGGAGTTTTACTCCAAACGGTCAAGCACCGCTAGAGCTGAGGGGATATTTGCCTCGGCGGCCATGAGTTTGAAACGGGTCTCCGTATCGTAAGCAGCCAAGGTCTGGACGCTGATTTCTGTAATGAACTTATTCACGCTGATGCCACGAGATTCCGCCACATTCTTGAGCCGGTTCGCCACATCGTCCGGCAGGCGCAAAGTCAAAGTGCTCATGATAGGAACTCCTTCAAAAAATCTTTGGGCGTTAACACATGTAAACGTGGCCACAAAAGCTGTCCGTGTTGCAAATCCCTGACGTTATAAGTCACGATAGCCTGAGCGTTGCCTGCCACAGCCAGTTCGATCAGGTGATTATCGCCTTCATCCGGCAGATTCGGCCTCCATCCATAATTAGACGGACACCCACCGTCCCACGGCGGCCAGCGCCTTCAAAACTTCAAGCCACTCCGAAGGTGTAGTTGCCTCTGTCCAGACGGGACCGCCCCAACAAATCCTCAAGCCGCTTAATAACAGAAACGGTAGCGAGCCGACATGCCCGCTACCGCTTCCGTCATGAATATGTCAAAGATAGTCGTCTTGAGTGACAACCTTTTCTTCTGGAGACAGACAGACAGCCAAACCGTTATCGGGATCGGCAGCATCATCCAACAGGAGAACGTAGTTGCCGTCGCGTCCGAACAAAAGGGTACGGGGAAAAAAGCGTGCGCTCAATTGTTCCGGAGTGCATGGCTTGTTTTCCGTAGCTTCAAAATATTGAGCGATAAGGCGTTCGATGGCGATTTGCGTTTCTGCTAGTTTTTCCTTGTATGCCTGAAAAGATTGCTCCTGATTTGAGGTGATTCCATCCTTTTCACGGTAGGCTTTCGCAGTGACGGTAATGTTATGAGCTTTACCCCACAGGGTCAGGTTTGACTTGACATCAAAGCCGTAGTTGAAGACCACTTCACCAAATGCTGTGTTGTTCATAATTTTCCCTTAAGCGATGTTGTTTTCTTGCGCTGCCTTTTTAGCTTCCGATACTCCGCCGCTATGAGGCACGTTGTTGTGAATTTCGCTGGGCACTTTCTTCAAGGTTTTCATGTCCTCGCATTCATGCCATGTGTAACCGTTTTCTTTGCGCCATTTTTCGACATCTTCAGGGTCGCAGTCTTTCTGTTCAGCAAGTTTAATGTCAGCCTGGGAAAAATTTTTGGCGCGATCGGTGGTGAAATCATCAATCTGAACATCTCCCTTGCTCACTTCGTCAAAGATTGGATAGCCATCTTTGAAGGGGATGCCATCAGACACGTCAAATTTATCAAGTATCTCCCCCCATGTTTTTCCATCCGGGTTGTAAACTGTTGGAACTTGTTCTTGATCAGGATTCCAGATTGAATTACCCGGTTCACCTTCCCAATAACCATTGTTTTGAGGTATACGTACATCGTAAAGTTTTGTTATTTTAGCCAACGACTGCTCATAATAAGGCGCATCTTTATGAAATGTCTTGGTTTCGGCAGCCTTGATGAGAGGACTGTCAGTGAATTTTGAAGTAAAATTCAGACTCTCCAAGCGTGGTATGTTCATAGTACGCTCTCCATTTTTTGTTTAACGCTTTCAAACCAATCGCGGTATGTCTTTTCTCTGCGTTCGTGCTCGTCCCGCCCTGCCGCAAAATCACGCATAAAGCACTGACTGAGGGCAACATTACAATCGGAATTGGGACAGACTCGGCGCACAATGTCGGCAAGACGATTAGTAAGTTCTTCGTTGTTATTCGCTAAAGAGATTTCGTTTTCAACCATAGCACGAGTGCCAAGCAAGTCGGTAACTATCACGGATAGCCGCTCAAACTTCTCATCTGTCCACAGTTCCAGTTTGCCAGATACTTTGTATTCATCAATCAACTTGCCAAGAAGTATTTTGTTCCGCGCCGAAATATTCACTCGCGCAAGATTACGCTCCAAAGAGACGGCATCGAATTCAAGATGTTCGTTTAGCCGACCTTGAATCAGAAGATTTATCAACTGCGTTTTGGCATTGCGGGCATCAGACGAGGCGTCGGGCTTGTATTCATAATGCTTTTCTTCCAAGCTACTGTGAGTGATTTTTACGAGAATCGGTTCTACCCAATCGTTCTGATAGACTGCGGCAACACCGCGCTCAAGTTTGGAAAGTTCAACAATCTGCTTATCGGTCAGACTCGCAGCTTTACCGACTAACTCACGGTCGCCAAATTCCGGCAAGCGCAAGATTATCTTTGTATTCGTATTGCGGATAACGGACATATCAAGCAAGCCAGGCGACTGATCGGCAATGATAAATCCCTCCCCGTAAGTACGCATTTCCGCTATTGAATTTGCGAGTAACTCGACCGACTTCCCAAGCAGATTTGAACTCTCGGATAATTGCTCTGTTGATGTACGTTTAAGCAGGTTGTGCGCTTCCTCCAAGACAGTAATATGCCGTAACGCCACATTACGTACAATAGCGGTCGACATCCTGTATTCCTGCAACTTCATAACAAGCAAGCCCATTATCAGCGACTTCGTTTCTGTCGATCCGACAAGGCTCAAGTCAGCAATCACGTTTTTGTCAAATAGTTCTTCATTTGACAAGTCATCGCTGCAAAATATCATACCGTTTATGCCATTTGTCAGCGACTCGACGCGCGTACTCAGCGCCCCTGCGTAGTCGCCCTTGCTATCAGCAGAGTAGCTCGATTCGTTGATTACCAACTGAATCTGCTCTAAAACATCTGCAAATAACGGGAAAACTCCCTCGTAGCGCGGTATTGATGTTTGCAGGTCCCACCCTGACGCTTCATAGGCCCGCTCCATTGCCTTTTTTAAGATTGCAGGCATAGCAGCGTACATCGGCCAGCAGACGTTAAACAACTCCACAAGCCTGTCCAAGTGTTCGAGTACATGAACATCTTCAGGAAAACTGAATGGGTTAATCCGTAATAGTTTTGTCTTTTTTGGATTTGTACCGTATACGGTCACGTCGCTAAACTGCCCGAAAATATCCTTGTACTCACCTTTGGCGGGTTCAACGACCAGGAAGGAAACATTATAAACATTCCGAAGTCGATTAAGTATTTCATAAACCGTGTTACTTTTCCCCGCTCCCGTCGAACCAGTGATAAACGTGTGCATAGTCAGACTATCACGGTCGAGCCTTACTTCAGTATCGCTCTTGCTTCCCATACTAAAAATATTGCCAAGAACAAAGTTATGCTCATCGTCACGTTGGTTATATTTCACAACCTCTTTACCGAAATCTGCATGTTCTATAACGTGGAAACCGCATACAGACTTTCGTGGAAGCCCCATTTGTATGGCGAGCTCGTTGCCGCTTATAAGCGATGAGGCTGTAACGGGGACGACTGCATGCGGCGAGCGATATTCAAAAACAGGGTGAATGAAGTTTGTAATATATTCACGAAGCAAGGGGAGTTGTTTTGTGTTGTCGCGTCCCCAAAAGTTTATGGCAGATGTTTCAACACCGGATTTTTCACCTTTCATCAGGGCTTTGTACGTTCCTGCTGCCATCTCTGCTGTTTCCTGACTATCAGATAGGAAGTATGCGGCGCATTCCCACATTCCCAAACTCTCACATTCGTCAATGCGTTTTAACTGCGAATCAATACGCTCAAGCGTGTTGATAAGCGTCTTATTCTGCATTGTGAGTTGCATATTGTCGGAAGTTCCAGCTGTCAAACCCTCTGTTTTGGTCATACTTTCGTTCGTACTCTCATTTGTAGAGAACGAAGTGCCACTCGTTTCCGATGTATTCTCAGATGTCGATTCACTTTGGGAAGTACCGAGGGTAGTGCCGTCAGTTTTTGATTTGCCAAGCATCCCTGATGCGATGTTGATTCCACCGCCAACTACAGCCCCACCGACACCCAATGCGAGCGCACTCGGAACAGCAGCTACACCAGCGCCAACACCTGTTCCAATCGCTCCAAGCGTGGCGAGGATACCCGAAGCGGCGGCGATAGGCGCAATAACTGGCGCAGCAATCAGCGCAACTGCTCCCAAGGTTCCAGCAATTCCGACTACTTTCCCGATGGAATCCAGTACTTTTCCACTGTCTTTTGACTCAGAATGTGATGTTGACTCGGAAGACGAAGAAGTTGACGACACACTTTTTCCATCAGTCGTGGAAGTATTTTCCGAAAAAGAAGAACCAACTGTTGTTCCGCTTGAGAACGCATCGGAAATACTCAACGCTGTGTTGGTCCCGTAACTTAGTTGCATATTTGCAAAAGGCGAAAGCTGTGTATAGATAATTTCATAAGCACGGCGCGTTTCCATTAATTGCTCTGTCGGAGTGCTTTTCGCCAAAACGATAGCGGTATAGCGTTGTCCTTGCATCGCGAGCGCAAGTTTTTCAAGTCCCTGGATAAAACGCTCGTTATCCTTGAATTCCTCATCCTTGTTTTTGGCAACACAGGAAACAGCAGCAATGTTCTTTGACTCAATATTCGCGAGAAATGTCTCTGCCTCAGGGTCAAGCAAATCAACGGTCTTCACACCAGGAAACTGACCACACAGAGCGTTCCGCAGTGTGTCTTTGAGGGATTTTGTTGTACGCTTATCGTCGAGGGAGCGAACTCCCATATAAAAATCAGTTTTTTGCCCGTTACTGTCGGCAATTATAAATACACCGCAGTTCAAGTTTTGAACCGAGTTGAAAACAGAAGCAAATTTATACGTTGAATACTCATCGTTCTGGTAAACCATTTCATTTATCTTGAACAGACGAATATCGCTAATTTGCTTCAGTTCATCGTCCAAGGGAACAAGCTCTAAATCCGTCAGCTTGGATAAATAGTTTTTGAGGACAATATCGTCGACAAGCAAACTCGCTTCGGCAAGCCGACTCTTGAGTATGTCAAACTTTGGCGCAATACTCTTCGGCTCTGCCGAAACTGGCGAAACACTTGCCGCAACATTGTTTTCGGTTTTCATATTAGAAAGATCTATGAAATCACTCATTTTATTGCTCGCGAATTGTTGTAATCGCCACAGCAGCAACACCACCAAAAATGACAGCAGTTCCAATGGTAGCAACGACTCCAACTGCTAGTGATTTGCTCACGAAACCGGCAATAACACCGCCGACAGCAGCACCCGCCGCCGCACCGACCGCGAATTTCACAATCCTGTTATTAAGTTCATCTTCACGTTTCTGTCTTTGATATTGTGTCTTTAACGTTTCCAGATGAGCACTATTTTTACCATTTGTAGGTGGAGAAGATGTTGGTTGCAGGTGAGCGGATACAGGGCGCAAATATCTAACCACTTCTTTGATGTGTTCTACCCTTTCGTGAGAAAAGTTGCCGACAACTTGAACCATGAGTTTATTCTCATAATCGCCGTTCCACGCCGATTTGTCAGGGTTCAACTCGCGATTATCATGAACATCATACAAGCCTTGCACATTTTTGGCTGCATTGTTCATGTCATTAAATTCGGAAAAAGTCAGGTCGCTGAGCAAACTATTTTTCATCTTACTGCGTAAGCCTGTGATGTTGCCCGCTGAAATATCTTTTTTGAAGGAATCCGTTATCGCCATTTTCGTAACCTCCTAGATTTCGAGTATAGATTCAACTTTATCTTGTATTCGCTCAAGCCATTCCAATTTGCCCTTTGATTCTTCAATACGCTCTTGCGCCTTATCTCTTTCAGTGGCAAAACTTATAAGTTCAGTGAGTTTTATATCGAGGATGCCATCAAGGCGCGCGAATTCCTTATTGAAACTGTCAGCGAATTTTTTGGATTGCTTAAGCGCGTACTTGCGAGCTGCCTCTCCGTTAGCATACAAGCCCTGCTCCACAGGACTGATAAACTCCTGCGCCAGCGTACTCCCATCGATAAATTCAACATTCTTGTATTTTTTACGGTAATAGCCAAATTCATCGAACCACGTCCACGGCTTATACCATGCCTTGTCAGTGTTCTCAATCCACTCTTCTCCATCCTCTACTATTTTCACTTTTACAAATTCTCTTGTGGAGAAATTATCAGCGATGACACTTCCACTCATGAGTTTTAAAGGGTCTATTTTCACACCTGGTATTTCATTAATATCCAATTCTTCCGACAACGAGGCAAGTTTTTTCTTATACGCCTCAAGCAGGGCGTTGCTTGTATCAATCAGGTTTTTTCCAATGAGGTCATTAAGTTCCACCTCGAATTCCGGCTCAAGTTTTTTGGCAAATTCCCCAAGGCGTTCAACCTCTTCCTCGGCATCTTGAATTTCAATTTCAACACCGCGCAGTGCTTCGATACGTTTTCTTATGCGGCTTTGGAATTTCTGGATTATGTCCTCAACCACTTCTTTGGAGTCGTCATTAACTTTTACGACCGCATCGTCAACAGCATCCTTGAATCTTTTAGCTTCCTCTACACTGTTTCTTTTCTTGTTTATCGCCTCAATCTGTTTGGCGATTTCCTCACTCTTTCCCTGATTCTCCGCAATGTCCTTTTTGGTTTTCTCAAAATACTTTTCCTCGTCAAGTTTGTGCGTAAACGTGTCAACTATATTCTTTATCTTGGCAGTTTTTGCATATTTCTGCACATACTGACGAATCCCCGCTTCAATAGAAACAATACCGCTGTGTATCAATGCCTCCGATGGATTTTCGTTGAGTCTGCCGCCACATGCTTTCCATTTTGATTTTGCTTCATCAAGCAGTACGCTTATCTCACTGCGGATACTAGGTGGCAGCACGGCATAGGTTTCAAAATGCAGCGGTTCATTACGGTTAAGTTTTTTGACTTTTACTTCCGTTTCATCTCTGTCGTTCTCGTCTATTTCCGCTCCGCTTTCAATCAGTCGTATATTAAGCGCTGGCAATGCGGCGGCTGGGAAGAGATTAGGGTTTGCAATACCATGCGTTTTTAAGTATGAGCGAACTTTCTCAAATGTTTGTTTTGTGTCGCCATCCTCTTTCTTGCGGTCGTCAAGTTTGTTGACAACGAAAATGAACCTGTCCTTTGATTGTTTACCGCCTACGGCCATGCTTTTTGCAATATCTTTGAGCAAAGCGTTATCGTCATCAGTGCCAAACTCTCCCGTCATTATGTACAGGACAAGCGCCTTTGATGACTTGTCGAGCAAGTTGTTCTGCACTTTCCTATGTTTCGGATCACGGGAATTATTGGGTCCCGGAGTGTCAATTAGTACAAGGGATACTTCATCGGACATCACAAATGGAATATTGCCATCAACTCTTATTTCGTAAACATTTTCGTCGGAATTCAGCCGTTCCATAACCGGATACGACAAGCATTCATGCGTTTCGACAAGGCAACTATCCTTGCTGTAAACATCCGCCCTAAACGGCTCTTGAGATGTGTCCTTAATGCGTGTGATGATAGCCGTGCATGCCTCTTGCTTTGACGGCATAAGCTTTGTACGGAGCATGGCGTTAATCAGCGTGGACTTGCCCGCGCTCATTGTGGCAACGACGCACACCTCGAAATCATCGCTCTTGGCTTGTTCGAATGCTGCCTCTATCTCCTTGCCCTTCAATCCTTCAAAGGGGCCTTTTTTTATTTCTTCGAACACCTCGTCGATGCGCGCCTCCTTATCCTTTGTTTCCTTGGCTGGTATACGTTCAAGTCTGGCAGTCAATTCTTCGCGCTTAAACGATTCAGCGAAAACATCGGTCAAGTCCTCATAATCAAGCAAAGTGCCGTGGAATGTAATCTCGAAATCAGTGTCATTGTATTCATCTATAAGAAGGCGCGGAGCATCTTCCACCCACTCTTGCAAGCGAGACCCATCAACAATTTTCTCGCCAAGCTTGCTGTTATGCTTTAAATGTTTCCCGTCAACCTTTATGTCAGTTTCAAGTTTATATGGATTATATTTAATGAACACTTTTTTCATTACTCTTTCCTTCGAATAGCATATTTTCCAAACCGTAAAGTCCGCATCTGATACTCATAGCGGTTATGTCGTCGCTGTCTTTCTGTTTTTTTACGAGCGCCTCACCATAGTAATATGAAAGATTGTATTCCAGTTTGCTGAATTTCTTAACGTAAAAATCATAAACATCCTGCTCATCCTCAGTTAGTGTTTCACTGTTTTGTTTCATTTTGATAAGTAAAGCGAAATAGGCCGATAACGGACAAATTACTGGATTTTCATATCCGATCCCACGCAGGTCGTTCCTGACGCCATCAATACTTTTTGCTATTGAATCCTCACCTTTCTTGAAGTCATCAAGTTTATTAAGAACAAATATAAGCTTTTCTTTTGGCACGTTTTTTGAAACGTACTTCAAGTACCTGAATTCTTCGTCTGTTCCGAGTTTATTAGCGTTTAACACATATATCAGCTTCTCATAACTTTCATCAGCCAAGGTCTTGCGTGCCATTTTGCCGTGATCTCGGTTCAAAGCAAAGTTAACGCCCGGAGTATCAATTATAGAAACCCTGTGCCGCAACGGTACTAACGCCCTAAAGTAAGAGGCAATATGACTGGTCTCCGACCGTTCAGTTTTTGCAAGGTCGTTATAGCTTGCGTTGAACCTAATCGGTGAAGCACACAAATGAATGGCGCCATCCTCAAACGGCTTGTTGTTTAAGTAGCATAAGTTTCCGGTGCAAACTTCCTGTGAGGTCTGAGTAAGCGGCTTACCTATAAGAGCATTTATCAGCGTGGATTTTCCCGCGCTCACTGTTGCCGTCACGAGAATACGTTTTTCCGGAAGATTGATGAAATCTGCGTTTTTGTGCCAACAGTCGATTAGGTGTCGCGAAGATTTAAAATTTTTGCGTTTTATGTCGCCGCCGTGGAGCAGAAGATTACAAAATTTCGATACGCCCTCACGGTGGCGTTTTCGGAGCATTAGTTGTATGTCGTCAAGATTTGCCTTTACTTGCGATGCGTTATTGAACGCCGTAAGAAAAAGAATATCGCTAATCAGACAGTAACGGTAGCTTGAGAACCAGAATTCCTTCAAAGAGAAACGGTCAGCAGTCAGTCGACGGATACACGCAACCAAGTCTGAATCATTTATTGGAGTTACATCCTCTACGCCAAGTCTGTCGCTATACTCGGCAACAGCAGCTTTTGCCCACTCGTCGCCTTGTGCGTTTTTCTCAACAAAAGCCCGTAAAACGCTTATATATTCAGTTTTTACTGCCTTCGAAGCAGAAAGCAACGGGTGTCTCGCGAGCGGCAGAGATATACACAATTTATTAAACATCTATTTCTCAGTGATTTGCCCCGACGCTTCCAACGCCAGTGATGTGGTTTTGTTGCTTGTGCTTCGCCCTCTCAGCCTATTCACAAACCGGGTTACGCTCTGAAAGCACCAGCGCACCGTGCGTGCGTCGAAAATGAGTAGGGCAATCATGGCTTTCTCTCGCGTTTCAGGTAATCTGCCAGCCCCTTTTCCAATTCCTCTTGCCAGCTTTCAGGACTGACGATACGGACATGCGGGAGCCAGTAACGGACGATGGGGAGAATCTGGTTGGGGTGGGCGAATTTACCGGAGACGAGCAGACCGCCGTCTTCGAGTTCCTTTTCGATGACCTGTTGGGCAATCAGCTTGCGGCGTTTGAAATAGGAGGCGATCCGTGGGCCAACGGTGAGGACGACTTCGATCTTTTTTTCGTTGAGCCAGATACTGTCTTCCCGGTCGAGCAGTATTTGGAGCGCTTTGTCCGGGGTGTAGGTGGCTTCCAGAACTTCCAGAGCGCGGATTTTGCCGAAGGCATAGGCTTTGGGCTGACCGTTATCACTGGCGGCGAGATACCAGACGCCATCGTGGTTAATCAGACGGTAGGGGGCGACTTCAACGGGTTTGCTTGCATCGTCCTTCTGGTAAGTAAAGCGCACCAAGCGGCGTTCACTGATGGCGTTGCGCAGGTCCTGGAATTCCTGTTTGCGGTGTTGGATGTCCTCGTAGGCCGGGCCGTGAATGTTGAGGGCTTTGGACAGGCGCTCATCGAAGAGTTCACGGAAGAACTGGGTATCCAGTCCGGGGAACAGTCCATTCAGCCCCGCCAGCGCCGCGAAGTGTTCCATGTCGCGGAAGCTGAGTTTTCCGAGATAGGCGGTTTCCAGGGCAAAGAGACCATCATTTCTTTCCAGCGGCAGGAAGGCAAAGCGTTCCAGCAGGTCGCGCTTGATGGTACGAGGGTGAACACTGAATTCCTCGGCCAGCCGGTTGGCGTCCAATTGTTCGCCGTTGTTGAGCTTGAGCAGAATATCGGTTAGCCGCCGCGCAAGTTTGTCGTGTTCCTCGTTTTTCATGGGGTCTTCGCCTTCGGCATTTGGGTGGGGTGATTTGCGATGAAGGGAAGTTTAGCGGGGTGTAATGACAGGTTGTGTCATGGAGAGCGGGGTTTTTGCAAAAAAAGTGCTTTATGCAGCGAGCGGAAGGGGCATTTTCAGCCGCGAGCTTGTTTACGTCAACAATACTCGGGCACATAGGAAAAGGCCGAAGGCCCTCCTGCGAGCTACGATTACGCCCTCCGGCGACCGGTTTCTGCCAATCTGCTCCGTCCTCCTTCGTCGTTCCCGTGAAGGCGGCATCAGGCTACAATGCGTTCCGTCATCTCATCAAAACGTCTGGCTATGCAAAAACCCTTTTTATCCCCACTCAACGACGCGGTCTTCAAGATGTTGTTTGGCGATAGCCGGGATGTCGAGCCTCTGACCAATTTCCTGAAGTCCACGCTCTCCATTCCCGCCGAGGATTACGAAGAAGTCACCCTGGCCGATCCACATCTGGCGCGTGAAGGCTGGGACGACAAGCTGGGCATTCTGGACGTGAAGCTCAAGACCCGTTCCGGCAGAGTAATCGACGTAGAAATCCAGGTGAGCAATCAACGCGATCTGCGTCAGCGAATCGTTTTCTACCTGGCCAAAATGGTCACGGAACAGATCGGCGAAGGCGAGCGCTACCAGACAATCCAGCCCGCCATCTGCATCCTGATTGCTGATTTCACGCTGATTGAAGAGAATTCAAGCTACCATAACCGCTACCGGCTGCACGATGCGCAAAGCGGGTCGGAATTCACCGACTTATTGGAAATCAACACGCTGGAATTACCGAAATTGCCCAAGGATGACGGCACGACGCTGTGGGACTGGCTGGGATTTTTGAAGGCGGAAAGTAAGGAGGAACTGGACATGCTTGCAGAAAAGAACCCTGAAGTAAAAAAGGTCGTCGCCAAACTGATGACGCTCTCGGAAGACGAACGGGCGCGGATGCTGGCGGAGTCACGGGATAAAATGCGCTGGGACATGGATTCCAGAGAGCGGGCGGCAAGGGAAGAAGGCATGGAAAAAGGCTTGGAAAAAGGCCTGGAAGAAGGCTTGAAAAAAGTCGCGCGTAACGCCCTGAAAAGAGGAGATTCCATCGAAGATATCGCGGAACTGACCGGGCTTTCGATTGAAAAGATTCAGGCGCTAACGCTGCACTGACGCGGTAGTGAAACGGCAGATGGCAGAGAAAGCCAGCAAGCGTGCGATGGCCTTGCGCTTCCGGTTTTACCGGGAGCGCGTCCTCACCATGACGAGCATTTAAAGTGCTTTTGCAGC